>JAFLDQ010000053.1 GCA_017302355.1 Dechloromonas sp.
GATCTCGCGCTGGCGTTCGAGGAGCCCGTGCTCGCCCTTGTCCGGCGCGAAGAAGGTGACGCTGGCACGGGTCAGCAGGTCGCCGCCAGCGGTTACCAGCATTGCCCCGGAAGGCAACCCGACACGACGCGCCAGCGCCGCATCCAGACTGTCGGCGGCAAGCACCGGCGCCAGCCAGTCAGAGAGTGCGGCGGCAAGTGCCGGGTTGTCGCTGCGCACGCGCTCGCTCAGCCGCCCGACCCGCTCGCCATTCGCCGCGTCGGCCGGCAGGGTCACGGCGAGCCGGGCAGCGGGCCGGTCATGCAGCCATTCATCGAGCTTGGCCGGGTCATCACAGGGAATGGCGTTCAGCCGCTCGCGCAGCACGGCCTCGACGGCATCTTCCCAACCGGCATCGACATGAATCTGCTGCCACAACGCGGGCGCGTCTTCGAGCCCGTGGCGGCGCAGCCATTCCGGCAGTTCGCCCGTCTCCCGCGCCCGCGCCTGCATCTGCTCGAGCGCCGCCCGGCGCGCCTGGCCGGCGGCCAGCTCGCGCTCGCCGCGTTGCAATTCGTCCTGCACCTGGCGGCGCGCCGCTTCGAGCTGCGGCAATTCCTGCTGCAACTGCTGCAGATGATCCTGATCGCCTGCCAGTTCCTCGCGCAGCAGCGCCAGCTCCTCTTCCTTGCCGGCGAGGTCGAGCGCGTCCGGCGCATCCTGGCCGCCGCCCTCCTCGCGCAGCCGCTCGCGGCGCTGGGCAATCGACTGCAGGGCGCGTTGGGCATGCGCCTTGTTGGTCAGTTCGACCTCGAGACGCTGCTCGCCGTTGCTCGTCCGGGTGCGCAGGCGTTGCAGTTCCTCCTGCGCCTGGGCGTGGCTTTCCTCGACCTGCGGCGCGATGTTCATCTGGTCACGCAGGCGCTCGCCGGCCTCGGCGACGCGCAGGCGGGTGGCCTCCTGCAATTCCTCCCATTTCTGGCGGTCGACCGCGAGCTTCTCGGCCGTCCGGTTCCAGTGCAGAAGCTCGTCCTCGAGCTGGACCAGGCGCGCCTCAAGCTGATTGCGCGACTCGCGGCGATGGCGGATCTCGGCCTCGAGGCCCGCCACTTCGGCATTGGCCGCGTACATGTCGCCCTGCGCCTGGTGCAGCGCGTCGCCGGCGGCGAAATGCGCCTCGCGGGTTTCCTCGGCGCGCGCCTCGGTCTGGCGCAGCGCCGCATTCTGCCCCTCGAGATCGGTCACGGCGCGCTCGACTTCGAGCGCCACCCGCTGCCGCTCGGCCTCGGCTTCGCGCTTCCTGACCAGCCACAGCACCTGCTGGCGCTGCACCAGTTGCTCGTTCAGCGACTGGTAGCGCCGCGCCACCTCGGCCTGCGCTTCCAGCTTCTCCATCTGGCTGCCGAGTTCGACACGGATGTCCTCGACGCGGGTCAGGTTCTCGCGCGTGTCCTCGAGCCTTCCCTGCGTCTCCTTGCGCCGCTCCTTGTAGCGGGTGACCCCGGCCGCCTCCTCGAGGAAGACGCGCAGGTCGTCCGGCTTGGCCTCGATGATCCGCGAGATCATCCCCTGGCCGATGATCGCGTAGGCGCGCGGCCCGAGGCCGGTGCCGAGGAAGAGATCGGTGATGTCCTTCCTGCGGACCTTGAGGTTGTTGATGAAATAGTCCGACTGCCCCTGCCGCGTCAGCGTGCGCTTGACCGACATCTCGGCGTACTGCGACCACTGGCCGAGCGCCCGGCCGAGAGTGTTGTCGAAGATCAGCTCGACCGAGGCGCGCGACACCGGCTTGCGGCCCGTCGTCCCGTTGAAGATGACGTCCATCATCGACTCGCCGCGCAGCTCCGAAGCCTTCGATTCGCCCAGCACCCAGCGCACGGCGTCCATGATGTTGGATTTGCCGCAGCCATTGGGGCCGACGACGCCGACCAGCTGCCCCGGCACGGCAACGGCGGTCGGATCGACGAAGGACTTGAAACCGGCGAGTTTGAGTCGGATCAGGCGCATCGGGTAACGGCGGGCTCGGAAATGGCCCGCCTGGACGGGGGCCGTATAATAACATCCACTCAATTTCGATGAATCCGAGCATGTCCAGCCAGCCGACGAAAACCCTCGAAACCTTCCCGAATCCGGCGGTCGACCGCGATTTCCATATTCACATGCAGATTCCCGAATTCACCTGCCTGTGCCCGAAAACCGGCCAGCCCGATTTCGCGACGCTGCTTCTCGACTACATCCCCGATCAACTCTGCGTCGAACTGAAGAGCCTCAAGCTCTACATCTGGTCGTACCGCGACGAGGGCGCCTTCCACGAGGCGGTCACTAACCGCATCCTCGACGACCTGGTCGCCGCCACCGCCCCGCGCTTCATGCGCCTGACCGCCAAGTTCTTCGTGCGCGGCGGCATCTTCACCAACGTTGTCGCCGAACACCGTAAGCCGGGCTGGCAGACGGCGCCGCGGGTCGAACTCTCGCGGTTCGCCGGCGAGTCCAACACCCGAGGCTGAATGACCGGCAAGGGCTGGAACCGGATCGTGGTCAGCGGCGACCCGGCGGCGCGCGCGGAAGTCATGGCGATCCGTCCCGCGTGTGCCGCGGTCGACAGCAGTTGCCGGCCCAAAAAGAGCCGTTCGCAATACGTGGAACGTGCAATCCGATCCATTCCCGACTACCATATGACTATCGTCAAGTGACCAGAGGCAATTATGCGGACCGAGGTTTCCAAATCGCAATTCAAGGCCAAGGCGCTGGAGTATTTTCGTCAGGTGGAGGCCTCCGGCGAACCCGTCGTGGTCACCGATCACGGGCGGCCAAAGCTGGAAGTCCGCCCTTACCAAGCGCACGCGCAGCACCCGCTGGATGTGTTGCGCGGCTCCGTTCTCCGTTTCGACCAGCCGACGACCCCCGTCGGGGAAGACGATTGGGCTGTGTTGGCATGATCGTGCTCGATACGCATGCAATGATCTGGTGGGCTTCCGGCGCCAACGATCAATTGTCGCCCGCGGCGCAAGACGCCATTGCGCAGGAAATGGCGGGCGGTCAGATTGTCATTTCTTCAATTTCCGCCTGGGAGTTGTCCATGCTCGTCGCCAACGGCCGGCTGGCCTTGTCGATGGATGTGGCGGAATGGTTGACCTGCGTCGGGAACATCGAGTCGGTCAGTTTTGTGCCCGTCGATAACGTGATTGCGGTGAGAAGTGCCGAACTGCCTGGCGACTTTCACAAGGACCCGGCCGACCGCTTCATCGTGGCAACGGCCAGAAAGCTGGCGGCACCTTTGGTGACTGCCGATGAGAAAATCCGCGCCTACCCCCATGTGCGCACCATCTGGTAGCCGGGGCGCCGCGCGTCATGGCATGGCTTAGAAGATGAATCCCGATGACTTCTTCCTCCGCCGCGCCCTCGAACTGGCGCTCAAGGGCAGCGAACGCGGCGAAGGCGGGCCGTTCGGCGCCGTCATCGTCCACGCGGGAAAGATCATCGGCGAGGGCTGGAACCGCGTCGTCGTCAGCCGCGACCCGACGGCGCACGCCGAAATCATGGCGATCCGTGCCGCGTGTGCCGCGGTCGACAGCTTCCACCTGCCCGATTCCACGCTCTACGCTTCCAGCGAACCCTGCCCGATGTGCCTCGCGGCCGCCTACTGGGCGCGCATCGGCCGCATCGTCTTCGCCAACAGCCGCGCCGAGGCCGCCGCCATCGGTTTCTGCGACGACGAGTTGTACAGCGAACTGAACCGCCCCTTCGCGGCGCGCAGCATTGTCATGGAACACCGCCCGCTGCCCGATGCCCTGCTACCGCTGCAACGCTGGGCCGGCAACCCCGACCGCACGCCATATTAGCTGTGCAAGGTCAGAATTGACCTGACATCGGTTGTCAGACTGAACGCCTCGGTTCGGCCAGGTGCGGCCTTCTGGTCTGGTATTGCTGCGACCGGATTAGAGTAAGGCTACTTGCCTTTGCTGAGCGAAACTTCTTAATTTGGGTGCTTTGGAGCACTCATCGTCGGAAAGTTCCAAACGCTCTCCTTTGAATGTCGGATAGAGAGCGGACAGCAGGGCAATATTGGATCGTAGAGCAGCAAAATACTCGTCATCCACCTCGATGCCGACCGATTCGTAACCAACCGCTTCACAGGCGGCAATCGTTGATCCAGAGCCCGCAAACGGTTCAAGAACCCGCCCCTGTCCGGTAGGCAAGAGACTGCGAACCAGTATTCGCAAAAGGTGCTGAGGTTTCAGGGTGGGATGATTGAAAACTGTTTCCTCGATTTGAGGCGTCTTGCCACTCTGAATGATGTCCGGGAGCGGTTGATCGGCGGCAATCCGCCGCAGCCCTCCAGTTCCCCATGTGCGCAGGTTATCGGCAACCGTCCTTTCGGAAATGGGCTTGCGGAACAGCATCCAAGGCTCGTAATTGCCTCTTGGCGTGACACATACCTCCGGAAACTCGTTCTCGGCAAGCTTCGGCCTGTCGCCACCCCGGAAGCCGCGATAGAGGCGCATGATCGCCCCGCGCACCTCATAGCCAGCTTCAGCAAAGCCCATCTGAACCAAGTGCTGAAGCATCGGCGTTCCAGCAAGGATGATGTGGGCACCCGGAACGAGAACTGGTATCAGCGCCTCCCCGAGTTCCCGGAAATAGACGCGGACGTGTTCTCTCTCTTGCGGTGAAAGCGTCGTGAAGCGCGGGAGGGGGTCGCGTTGGCTTCCGCCGATGGTAGGGGGAAGTCTCCACACGCCGCCTTTGCCCTTGCGCAGTTTTGCCATTTCATGCGGGAGAAATTCAACAATCCCAAATGGCGGATCGGTGCACACGCCTTGAAAGCTGTTGGGCGGCTGGTCTTTCAACCACTCGAAGCAGTTGGCGTGATGAAGGTCAAATCGGCTCATGGAATATTTTCGCCTATAGTTGAAAGACTGTCTATAGGCTGCTAGCTACACTCGCAGCCCATGAAAAATGCACAACAAATTATCGGCTCCTGCATTCGGGTGTTGCGCGAAAAGCAAGGCTGGAGGCTTGAGCATCTGGCGGAACGTTCCGAGATTTCGTATCAATACCTGTCGGGTGTCGAAACCGGGAAAGAGAATTTTACCGTCCAAGTACTTGAACGTCTGTCGGTTGCACTCGGTTTTCCAGTAAAGACCCTTGTTGCCACAGCCTATAACAACGCAGCCGGCCTAGCTGCGCCGGTTGTTCAGGATCAATTCTTTCGGTCACAAGTGCCTTTGCCCGAGGGGCTGTCAATCGACCATTTGCGCGCGGCGTTGAATCAGACGCAAGCAATGGTGCATGTGATGAATCGCAACATGATTGAGGAGATTGGGTCACCGCTCCAAGGATTGATCCAAGGTAACAACTTCTCCGGACTGGTCAGCAATATCTTCTCCAACTGCATGGATTCGTGCTCCCCCTACAAGCACAACCACGACCAGCGGTATCCCGACCTCATCAACAATGGTGCAACCAAAGGGAGAGGGGTTGGGCTTGAAGTCAAGCTTACCGTCAATATCGGGAAAGGTGGTGAGAGTCACAACGGCCATCATGGCTGGCATGTGATTGCCTGCTACAACTTCACCGAAGACGGCGATATTGTCTTCGTCCATGTGATGTTCGCGGAACTGGCTGGGCATCAGGACGCGAATCCCGACTGGTCTTACGTTGGCAGCAAGGTGAATGAGGGCACGGGTAGCCGTCGAACCGAAACCTATGTCACGAACCTGAAGGGCACAACGAAACTCCGAGACGGCTCCGTGTACATCAACACCGACGTGGTTAAGTTCGGACGTTGGCGTCAAGAACGAGTTGGAGCGGTACCGGACTGGTCGATCTTCGCGTAGCCAAGGATTCTTCGAGGCAGGGCATCCGACAGGCGGCTTAGGGTCGTTTCTCGCCTGTCGATCCTTATCTAAATTGATGCCGCTTCTCAATTGAATTCCGGATTTCCGCGCATTAGCGCCGCTCGACGCGAAACTCCAGCCGGTTGCCGTGCGCATCGACGCCGCTCCCCTTCCAGGAGCGGCAGGTGATCGCCTCCCAGCGCAGCGGAATCTCCCGGCCATCGCTACAGCGCACGACACCGGCGCCGGTTTCGCCGGCACAACCGCCTGGATCCGGCGACTGCGATGGCGGCAAGGCATGGCCATCGCAGGTCAGACGCCCTTCGGGGTCGGTGAGCACGAACCTCCCGCCGCCGGAATTGCCCGGATAACCCTTGCCGCGCAGATCGCCCGGCACATCGCTCAGGTTGCCGCTCGCCTGATAGCCTATGGCGCAGGCCGCCAGCAACAGCGGGATGGCAAGACCAGCGACAACGGCGTGATTGTTCACAAGGCAACCCGGAAGTTTTCAGCGATAATTGTCATTCTGCACCCATTCAACATCCATCGTGAATCCGCACCTCGGCCAACTCCAGCCCTACCCGTTCGAAAAACTGCGCGCCCTGTTCGCCGGCGTCACGCCGAACCCGCAATACAGGGAAATCAAGCTGTCGATCGGCGAGCCGCAGCATGCGACGCCCCGCTTCATCATGGAAGCGCTCGCGGGCGGTCTCAAGGGGCTGGCCAACTATCCGACGACGCAGGGCATGCCGGCGCTCCGCCAGGCCATCGCCGCCTGGTGCCGGCGTCGCTACGGACTGGAACTCGATGCGGAAACCGGGATTCTTCCGGTCAACGGCTCACGCGAGGCGCTTTTCTCCTTCGCCCAGACGGTGATCGACCCCGGCCGCGGTCATGTGCCGCTGGTCGTCAGCCCCAACCCGTTCTACCAGATCTACGAAGGCGCCGCCTATCTGGCTGGCGCCGAACCGCGCTTCCTGAATACGCTGCCGGAAAGCGATTTCGCCTTCGACTATGGCGCGCTTGCCGACAGGGAATGGGCGCGCGTCCAACTCCTCTACGTCTGCTCGCCGGGCAATCCGACCGGCAAGGTGTTTTCGCTCGACGACTGGAAAGCCCTGTTCGCGCTGTCCGACCGGCACGGCTTCATCATCGCCTCCGACGAGTGCTATTCGGAAATCCATTTCGACGAGACCAGTCCGCCGCTCGGCGCGCTGCAGGCGGCGAAGTTGCTCGGGCGCGGCAACGAGCGCGTGGTCATGTTCTCAAGCCTCTCCAAGCGCTCCAACGTGCCGGGCATGCGCTCGGGCTTCGTCGCCGGCGACGCCGCCATCCTGAGGAAATTCCTGCTCTACCGCACCTACCACGGCTGCGCCATGGCGCCCCCGGTGCAGACCGCTTCCGTCGCCGCCTGGAACGACGAGGCGCATGTCCTCGACAACCGCAACCAGTACCGCGAGAAATTCGCCGCGTGCACGCCGCGGATCGCCGAAGTGCTCGGCACCGGCATGCCCGACGCGAGCTTCTACCTGTGGGCGAGGACGCCGGTCGCCGACACCGAGTTCGCCCGCAGCCTGTTCGCGCACTATAATGTCATCGTTCTGCCCGGCAGCTTCCTTGCCCGCGAGTCCGGCGGCGTCAATCCGGGCGCCGGTTTCGTCCGCATCGCGCTGGTGGCCTCGCTGGACGAATGTCTGGAGGCGGCCGAGCGAATTCGTCAGTATGCCCAACAACTGTAGTCAGAGAGAAACCTCATGAACCATCACCTGCAAGCTACCATCGAAGAACTCTGGGAACGCCGCGCGGACCTGTCTCCGCAGTCGCCGCCGACGACCGTTGCCGCGATCGACTCGGTGATCGGCGACCTTGACGCCGGCAGGTTGCGCGTCGCCGAAAAGATCGCCGGCGAATGGTTCACCCACCAGTGGATCAAGAAGGCCGTCCTGCTCTCGTTCCGCGTCCGCGACAACCGCATCCAGGAAGCCGGCGACATGCGCTTCTTCGACAAGGTCGATACCAAGTTCGCCGGCTGGACCGAGGAGAATTTCCGGCAGGGCGGGTTCCGCGTCGTGCCGCCGGCCGTCGCGCGCAAGGGCAGCTTCATCGCCAGAAACGCGGTGCTGATGCCTTCCTACGTGAATATCGGCGCCTACGTCGACGAGAACACGATGGTCGACACCTGGGTAACCGTCGGGAGCTGCGCGCAGATCGGCAAGAACGTCCACCTCTCGGGCGGCGTCGGCATCGGCGGCGTGCTCGAACCGCTGCAGGCGAACCCGACCATCATCGAGGATAACTGCTTCATCGGCGCCCGCTCGGAAGTCGTCGAGGGGGTGGTCGTCGGCGAGAACTCGGTCATTTCGATGGGGGTCTATATCAGCCAGTCCACCCGCATCTACGACCGCGAAACCGGCGAGGTGATGTACGGCCGGGTTCCCCCCGGCTCGGTCGTCGTCTCCGGCAATCTGCCGTCGACCGACGGCAAGTACAGCCTCTACTGCGCCGTGATCGTCAAGAAGGTCGACGCGCAGACCCGCGCCAAGACCAGCATCAACGAACTACTGCGCGCCTGATCGAAACCCAACGACACCGGAGGTCCTGAATGATCCTCGACAAACTGTTCCAACTGATGGCGGAAAAGCAGGCCTCGGATATTTTCATTTCCGCCGGCACGCCGATCCACATCAAGATCCAGGGCAACACCATGCCGGTCAACCAGCAGGTGATGCTGCCAGACATGATCGAAAAGATCGCCTTCGAACTGATGTCGCCGGATCAGATCAAGACCTTCGAGGCGACGATGGAGATGAACCTCTCCTTCGGCGTGCCGAATATCGGCAACTTCCGCGTCAACATCTTCCGCCAGCGCGGCTCGATCAGCATCGTCGTCCGCTTCATCCTCGGCAACATTCCCAAGCTCGATGCGCTCGAGCTGCCGCCGGTGCTGGCCGACCTGATCATGGAGAAGCGCGGCCTGGTCCTCATCGTCGGCGCCACCGGTTCCGGCAAGTCGACGACCATCGCCTCGATGCTCGATCACCGCAACAGCAACCGCGCCGGCCACATCCTGACCGTCGAGGATCCGATCGAGTACCTCTTCCGCCACAAGAAGTCGATCGTCAACCAGCGCGAGATCGGGCTCGACACGCGGGACTGGCAGTCGGCGCTGAAGAACGCCATGCGTCAGGCGCCGGACTGCATCCTGATCGGCGAGATCCGCGACAAGGAAACGATGCAGGCGGCCATCGCCTACGCGCAGACCGGCCACCTCTGCCTCGCCACGCTGCACGCCAACAACAGCTACCACGCGCTCAACCGCATCATCAGCTTCTTCCCGCTGGAAAACCGTCCGGCCCTGTTCCTCGACCTTTCCGTAGCCATGCGCGCGATCATGTCGCAGCGTCTGGTCAGGAGACCCGACGGCCTGCGGCTCCCCGCCTGCGAGGTCATGATCAACACCCGTCACATCAGCGAACTGATCGAGCGCGGCGAGGTCCAGGCCATCAAGGATGCGATGGAGCAGACGCTCGCTCCGGGATCGCAGACTTTCGAACAGGATCTCTTCCGGCTCTATCGCGAGGGCAAGATCTCGCTCGACGAAGCGCTGACCAACGCCGACTCGCCGACCAACCTCTCCTGGCTGATCAACAACTCGGAGATCAACCAGGGCAAGAAGGACGAACGCAAGCCCGACGCCGCACTGGAGTTCGACAGTACCGACGCGAGCGGCGTCTCGTTCAAGGAGTTCTCGCTCAGCCTCGGCGACGGCGAACCGGACAGCTGATGTCCGACCCGACCGTTGCGCTGGCCAGGCGGCTCATCGCCCGGCCTTCGCTGACCCCCGACGATGCCGGCTGCATGGAAATCGTCGCCGGCTGGCTGGCGCCGCTCGGTTTCACCTGCGAGTTCATCCACCGCAACGGCGTCACCAACCTCTGGGCGCGGCGTGGCGCCGCCCGGCCACTGTTCGTCTTCGCCGGCCACACCGACGTCGTGCCGACCGGCCCGCTCGACCAGTGGAGCTCGCCGCCGTTCGCTCCGGAAATCCGTGACGGCATGCTCTACGGGCGCGGCGCCGCCGACATGAAATCCTCCCTCGCGGCGATGTTGACCGCAACCGGCGCCTTCGTCTCCGCCCGTCCGGATCATCCCGGATCGCTCGCCTTCCTGCTCACCTCCGACGAGGAAGGCGACGCGGTCGATGGCACCGTCGCCGTCGTCGAGGCGCTCAAGGCGCGCGGCGAGACCCTCGACTTCTGCGTCATCGGCGAGCCGACCTCGGTCGACACCGTTGGCGACATGATCAAGAACGGCCGCCGCGGCTCGCTGTCCGGCAGGCTGACGGTCAAGGGCATCCAGTGCCACATCGCCTACCCGCACCTCGGGCGCAACCCGATCCACGAAGCCGCTCCGGCCCTCGCCGAACTCGGCGACACCGAATGGGACCAGGGCAACGAGTACTTCCCGCCGACGACCTGGCAGATCTCCAACATCCACGGCGGCACCGGCGCCACCAATGTCGTGCCGGGCAGCGTCGAGATCAAGTTCAACTTCCGCTTTTCCACCGCCAGCAGCGTGGACAGCCTGCAGCAGCGCCTGACGGCCATTCTCGACCGCCACGGCCTCGACTACGACCTCAGTTGGACGCTCGGCGCCCGCCCCTTCCTGACCGGGCGCGGCCCGCTGGCCGACGCCGCCAGTGGCGCAATCCGCGAGATCTGCGGCATCGAGACCGAACTGTCGACCACCGGCGGCACCTCGGACGGCCGTTTCATCGCCGAGATCTGCGACCAGTTGCTGGAAATCGGCCCGGTGAACGCAACCAGCCACAAGATCGACGAGTGTGTCGATAGCATGGCGCTGCCCAGGCTGTCCGCCATCTACACGCGCATTCTCGAAAGAATGTTGCCGGAATGAGCGATCCCGCCGCCCGCAGCGAACTGTTCACCGTCCGCGACCACCTGCGCTACGCCGTCAGCCGCTTCACGGCCGCCGGCCTCTTTTTCGGTCACGGCAGCGACAACGCCTGGGACGAAGCCGCCTACCTGACGCTGCACACGCTGAACCTGCCGCTCGATCGCCTCGAACCCTTCCTCGATGCCCGCCTGCTGCCGCAGGAACGCGACGCGCTGCTCGAAATCTACCGCCGCCGCTGCGAAGACCGTCTGCCCGCCGCCTATCTGACCGGCGAGGCCTGGCTCGCCGGCCATCGCTTCCATGTCGATGAGCGCGTCCTCGTGCCGCGTTCGTTCATTGCCGAGTTGCTGCAGGAACATCTGTCGCCGTGGGTCGACGATCCCTGGTCGATTCGGACGGCGCTCGACCTGTGCACCGGCTCGGGCTGCCTGGCGATACTGGCTGCCCTCGCCTTCCCGGAAGCGCGGGTCGATGCGGTCGACCTCTCGCCGGAGGCGATTTCCGTCGCCGAGCGCAATGTCGCCGAATACGGCCTGCACGACCGCGTCGAGATCATCCGCTCGGACGCGTTCGGCAAGTTGCAGGGAAGGCGTTATGACCTGATCATTGCCAACCCGCCCTATGTCAACGCCGACTCGATCGCCGCGCTGCCGCCGGAATACCTGCACGAGCCGGTCATGGCGCTCGGCTCGGGCAAGGACGGTCTCGACTTCACCCGCATCATCCTGCGCGACGCGAGGCGGCATCTGACCGAGGACGGCCTGCTCGTCGTCGAGATCGGCCACAACCGCGCGGAACTGGAAGCCAGCTTCCCCGCGTTGCCCTTCACCTGGCTGGACACCACGGCCGGTGACGAATTCGTCTTCCTGCTGCGGGCGAGCGAACTCCCGGACTGAACGCCTGATTCCATTTCCCGATCAATTGTGACGCGAAGACGAGCCGCCGGCAGTGCAAGCAGCACGGCAAGGCGAAGGCGACAAAGTCACGGTTGGTCTGGGAATGGAATGACACTCCGGCGTGCGCCGCTGAACCTAGCGGTCGCCGTCTGCCTGCCCGGCGCGCTGCTGCGACTGCCGGTTGGCCAGGTCGATCTTCTGCTCCATCTGCTCCATCGTCCTTTTGCCCTGTTCAAGCTCCTGCTTCTTGATGGCGGCGCCGGTGGCCGCGGTACCCGCCGTTTCCACGCCGCAGGCGCCCAGGGACAGGGTGATGACCAACAATGGCAAACATTTCATCGTCGCGGCTCCGCAATGGCCGGGATCATTCGACAGCAGCGAGTATCGCCCGCAGGAGCTGCCAGCAATTTCCGACGCTCGCGATCTCCACCGCCTCGCCCGGCGCGTGCGCGCCACGGATGGTCGGACCGAAGGAGACGATATCGAGCCCCGGATACTTCGCGCCAATGATGCCGCATTCCAGACCGGCGTGGATCACCTGGACCCGCGAATCGCTGGCGAATTCCCGGCGATAGACCGACCGGCACAGCGAGAGCAGTTGCGAATCGGGATTCGGCGCCCATCCGGGGTAATGCCCCGCCTTCTCGGCAACGGTCCCGGACAGCGCAAAGAGGCTGACGATCTCGTCCGCCAGCGCCGCGCTGCCGCTGTCCAGCAGCGAGCGGACCATGAAATTGCAGGAGCCGCCGCCGGCATCGAGTTTCACCACGCCGAGGTTGTTCGAGGTTTCGACCACACCGGGGACCTGCCTGCTCATGCGCCGGACGCCGTGCGGGGCGGCATGCAGCGAGGCCAGCCAGATGGCCTGGTCGGCGGGAGACAACAACGCGAGGGCACCAGGTTGCGGCGAACCTCCCAGGGTGACGCCGTCATCGACCCCGGCCAGTTCCCGGCGCAGACAGGCCTCCCATTCCTTGAGACAGGCGACCAGTTTTTCCGCCGCCGGGCCGGGGACGGCGATGACGGCAAACGCCTCGCGCGGCAGGGCGTTGCGCGCCGTGCCGCCGTTCAGGCGGGCCAGGCGCAGCGCCAGGTGTTCTTCGAGTCCGCGCAGGACGCGCACCAGCAGCTTGATCGCGTTGCCCCGTTCCTCATGGATGTCGACCCCGCTATGCCCGCCGCGGAGACCGCGCAGATCGATCCGCCAGGACTGCCAGCCCTCCGGCGCCGGCTCGGGCGAACCGCTGCGCCGCACATTGACGTCGAGTCCGCCGGCGCAACCGAGATAGAACTCTCCCCACAATTCGGTATCCAGGTTGAGCATCAGGCGTCCGGCGAGCGCATCGGGCGCCAGCCCATGGGCGCCTCCCATCCCGGCCTCTTCGTCAACGGTGAACAACGCTTCGAGCGGCCCGTGCTGGAGGCTGACGTCCTCGAGGACCGCCAGAATCAGGGCCACGCCGATGCCGTTGTCGGCCCCCAGCGTAGTGCCGCCGGCGACCAGCCAGCCGTCGCGCCGCACCGGCCGGATCGGATCACGCGAAAAGTCGTGCGGCGTGTCGGTGTTGTTCTGACACACCATGTCGAGATGCGCCTGCAGGATGACGCCGGGGAGATGCGCCCGCCCGGCGCTGGCCGGCTTGCGGATAATCAGGTTGCCGGCGGCGTCGACCGCAACGGCCAGACCGCGCTGTTCGGCCCAGACCGAAAGCTGCTGACGCAAGCGCGCCTCTTCCTTCGATGCACGCGGAATGGCGCACAGGGTGGCGAAATGCTTCCACACGATGCCTGGTTCCAGCGACGGGAATACGGATGTTGTCGGCAGATCGGACATGGCTTGCGGCTCCCAAGCAAAAACCCCCGCAAGCCTTGCGGCATGCGGGGGCCTGAATCTGGGGCGACTGATGGGTCTCGAACCCACGACAACCGGAATCACAATCCGGGACTCTACCAACTGAGCTACAGCCGCCGTCGAAGAGGGAGCGAATTGTAGCGAACAATCCATTCGCCTGTCTATAGATCGCTGCCTCGGCGACCGTGCCGCTGTCTTCCATGCCGTGATAGAATCGCAAACCTCATTTTTTCGGCTCGTAGTCACAAGGAAATCTCATGGAAGCGACCACCGCCCAAGCCAACGAACTGGAACGCCGCATCGACCTGTCCATCGCCATCGAGAATGTCGAAAAGGAGATGGAACAGCGCCTGAAGCGTATGGGAAAGAACATCAGGATGCCGGGTTTCCGCCCGGGCAAGGTGCCGTTCAGCATCGTCAAGCAGCAATACGGCGGCCAGGCGCGCCATGAAGTGCTGTCCGAGGAACTCGACCGCGTCTTCGGCGAGACGGTGACCGCCCAGAAGCTGCGCGTTGCGGGCTACCCGCGGATCGAGCCCAAGGCCAGCGAAAGCACGACCCACCTCGAGTTCTCGGCCATCTTCGAGGTCTACCCGGATTTCACCCCGGCCGACATGTCGACCGTGGAAGTCGAGCGTCCGGTACTTGAAGTCGGCGCCGCGGAGGTCGACAAGACCCTCGACATCCTGCGCAAGCAGCGCGTCTCCTACGAGGACTCCGATCGCACGGCCGCCAAGGAGGACCGCGTCGTCATCGACTTCGTCGGCAAGAAGGATGGCGAGCCTTTCCAGGGCGGTCAGGCGAGCGACTATCCCTTCATCCTTGGCCAGGGCATGATGCTGCCCGACTTCGAGAAGGCCGTCGAAGGCGCCAGGTCCGGCGAATCGAGGAATTTCGACCTGACCTTTCCGGCCGATTACTTCGCCAAGGATCTGGCCGGGCAGACCGTGCAGTTCGAAGTCAGCGTCAAGCAGGTGCAGGCGCCCAGGCTGCCGGAGGTCGACGCGGATTTCGCGAAGAGCATGGGCATCGCCGACGGCGACGTGGCCAAGATGCGCGCCGAGATCGAGGCCAACCTCAAACGCGAAGTGAAGCGCCGCATCGAAGGCAAGGTCAAGGATCAGGTCATGGAAGCGCTGATCAAGGCCAACCCGATCTCCACGCCGAATGCGCTGATCGAGCTGGAAATCCAGCGCCTGATGCAGGCGGCCCGCGAGGACATGGAGCAGCGCGGCATGAAGGTCGCGGACATGCCGATCCGGCCCGAGTGGTTTGCCGACCAGGCGCGACGCCGCGTGGTGCTCGGCCTGATTCTTGCGGAACTGGTGAAATCGGAGAAGCTCCAGCCAACTCCCGAGCAGGTTCGCGCGATGGTCGAGGAAAGCGCCCAGAGCTACGAGCACCCGGACGAAGTCGTCCGCTGGTATTACGCCCAACCGCAGCGCCTCGGCGAAGTCGAAGGTCTGGCCATCGAGAATAATGTCGTCGAATGGGTGCTTGGCAAGGCCAAGGTGACCGACAAGGTCGCGGTTTTTGATGAACTCATGGGCCAGAAGCAGTAATCTTCCCGATGTCGCCACGGCGACGACCATCTTGAACGCGACAGGCAAGGGCTGACATGAATAGCGACAACGCAGGCAACCTGGACCCGCAGGCACTGGGCCTGGTCCCGATGGTGATCGAACAGAGCGGCCGCGGCGAGCGCGCGTTCGACATCTATTCCCGCCTCCTCAAGGAGCGCGTGGTGTTTCTCGTCGGCCCGGTCAACGATGCAACCGCCAATCTCGTCGTCGCGCAACTGCTGTTCCTCGAAGCGGACAATCCGGACAAGGACATCCACTTCTACATCAACTCGCCGGGCGGCGCGGTGACCGCCGGCCTGTCGATCTACGACACCATGCAGTTCATCAAGCCGGACGTGTCGACGCTCTGTGTCGGCCAGGCGGCTTCGATGGGCGCCTTCCTCCTCTGCGCCGGCGCCAGGGGCAAGCGTTTCGCGCTGCCCAACTCGCGCATGATGATTCACCAGCCGCTGGGCGGCTTCCAGGGCCAGGCCTCGGACATCGCCATTCACGCCAGGGAGATCCTGTCGATTCGCGATCGCCTGAACCGGATCATGGCCGAGCACAGCGGTCAACCGCTGGAACGCATCGAAAAGGACACCGATCGCGACAATTTCCTTTCTGCCGAGGAAGCGGCAGAATACGGCTTGATCGACAAGGTGCTGACCCGCCGCGACGCGGCTTGAACGGAGAGGTTCTCGGATGACCAGAGGCGCCCAGGAAAAACTGCTCTACTGCTCGTTCTGCGGCAAGAGCCAGCATGAAGTCAAGAAACTGATCGCCGGCCCGGCGGTGTTCATCTGTGACGAGTGCATCGCGCTGTGCAACGACATCATCCGCGACGAGCTGCCCGAGGAGTCCGCCAAGGCCGGTCGCTCGGACCTGCCGACGCCACGCGAGATCTGCTCGATCCTCGACCAGTACGTGATCGGTCAGGAAGTCGCCAAGCGCATCCTCGCTGTCGCGGTCTACAACCACTACAAGCGCCTCCGTCATACCGCCAGGAATGCCGTCGAGGTCGAGTTGGCGAAGAGCAACATCCTGCTCGTCGGGCCCACCGGTTCGGGCAAGACGCTCCTTGCGCAGACGCTGGCCCGCCTGCTCAACGTCCCCTTCGTCATGGCCGATGCGACGACGCTGACCGAAGCCGGCTATGTCGGCGAGGACGTCGAGAACATCATCCAGAAGCTGCTGCAGAAGTGCGATTACGACATCGAGAAGGCGCAGCAGGGTATCGTTTACATCGACGAAATCGACAAGATCTCGCGCAAGTCGGACAACCCGTCGATCACCCGCGACGTTTCCGGCGAAGGCGTGCAGCAGGCGCTGCTCAAGCTCATCGAAGGCACGGTTGCCTCGATTCCACCCCAGGGCGGGCGCAAGCACCCGAACCAGGACTTCGTCCAGGTGGACACGACCAACATCCTCTTCATCTGCGGCGGCGCCTTTGCCGGGCTGGAAAAGATCATCCAGAACCGCTCGGAAAAGGGTGGCATCGGCTTCGGCGCCGAGGTCAAGGGCAAGAATGACAAGAAGGCGATCGGCCAGATTCTCCTCGATGCCGAGCCGGAGGATCTCATCAAGTTTGGCCTCATCCCCGAACTGATCGGCCGCCTGCCGGTGGTCGCCACCTTGCAAGAACTGGAAGAACCGGCGCTGATCCAGATCCTCACGGAACCCAAGAACGCGCTGATCAAGCAATACCAGAAGCTGTTCGGCATGGAAGACGTCGAACTGGAAGTGCGTCCCGGCGCGCTTTCCGCCATCGCCAGGAAGGCGCTGGCGCGCAAGACGGGCGCCCGCGGCCTGCGCTCGATCCTCGAGCATGCCCTGCTCGACACGATGTACGAACTCCCCGGCATGGAGAATGTCGAAAAAGTGGTCATCGACGAGAACATGATCACCGGCGACACCCCGCCCCTGCTGATCTACGCTGATCAGCCGAAGGTTTCCGGCTCCAACTGAGCCGGGACTTGAATTGCGGTTTCACGTCCCCAATTAGCGGGGACATACCTATTTCAAAGGCATCGTAATGTCGAACCCCAGCACGCTCCCGGAAACCATCGAACTACCGTTGCTTCCGCTGCGCGATGTCGTCGTCTTCCCGCACATGGTCATCCCGCTCTTCGTCGGTCGCCCGAAATCGATCAAGGCGCTCGAAATGGCCATGGAAGGCGGCAAGAACATCCTGCTGCTGGCCCAGAAATCGGCCGCCAAGGATGAGCCGGAACCGGAGGATCTCTATCGCATCGGCTGCCTGGCCAATATCCTGCAGATGCTCAAGTTGCCCGACGGCACCGTCAAGGTTCTCGTCGAAGGCACGCAGCGCGCTCGCGTCGAAGCCATCGAAGCGCACTCGTCGGTATTCCTGGCGACCGCGGTCCCGCTGCCGCAGGCCGGGGTCGAGGACCACGAGATCGAGGCGATGCGCCGCGCCGTGGTCGCCCAGTTCGACCAGTTCGTCAAGTTGAACAAGAAGATTCCGCCCGAGGTCCTGTCGTCGATCACCGGCATCGAGGACGCCGGACGCCTTGCCGACACCATCGCCGCCCACCTGCCGCTCAAGCTCGAGCAAAAGCAGGAGGTGCTGGAGATGGACAGTGTCCGCGAGCGCATCGACCGCCTGCTGTCGCAACTGGAGTCGGAAATCGACATTCTCCAGGTCGAAAAGCGCATCCGCGGCCGCGTCAAGCGCCAGATGGAAAAGAGCCAGCGCGAGTATTACCTCAACGAACAGGTCAAGGCCATCCAGAAGGAACTCGGAGAGGGTGAGGAAGGCGCCGACCTCGAGGAACTGGACCGCAAGATCAAGGCCGCGGGGATGAGCAGGGAAGGCCTGGCCAAGGCGCTCGGGGAACTCAAGAAGCTGCGCCTGATGTCGCCGATGTCGGCCGAGGCGACGGTCGTCCGCAATTTCATCGAGACTCTCGTCGGCCTGCCGTGGCGCAAGAAGACCCGGATCAACAAGGACCTGCGGCAAGCCGAGAAGGTGCTCGACGCCGACCACTTCGGGCTGGAGAAGGTCAAGGAGCGCATCGTCGAGTATCTCGCCGTGCAGCAGCGCGTCGACAAGGTGAAGGCGCCGATCCTCTGCCTGGTCGGCCCTCCCGGCGTCGGCAAGACCTCGCTCGGCCAGTCGATCGCCAAGGCGACCAATCGCAAGTTTGTGCGCATGGCGCTCGGCGGGGTGCGTGACGAGGCGGAAATCCGTGGCCACCGCCGCACCTACATCGGCTCGATGCCGGGCAAGATCCTGCAGAGCCTGACCAAGGTCGGCGTGCGCAATCCACTGTTCCTGCTCGACGAAGTCGACAAGCTCGGCCAGGACTTCCGCGGCGACCCCTCTTCCGCCCTGCTCGAAGTGCTCGACCCGGAACAGAACCACACCTTCCAGGATCACTACGTCGAGGTCGATTTCGACCTGTCAGACGTGATGTTCGTGGCCACCGCCAATACGATGAACATCCCGGCGCCGCTCCTCGACCGCATGGAGGTCATCCGCCTCTCCGGCTACACCGAGGACGAGAAGGTCAACATCGCCATGCGCTACCTGCTGCCCAAGCAGTTGAAGAACAACGGCCTGAGGACGACGGAGCTGGCCGTCGCCGACAGCGCGGTCCGCGACATCGTCCGCTATTACACGCGGGAGGCTGGCGTCCGCGCCCTTGAGCGGGAGATCTCGAAAATCTGCCGCAAGGTCGTCAAGACGCTGGTTCTCAAGAAGCGCAGCAGCAAGATGCTGGTCAACGCCCGCAACCTGGACAAATTCCTTGGCGTCCGGCGCTACAGTTTCGGCATGGCGGAGAAGGAGAACCAGATCGGCCAGGTCACCGGTCTCGCGTGGACCGAAGTGGGCGGCGAGTTGCTGACCATCGAGTGCGCCAACATGCCCGGCAAGGGCAATATCCTGCGCACCGGTTCGCTCGGCGACGTGATGAAGGAATCGGTCGAAGCCGCCCGTTCGGTCGTCCGTGCCCGCGCGCAACGCCTCGGCATCAAGGGCGAGGCCTTCGAGAAGACCGACATCCATATCCACGTCCCCGAGGGCGCCACGCCCAAGGACGGCCCGTCGGCCGGCATCGCCATGACTACGGCGCTGGTTTCCGCCTTCACCGGAATACCGGTCCGCTGTGAAGTGTGCATGACCGGAGAAATCACCCTGCGCGGCGAGGTCCTGGCCATCGGCGGCCTCAAGGAGAAGCTGCTGGCAGCGGTGCGGGGTGGCCTGAAGACGGCGTTGATTCCCGAAGAGAACGTCAAGGACCTGACCGAAATCCCGGACAACATCAAGAACAAGATCGAGATCGTTCCCGTCAAGTGGATCGACCAGGTGCTCGAGCGGGCGCTCGAACGCAAACCGGAGGGTTTACCGGAGCAGGCCGATGAAGGCGCGGCAGTCGCGCCCGCTCCCGAGACCGCACCGGCACCGACTGTGCTCACCCACTGAGTTCCGGTGCAGGCTGCCGACTTGCCATCGGAGCCTGCTTCGCGGGCTGGCCGGGCCCGGGCGCAACACCGTGTCCGGCGCTGCGGAGTTGCCGACGGCGTATGTGCCCAGGGAAGTTCTTCAGGGCGCGTCTCACCTTTGTCGAATCGGGAGAATTGCGACTTGCAGCCAACAATTGCCGTTCAGGTGTTTACAAGGACCGGCCCAGTCCATATAATGCGCCCTCTTTCACGGAACTGGGGGTATAGCTCAGCTGGGAGAGCGCTTGCATGGCATGCAAGAGGTCAGCGGTTCGATCCCGCTTACCTCCACCAGGCAACCGTGAAGGAACGTTGTCAAGTCCGGGTCCCCATCGTCTAGAGGCCTAGGACACCGCCCTTTCACGGCGGTAACCGGGGTTCGAATCCCCGTGGGGACGCCAAGCTTTCAGCGCGGAGTGGTAGTTCAGTTGGTTAGAATACCGGCCTGTCACGCCGGGGGTCGCGGGTTCGAGCCCCGTCCACTCCGCCAACCAATACAAGAACCGGCCAAGGCCGGTTTTCTTGTTTTCGCCGTTGACAGCGCGGTCGAAAACATTGGGACTTTCGCTGGCAGACGGTATACTCGAAGCTTCCGACCAACCCCCGTTTCGAGGCAGGAGTCTTGCCCCATGCACGATCGCAACGTTCTGTCGCTGGTCAAAGGTTTCACCGGTCTTTCCCTGATTTCCCTGGCATCCCTCGTTGCCACCCCGGTTCTCGCCGATGGCGACAGTACGAATCTGCTCCTGTCGATGCTGGCGCCCTCGCCCGTCGGGCGCGGCGACAACGCCCTGACCGTCCACGAAGTGCGTCCGGCCCCGGTCATGGCGCGCACGGTCGATCTGACCGTCCAGCCCGACGATCTCTGGGTTCGCCTGCGCCACGGTTTTGCGATGACCAACCTGGATGACGACCTGACGCTTCACTATCAGCAGTGGTACCAGAACCGGCCCGACGCGCTGCGCCGGATGGTCGAGCGCAGCCGCCCCTATCTGCACCACATCGTCGAGGAACTGGAAGCGCGCGGCATGCCGACCGAGATCGCGCTGCTGCCGATGGTCGAGAGCTCGTTCAACCCGATGGCCTACTCGCGCGCGCATGCGTCCGGCCTCTGGCAGTTCATCCCGGCCACCGGCAAGCGTTTCAACCTCGAGCAGACTTGGTGGCAGGATCAACGCCGCGACGTCGTCGCCTCGACCGACGCCGCGATCGAATACCTGCAGACCATCTACGAAA
>JAFLDQ010000054.1 GCA_017302355.1 Dechloromonas sp.
CTGCTGTCGCACGCCCTGCACTCGCAGGTGGCGATGCACGCCGAGTACGGCGGCGTCGTCCCGGAACTGGCGTCGCGCGACCATATCCGGCGTGTCGTGCCCCTGTTGCGGTCGACGCTCGAAAATGCCGGAAAATCGCTGGCCGACGTCGATGCCGTCGCCTACACGCGCGGTCCCGGCCTCGCCGGCGCCCTGCTCGTCGGTTGCGCCTTCGCCGAAGCGCTGGCAGTGGCGCTGGATAAGCCGACGATCCCGGTGCATCACCTCGAAGGGCATCTGCTGTCGCCGCTGCTGTCGAGCGATCCGCCGGGTTTTCCGTTCGTCGCGCTGCTGGTTTCCGGCGGCCACACGCAATTGATGCGGGTGACCGGCGTTGGCGACTACGAACTGCTCGGCGAAACGCTGGACGATGCGGCCGGCGAGGCCTTCGACAAGAGCGCCAAGCTGCTCGGGCTGCCTTACCCCGGTGGAGCCTTGCTGTCGCAGCTGGCCGAGCTTGGCACGCCGGGTGTGTACGAACTGCCGCGGCCGATGCTGCATTCCGGCGACCTGAGCTTCAGTTTTTCCGGGCTGAAAACGGCGGTGTTGACGCTGGTGCGCGAGCAGGACGAGCCGCTGACCGATGAATTCCGGGCCGATGCGGCGCGCGCCTTCCAGGAAGCCATCGTCGAGGTGCTGGTGAAAAAGTCGCTGCAGGCGCTGAAGCAGACCGGCCTCGGACAGCTGGTCGTGGCCGGCGGGGTCGGCGCCAACCGGCAGTTGCGGTCGACGCTCGATAATGAGGCAAAACGCCGACGCTTCCGCGTCTATTATCCGGAGCTGGAATTCTGCACCGACAACGGGGCGATGATCGCGCTCGCCGGTTGCCTGCGCCTGCAGGGCGGGGTGGCCGCGAAGCCGGCCGGCGATTTCGCGGTGCAGCCGCGCTGGCCGCTGATCGACACCGCAGCTGGCGCCGCGCAGTAGAAAAACAGCCGGTTTTCACCGTCGACCGCGAGCGACGCCTTCCTTTCCTTGCGTTTCGGACAGTTCTTGCAGCGCGGTTTGCTCTTGCAGCATTTCTTTGCCATCGTCGTCTGCTCCTTCCGTGATCGTGCCGGGCCGGGCGGCGGCGGCCACCCGGCCCGGCGGCCCTCAGGGGGTGAGCCCGAGCGCCTTGGCGACACCAGCGCCGTAGGCCGGATCGGCCTTGCTGCAATTGGCGATGTGGCGGCGCTTGATGGCTTCCGGCGCATCGCCCATGGCGCGGGCGGTATTGTCGAAGAGGATCTGCTGCTGGGCCGGCGTCATCAGGCGGAAGAGGGCGCCGGGCTGCGAGTAGTAGTCGGCGTCCTCGCGGTGGTTCCAGTGGTCGGCGGCGCCTTCGAGCGACAGCGGCGGTTCGCGGAAGTCCGGCTGTTCCTGCCATTCGCCGTAGCTGTTCGGCTCATAGCCGAGCGTCGCGCCGTGGTTGCCGTCGGTGCGCATCTGGCCGTCGCGGTGGTAGCTGTGCACCGGGCAGCGCGGTGCGTTCACCGGAATCTGGTGGTGATTGACGCCGAGCCGGTAACGCTGCGCGTCGCCGTAGGAAAATAGCCGCGCCTGCAGCATCTTGTCCGGCGAGAAGCCGATGCCGGGGACGACGGCGGCCGGATTGAAGGCCGACTGCTCGACTTCGGCAAAGAAGTTCTCCGGGTTGCGGTTGAGTTCCATGACGCCGACCTCGATCAGCGGGTAGTCGGCATGTGGCCAGACCTTGGTCAGGTCGAACGGGTTGTAGGGCGTCCGCGAGGCGTCCTGCTCAGGCATGATCTGGACGAACAGCGTCCATTTCGGGAAATCGCCGCGGTCGATGGCGTCGAGCAGGTCGCGCTGGTGCGATTCGCGGTCGTTGCCGATGATCGCGGTCGCTTCGGCGTCGCTCAGGTTGCGGACGCCCTGCTGCGACTTGAAGTGGAACTTGACCCAGTGGCGCTCGTTGCGGGCGTTGATGAAGCTGAAGGTGTGCGAGCCGAAACCGTGCATGGTGCGATAGCTGGCCGGGATGCCGCGGTCGGACATGACGATGGTGACTTGGTGCAGCGCTTCCGGCAGCGAGGTCCAGAAATCCCAGTTGTTCCTGGCCGAGCGCAGGTTGGTGCGCGGGTCGCGCTTGACCGCGTGGTTGAGGTCGGGAAACTTCAGCGGGTCGCGCAGGAAGAAGACCGGCGTGTTGTTGCCGACCATGTCCCAGTTGCCTTCCTCGGTGTAGAACTTGACGGCGAAGCCGCGGATGTCGCGCTCGGCGTCGGCCGCGCCGCGCTCGCCGGCCACCGTCGTGAAGCGGGCGAACAGCTCCGTCTTCTTGCCGACCGCCGAGAAGATCCTGGCGCGGGTGTAGCGGCTGATGTCGTGCGTGACGGTGAAGGCGCCGTAGGCGCCAGAACCCTTGGCGTGCATGCGGCGCTCGGGGATCACCTCGCGGTCGAAGTGGGCGAGCTTCTCCAGCAGCCAGACGTCCTGCAGCAGCGCCGGACCGCGCGGACCGGCGGTCATCGTGTTCTGGTTGTCCACCACCGGGCAACCGGCGGCGGTGGTCAGTTTCCTGTCATTCATGGCATGCCTCCTCGATTGGATGAAAGCCGGTCGTGGTTGACCCGACGCTTCCATTCTAGAAAGGCATGGGCGCCCTGACCAATCGAAAGTCGTTATGAGGTCGATTGCCGTCGCCTATGGTGCGGCGATGGCCGGCGGCGGGAGCGGTCAGGCCTGCTTCCTGGCGCCGATCTTCGTTTCCCGGCCGGCCAGCAGGCGCTGGAGGTTCTGCCAGTGCTTGCCGATCAGCGCCATGGCCAGAATGGCGATGACCAGGATCCGCGCGCTGGCGCCGTGCATCAGCAGCGAATAGACCGGGGCCAGCGCGGCGGCGAGAATCGCGGCCAGCGATGAATAGCGGAAGACGAAGGCGACCAGCAGCCAGGTGCCGATCGCCGCCAGGCCGAGCAGCGGATCGAGGGCGATCAGCACGCCGATGGCGGTGGCGACCCCCTTGCCGCCCCGGAACTTGAGAAAGACCGGGAAGAGGTGGCCGAAGAAGACGGCCAGCGCGACCAGGCCGATGATTTCGTCGGCGAAACCCATGCGCTGGGCGGCATGGACCGCCACCCAGCCCTTCAGCGCGTCGCCGAGCAGCGTCAACAGCGCTGCCTTCTTGTTGCCGCTGCGCAGCACGTTGGTGGCGCCGGGGTTGCCCGAGCCGTAACTGCGCGGATCGGCCAGCCCGAACAGCCGCGAGGAAATCATCGCGAAGGGAACGGAACCGAGGAGGTAGGCGGCAAGGAGGACGAGAGCCGTTTGCATGGAGGCGGGGGGTCACTGGGTTACAATCCGGGCCGATTCTACACTTTCGCCACGGTCGACCGCCCAATGGATCTGATTTTCATCGACGAACTGCGCGCAGAAACCTGGATAGGCATCTATCCGCGCGAAAAGGCCATGCCGCAGGTGGTCGAGATTTCGCTGCAGATCGGCGTGTCGACCGCATCGGCCAGCGCCAGCGACGATATCCGCGATACCGTCGATTACTCCGCAGTGGTCGACCGCCTGCGCGCCGACCTCGCGGTCAGCCATTTCAACCTGCTCGAAACACTGGCGGAACACGTCTCCACCTGGCTGCTCGGGGAATTCGCCGTCCACTGGGTCCGCGTGTCGGTCGCCAAGCTGGGCACGCTGCCCGGCGTCCGGCGTGTCGGGGTGATAATCGAACGCGCGATGTAGAAACCCCGGGGACGGCGCGGGTGGACGGAGGCCGGCGGCGGTGGATTGCGTCAGGCCTTGAGCGCCGCCGCGACCGGCTTCGGGTTGAGCGTGCGCAGGAGGTCGTGCGGGTGCAGGCCGACCAGGAAACCGCGCCGGCCGCCGTTGATGTAGATCAGCGGCAGGTCGAGGATGGTCTTTTCGAGGTAGATGGGCATCTGCTTCTTCGTTGCGAAGGGGCTGGTGCCGCCGACCAGATAGCCGGTATGGCGGCTGGCGGCTTCGGGCGCGCATGGCTCGACCTTCTTGCAGCCGATCTGGCGGGCGAGTTCCCTGGTCGAAACCTTGCAGTCGCCGTGCATCAGCACGATCAGCGGCCGCGCGTTCTCGTCCGCGAAGACCAGCGTCTTGACCACCGCGTGCTCATCCACGTTCAGCTCGCGCGCCGAAACCCGCGTGCCGCCGTGTTCCTCATAGGCGTAGACATGGCTGGAGAAGGGAATCCCGTGTGTTTTCAGGAACTTGATCGCCGGGGTCTCGGC
Organism: Dechloromonas sp.; assembly: GCA_017302355.1. The sequence continues at coordinate 4,257 of JAFLDQ010000054.1, forward strand.
GGCGTGGGGGTTCTTGCTCATGCGCCATTCTAGCCGCGTGGATGGTGCGTGGCGTGCAGGCTCTTCAGGCGTTCGCGGGCGACGTGCGTGTAGATCTGCGTCGTCGAAATGTCGGCGTGGCCGAGCAGCAGCTGGACGACGCGCAGGTCGGCGCCGTGGTTGAGCAGGTGGGTGGCGAAGGCGTGGCGGAGAACGTGCGGCGAGAGCTTTTCCGGGGCGATGCCGGCGCGCAGGGCGTAGCGTTTGATCAGCTGCCAGAAGGCCTGGCGGGTCATCGGCCCGCCGCGCGCCGTGATGAAGAGGGCGTCGCTCCGCTGCCCGTCGAGGATCTCCCGCCGGGCTTCGTTCAGGTAGCGGCCAAGCCAGTCGATGGCTTGTTCGCCAAGCGGCACCAGGCGTTCCTTGCTGCCCTTGCCGACGGTGCGCAGCACGCCTTCGTTGAAGCTGATCTCGTGCAATCCGAGATGGACCAGTTCGGAAACCCGCAGGCCGGTGGCGTACAGGGTTTCCAGCATGGCGCGGTCGCGCAGGCCGAGCGGGGTTTCCAGGTCGGGCGCGACAAGCAGGCTGTCGACCTGCTTTTCCGACATGACCTTGGGCAGGCGCGAGGGGCGCGCCGGGTTGGCGACCTTCAGCGTCGGGTCGGCGACGATGCGGCCGCGGGCGAGCTGCCAGCGGAAGAAGCGGCGCAGCGTCGACAGGTAGCGCGCCTGCGAGCTGACGCGGGTCTGCCGGGAAAGATGGGCGATGAAGGCGCTGAGGGTCGTGTCGCGGAGGTCGAGCAGCGCTTCGTGATCGTGGCTGGCCAGCCACAGCGACAGCCGGCCGAGATCGGAGCGGTAGCTGTCGAGGGTCGCCCTGGCGAGGCCGTCCTCCAGCCAGAGGGCGTCGCAGAAGTTGTCGATCTCGGCGCGATCAGCCGGGCGGGCGGACGGATTCGCGGTGTTCATGCTGTAGCAGCCAGCGCTTGACATCGAGCAGGAAGCCGCCGCGTTCGCCGGCGAAGCCGCCCAGCCCGCCGCCGCTGGCGACCACGCGATGGCAGGGGACGACGACCGGGTACGGATTGGCGCCGCAGGCCTGACCGATGGCGCGCGGCGCGTTCTTGAGGCTTTCCGCCAGTTGACCGTAGGTGTGCGTTTCCCCCGGCGGGATGGCGGCGATCTCCGCCCACACCCGCCGCTGGAAGGTGGTGCCCGCCGGGCGCAGCGGCAGGCTGAAGGTGAAGTCCGGATCGGCCAGATAGGCGCGCAACTGACGGGCGGCCTCGGCGGCGAGCGGCGTGCCCGGCGCCTGTTCCGGGCGCGGCTCGAGGAAGTCGATGGCCGTCACTTCGTCGTCGCTGCACTGGATGCCGAGGGCGAACCCCGGCGCGGCGACAACGGTCTGGTAGCTGTTTGCGTTCATGTCTGCCTCCACGATGCCTGCTGCGGTCGACCCGAAAAAATGGCCAGGATTCGCCAAGCCGGAAGCCATGCCGGCTTCCTGCCCGAGGGCGGCCGATCCTCAGCCGCGGACATGCCCGTCGCCGAGGACGATCCACTTCTGGCTGGTCAGCCCCTCCAGCCCGACCGGGCCGCGGGCGTGGATCTTGTCGGTCGAGATGCCGATCTCGGCGCCCAGCCCGTACTCGAAACCGTCGGCGAAGCGCGTCGAGGCGTTGATCATGACCGACGCCGAATCGACCTGGCGCAGGAAGCGCATCGCCTTCGGGTGGTTGTCGGTGACGATGGCGTCGGTGTGGTGCGACGAGTAGCGGTTGATGTGGTCGATGGCCTCGTCGATGCCGGCGACGACTTTCGCTGAGATGATCGGGGCGAGGAACTCGGCGAGGTAGTCGTCCTCGGTCGCCGGCACGGCTTCCCTGACCAGCGCGCACGTCTCGGCGCAGCCGCGGATCTCGACGCCCTTGGCGGTCAGCATCGCGGCGATCGCCGGCAGCTGGGCGGCGGCGACGGCGCGGGCGACGAGCAGCGATTCGGCGGTGTTGCAGGTGCCGTAGCGCTGCGTCTTGGCGTTCTCGACGATCTTCAGCGCCTTGGCCGGGTCGGCGTCGTCGTCGATGTAGACATGGCAGTTGCCGTCGAGGTGCTGGATCATCGGCACCCGCGATTCGGCCAGCAGCCGCGCGATCAGGCCCTTGCCGCCGCGCGGGACGATGACGTCGACGAACTCGCGCATGGTGATCAGCTCGCCGACCGCGGCGCGGTCGGTGGTGGCGATGACCTGCACCGATTCGGCGGGCAGCCCGGCGCCCCGCAGGCCTTCCTCCACCAGCGCGGCGATGGCGCGGTTGGAGCGGATGGCTTCCGAGCCGCCGCGCAGGATGGCGGCGTTGCCGGATTTCAGGCAGAGTGCGGCGGCGTCCGCCGTCACGTTCGGCCGCGCCTCGTAGATGATGCCGATGACGCCGAGCGGCACGCGCATCCGGCCGACCTGGATGCCGGAGGGCCGGAATCTGAATTCGCCCATTTCGCCGATCGGATCGGGCAGCTTGGCCACCTGCTCGACGCCCTCGGCCATGCTGTCGACGCCCTTTTCCGAAAGCGTCAGGCGGTCGAGCAGCGCGGTTTCGAGGCCGCCGCTTCTTGCCGCGGCGAGGTCTTCCCGGTTGGCGGCGACCAGCGCCGCCTTGTCGCGGCGGATGGCGCCGGCGATGTGCAGCAGCGCGGCGTTCTTCTCGGCGGTCGTCGCCATCGCCAGGCGGCGCGAGGCGGCGCGAGCCTGACGGCCGACGGTCCGCATGTAGTCCTTGAGTTCCATGTGGTTCGGGGCGGTAGCGGAAAAGCCCATTATAGCGAGCAAAACTGGAGGGAACTTCCGCAAGCGGGTAAACTCTTAACGGCAACTACGATACGGGCGTGAAACGGGGAAGAGATGGCTGAGAAACTGATTTTGCCGGCTGAGGCCAGGGTTTGCGCAACGTGTAGCTACTGGGACGGCGAGCGCCGCGTGGATACCGAGATGAGGCTGGTCGTCGTGGCCATGGATTGCCAGGGCGAGTGTCTGGCGCAGGCGGTGCACAAGCACGGCGTCACCGACGCGCGCAGCGAATGCGATTGCATGTGGGAAGACCTCGAACCCGACGCCGCAATCACGGCGAAGTAGCTATCTCGCGTGGCCGAGGCTGAGGCCGAGGCGCAGGAACTCCTCCCAGACGTCGCCCTGACCGAGGCCCTTGGCGAGCCGGTCGATCTTCCCCGCATGATGCAGCGCCGCTTCGAGCGTTGCGGTCGACAGCCTTTGCACGGCCTTTTTCACCGGGTTCCGCCGCGGGCCCCAGACTTTCGCCTCCCTGAGCAACTGGTCCAGCGGCCGGCCACGATCGAGCCCGCTGCGAATCAGCGCCAGGGTGCGGATTTCCTCGCTCATTGCCCACAGCACCAGCGGCGGCGCCTCGCCTTCATGCATCAGGCCGTCGAGGGTGCGGCACAAGCGGCTGAGGTCGCCGGCGAGGAGAGCTTCGCGCAGGCCGTCGATGTCATGGCGGGCGACATTGAGCACGGCGCCGCGGATCTGCGCCAGCGACAGGGCGCCGGCGGGGTAGAGCAGGCCGAGTTTCTGGATTTCCTGATGGGCGGCGAGCAGGTTGCCTTCGACGCGTTCGGCGATGAACCTGAGGCCTTCGAGCCCGGCGTTCTGCTGCTGCCGCCGCAGGCGGCCGGCGATCCAGCCCGGCAGTTCGGCGAGCGGCGGCGCCATCAGCTTGAGCGCGACGCCGGCATCGACCAGCGTCGTGAACCAGGCGGCCTTCTCCTCGCGCCAGTCGAGTTCCGGCAGCGTGACCAGCAGCAGTGCATCCGGCGACAGGTTCCTGCACCACTGCTGCAGGGCGGCGCCGCCTTCCTTGCCCGGCTTGCCGGTCGGAATGCGCAGGTCGATCAGCTTGCGGTCGCCGAACAGCGACAGGTTGCCGCCGGCGGCGAGCAGCTGGTTCCAGTCGAAATGGGCGAGGACGGTGAGGATGTCGCGCTCGTTGTAGCCGGCCTGGCGCGCCTTGAGGCGGATCGCGTCGGCGGCTTCGATGACCAGCAGCGGCTCGTCGCCGTAGAGGACGTACAGCGGGCGCAGCCCGCGTTCGAGGTGCGCGGCGAGCTGATCGCCCTTGAGCAGCATCAGTCGTCTTCTTCGAGGCCGGGATTCTTCGGCTTGATGATCGAGAGGCGGCGGATGATCTGGTTGACCAGGTCGTTGCTCATGTCGCGCCAGAGCAGGCCTTCCTCGAGATCCTTGGCGAGCACCGTCGAGTCGTCGTAGGTGATGTCGCGCGACAGGTTGATCTCGTTGGGGCCGACCAGTTCCTGGCCCTTGGCGTTGACCACGCGGAACCTGTAATCGAGTTGCAGGCGGTACTCGCGGACGCGGCCCTGGGCATTGACGCTGAGGATGGTCTTGACCCGGGTGTCCTGCAGTTGCTCGAAGACCGCCTCGGCATCGGCGGCCCGGTCGACGATCCTCGTCTGCCCGGTTGCCTTGATGTAGCGCTGCATCCAGATGCGCACGTCGGAGTTCTCCGGAAGCGCGATGTACAGCGTCGCGTAGGGCAGGTTGCTGGTGAGCGTCCCGCGCAACTGGAAGCCGCAGCCGGCGACGACCGCCGCCAGGATCAGGGCGTAGACAAGACGGAACGGGACGCGCATGGCGATTCCTTAGACGACGATATTGACGAGGCGGCCGGGGACGATGACGATCTTCTTCGCCGTCTTGCCTTCCATGAACCGGAGAGCGCCCCCGGAGGCCAGCGCCGCGGCTTCGATGGCGGCGTTGCCGGCCGCGGCCGGCACGCGGATGGCGCCGCGCAGCTTGCCGTTGACCTGCACCATCAGCTCGATCTCGTCCTGCTTGAGCGCCGCCGGGTCGGCCTTGGGGAAGGCGGCGAGGCCGGCGTCGGCGCCCGGCCTGAGTTCGCCGTAGAGGGCGTGGCCGATGTGCGGGACGATGGGGAAGAGCAGCAGCGTTACCGATTCCAGGGTTTCCTGGGCGAGCGCGCGGCCGGCGGCATCGGAAAGGTCGCACTTGTCGCAGGCGTTGAGCAGTTCCATGACCGCGGCGATGGCGGTGTTGAACTGCTTGCGCCGGCCGTAGTCGTCGGCGACCTTGCCCATTGTCTGGTGCAGCTTGCGGCGCAGGTCGGCTTGCGCGGTCGACAGCGATTTTTGGCCGATTTCCGCGTCGACCGTGCCGGCCTGCACGTGGTCATGCACCAGCTTCCACAGCCGGCGCAGGAAGCGGAAGGCGCCTTCGACGCCGGCGTCCGACCATTCCAGCGACTGGTCCGGCGGCGCGGCGAACATGATGAACAGGCGGGCGGTATCGGCGCCGTACTGGTCGATCAGCGCCTGCGGGTCGACGCCGTTGTTCTTCGACTTCGACATCTTCTCGGTGCCGCCGATGACCACCGGCAGGCCGTCGGCCTTCAGCGTGGCGCCGGTCGGGCGGCCGCGCTCGTCGGTGACGACATCGACGTCGGCCGGGTTGATCCACTGCTTCTTGCCATTCTCGCCTTCGCGGTAGAAGGTCGGGGCGACGACCATGCCCTGCGTCAGCAGGTTGGCGAAAGGCTCGCCCAAGTCGCCGATCAGCCCGGCGTCGCGCATCAGCTTGGTGAAGAAGCGCGAATACAGCAAATGCAGGATGGCGTGCTCGATGCCGCCGATGTACTGGTCGATGCCGCCCTGGCACCAGTAGGCGACGCGCTCGTCGACCATGGCCGTGGCGTTGTCCGGGCAGGCGTAGCGCAGGAAGTACCAGGACGACTCGACGAAGGTGTCCATGGTGTCGGTTTCGCGCCGCGCGTCGCCGCCGCACTTGGGACACTTGCATTCGTGGAACTCGGGCATGCGGGCCAGCGGCGAGCCGGAGCCGGTGATCTCGACGTTTTCCGGCAGGACGACGGGCAACTGGTCGTCCGGCACCGGCACGTCGCCGCAGGTCTTGCAGTGGATGATCGGGATCGGGCAGCCCCAGTAACGCTGGCGGGAAATACCCCAGTCGCGCAGGCGGAACTGCACCCTCTTGTTGCCGAGGCCCTTGGCGGCGAGGTCGGCGGCGATCGCGTCGACGGCTGCTTCATAGGCCAGACCGTCGTACTTGCCGGAATTGATGCAATAACCAAGCTTGGAGGCGTACCACTCCTCCCACGCGTCCGTGGAAAAACCCTTCTCCCTTCCCTCTTCGCCCTTCTCGCCAATGACCTGCCTGATCGGCAGGTTGTACTTGAGGGCAAAGGCGAAATCGCGCTCGTCGTGCGCCGGGACGGCCATCACGGCGCCGTCGCCGTAGCCCATCAGCACATAGTTGCCGACCCAGACCTCGATCTGGTCGCCGGTCAGCGGATGGGTGACGAAAATGCCGGTCGGCATCCCCTTCTTTTCCATCGTCGCGAGGTCGGCCTCGGCGACGCCGCCCCGCTTGCATTCCTCGATGAAATTGGCCAGTTCCGGGTTGTCGACCGCGGCACGCGTCGCCAGCGGGTGCTCGGCGGCGACGGCGACGAAAGTGACGCCCATGATGGTGTCGGCGCGGGTGGTGAACACCCACAGCTTGTCCATCGCCTCGTTCGACCCACCCTCACCCCCGACCCCTCTCCCTGAGGGCGAGGGGAGATTGGCGCCGGCTGCGCCGGTCTGTGTGATGGGGAAGGCGAAGCGCACGCCGGTGCTCTTGCCGATCCAGTTCTTCTGCATCAGGCGCACCTGTTCCGGCCAGCCCGGCAGGTTATCGAGTTCGGCCAGCAGTTCCTCGGCGTAGGCGGTAATCTTCATGTAGTACATGGGGATCTCGCGCTTCTCGATCAGCGCGCCGGAACGCCAGCCGCGGCCGTCGATGACCTGCTCGTTGGCGAGCACGGTGTGATCGACCGGGTCCCAGTTCACCGTGCCGAGCTTCTTGTACACCAGGCCTTTTTCATAGAGGCGGGTGAACAGCCATTGCTCCCAGCGGTAGTACTCGGGCGTGCAGGTGGCCAGTTCACGTTCCCAGTCGATGGCGAAGCCGAGCGACTGGAGCTGCGCCTTCATGTAGCCGACGTTCTGGTAGGTCCACGCCGCGGGCGGCACGCGGTTGGCCAACGCGGCGTTCTCGGCCGGCATGCCGAAGGCGTCCCAGCCCATCGGCTGCAGCACGTTGTAACCCTGCATCGTGTGGAAGCGTGAGAGCACGTCGCCGATCGTGTAGTTGCGCACGTGCCCCATGTGCAGCTTGCCCGACGGGTAAGGGAACATCGACAGGCAGTAGTATTTCGGCTTGCCGGTGTCTTCGACGGCGCGCGCGGCGCCACTGCTGTCCCAGTGCTGCTGGGCGGCGCGCTCGATGGCGGCCGGGGCGTATTTTTCCTGCATGGATGGGTCGCTGCTCGATTGGCGGATAAACCGCCGATTATACCGGCGCTTGCTCCGCGGGCGGCGACGGGGGAAAGGAAACGCCGCCCGCCCGGCAGGTTGGCGGGCGGGCGGCAAGCCCTATGACCGGGGGTTGCCCGCTGCCCGCTGGACGGATCCGGGCGCGCCCCCGCCGACAGCGGAGGGGCGGCGCCGCGGCCGGGTCAGGCCGCCTTTTCTGGCCGGTAGACGCTTCGCCAGGTGAGTTGCCAGAAACGGCAGGCATTCTGCGCGGCGGTCAGCGACAGAAGCGACATCCGCGATTGATGGCGCCACATCCATGACACCTTCGGCGCCGGAGTCAGGCCGTATTGCGGGGTCCGCCCGACTTCATCCTCGACGATGTCGAGGAAGCGTTCGACGGCCAGACCCCAGTAGTCCGAACCCTCGGCCTTGCCGGTGAGGTATTCGGCTTCGGAGATCGCGCGGCGCCACAGCTTGAGGGCCAGTTCATCGCTGATGCCGGCCTTCCTGGCGATCCAGGGGAGGATCTTGGGGGCTTTCATGTCGTTGCTCCTTCTGCTGCGTGGGGGTAACCACTCGTTGCTTTGACTGCCTCGTGGGCAAAAAGTTTTGTGCACTGCAATATCACGGGAATCAGTATACTCTTTCGCTGTAAAGTCAAGGTAGGTTAATTGTACTAATCCGATTGTTGCGTTGCACAATGACCACCGGTTGGTCTGACCAATATCCGCCAAGCCCTCGCAAGGCGCCGAGCCACCGTCGTTTCCGGGAAAGAACCGCTTCGTGTCCGACCTCCTGGCCCATCTGAACGCGCCGCAACGGCAGGCGGTGACGCTGCCGCCGGTGCATGCGCTGATCCTCGCCGGCGCCGGCAGCGGCAAGACCCGTGTGCTGACCACGCGCATCGCCTGGCTGATGTCGACCAACCAGGCCGGGCCGCACGGCGTCCTGGCGGTGACCTTCACCAACAAGGCGGCTCGGGAGATGACCGCGCGGCTGTCGGCGCTGGTGCCGATCAACACGCGCGGCATGTGGATCGGCACCTTCCACGGCCTGTGCAACCGGCTGTTGCGCGCCCACTGCCGCGAGGCCGGGCTGCCGCAGACCTTCCAGATCCTCGATGCCGCCGACCAGCTGGCGATGGTCAGGCGCCTGCTGAAGAACCTGAACGTCGACGACGAGAAATACCCGCCGCGCGAGCTGTGCCATTTCATCAACGCCCACAAGGAGCAGGGCGTGCGCGCCGGACAGGCCGAGGCTTACGACCATTACACGCAGAAGCGCGTCGAACTGTATGCCGAGTATGAAAACCAGTGCAACCGCGAGGGCGTCGTCGATTTCGCCGAACTGCTCTTGCGCTGTCATGAATTGCTGCAGCGCAACGAACCTTTGCGTACCCACTACCAGGAACGCTTCCGCTACATCCTGGTCGACGAGTTCCAGGATACCAACCGCCTGCAGTACGCCTGGCTGCAACTGCTGGCGGGCGGCGGGGCGAAGGTCTTCGCGGTCGGCGACGACGACCAGAGCATCTACGCCTTCCGCGGCGCCGAAGTCGGCAACATGCGCGACTTCGAGCGCGAGTATGCCGGCGCCAACGTCATCCGCCTGGAGCAAAACTACCGTTCGCACGGCAATATCCTGGCCGCCGCCAACGCGCTCATCAAGAACAACCGCGAGCGCCTGGGCAAGAACCTGTGGACCGATGCCGGCGCCGGCGAGCCGATCCGGGCCTTCGAGGGCTATTCCGACCTCGACGAGGCGCGCTTCGTCATCGACGAGATCCGCGAACTGGTGCGCGATGGCGTCGCGCCGACCCAGTGCGCCATCCTCTACCGCTCCAACGCCCAGTCGCGCGTCCTCGAACACGAACTGTTCGCCAAGGGCGTGCCGTACAAGGTCTATGGCGGCCTGCGCTTCTTCGAACGACAGGAAATCAAGCACGCGCTGGCCTACCTGCGACTGCTCGGCAACGCGGACGACGACACCGCCTTCCTGCGCGTAGTCAATTTTCCGGCCCGCGGCATCGGCGCGCGTTCGCTGGAAAACTTGCAGGCGACCGCCCACCAGATCAATTCCTGCCTGTACAACGCCGCCGCCTCGCTGACCGGCAGGGCCGGGCAGACCGTCGGCGCCTTCGTGCGGCTCATCGAGGGGCTGCGCCAGGAAACGGCCAATCTGCCCTTGCCGGAAATGGTCGAGCACATCATCGAAAAGAGCGGCCTCGCCCAGCACTACCGGACCGAGAAGGAAGGCCAGGAACGGCTGGAAAACCTCGACGAACTGATCAACGCCGCCGCCACCTTCGTCGACGACGAGGGCGCCATCGGCGAAGGCGGCGCGCTCGCTTCCTTCCTCGCCCACGCCTCGCTGGAGGCTGGCGAGCACCAGGCCGGCGAAGGCCAGGAAGCGGTGCAGCTGATGTCGGTGCACGCCGCCAAGGGGCTGGAATTCGATGTCGTCTTCATCACCGGCCTCGAGCAGGGGCTGTTTCCGCACGAGAATGCCGTCGTTCAGGGGCGCGAGGGGCTGGAGGAAGAGCGCCGGCTGATGTACGTCGCGGTGACCCGCGCCCGCCGGCGCCTCTACGTTTCCTGCGCGCAGACGCGCATGCTGCACGGCCAGACGCGCTACTGCATCCCCTCGTCATTCCTGGACGAAATCCCGGAGAGTTTGCTGCTGAAGTTGAACGGGAAGGCGGCAGCGGGTGCGCCGGCCGCGTTCGGGTCGACCGGCGGCGCCCATGGCTCCCGGTCGCCGGCAGCCGGGCCGGCGACGGGCGGCCTGCGCATCGGGCAGACCGTCGAGCATGCCCGGTTCGGCGTCGGGGTCATCGTCGCCGCCGAGGGGCGGGGCGGCGATGCGCGGGTGCAGGTGAATTTCGCGGGTGGAGCCGGCATGAAATGGCTGGCGCTCGAATACGCCAAACTGACGCCGGTGTGAGCGTCGCTGCGGTCGACGCGGCTTTTTGCGGCAAAATCGGCGGTGTTTGGTGGAACGCGGTGCGGCGCGGTGATACGCTCTCGCTTCCGCACGAATAACATGACGAGGAGACCGGCATGAACCGCGCCATCCGCATTCACCGGACCGGCGGTCCGGAGGTGTTGATCTGGGAGGAAGTCGCCGTGCCGCCGCCCGCCGCCGGGGAAGCCACCGTGCGCCACGCCGCGGTCGGCCTCAATTTCATCGACACCTATCATCGCAGCGGACTCTACCCGCTGCCCCTGCCGTCGGGGATCGGCCTCGAGGGGGCCGGGGTGGTCGAGGCGGTCGGCGAGGGCGTGACCGGGGTCACGGTCGGCGATCGCGTCGCCTATGCCGGCGGCCCGGTGGGCGCCTACGCCGAGGCGCGCAACCTTCCGGCGCACCGCCTGCTCCGCTTGCCGGAAGAGGTCGGCTTCCACACCGCGGCGGCGATGATGTTGCAGGGTCTGACCGCCGCCTACCTGTTGCGCCGCACCTATCGGGTGCAGGCCGGGGATGCCGTGCTGATCCATGCGGCGGCCGGCGGCGTCGGGCTCATTGCCTGCCAGTGGGCGAAGGCGCTGGGGGCGACGGTGATCGGTACCGTCGGGTCGGCGGCCAAGGGCGAACTGGCCAGGGCGCACGGCTGCGACCATGTCATCGACTACACGACCGGGAGCTTCCCGCAGCGCGTGCGCGAGATCACCGGCGGCGAGGGGGTCGCGGTGGTCTATGACGGCGTCGGCAAGGATGTCTTCATGGGCTCGCTCGACAGCCTGCGCACGCTCGGCATGCTGGTCACCTACGGCAACGCCTCGGGGCCGGTGCCACCGTTCGACCCGCTGCTGCTGTCGCAGAAGGGTTCGCTCTTCGTCACCCGGCCGGCGCTGATGCACTACACGGCGAAGCGCGCCGACCTCGAAGCGCTCGGCGGCGAACTGTTCGACATGGTCGTCTCGGGCAAGGTGCGCATCGAGATCAACCAGTCCTGTCCGCTGGCCGCCGCCGCCCAGGCGCATCGTGACCTCGAGGCGCGCAAGACCACCGGCTCGACCATCCTGCTCCCATGATGGCCCGGGTCAAGGCGGGGCTGGTTTCGCTGCGCGACCTTTTCGCCACCGCCTGGTGGATATTCCTGATCGTCGGCATCGGCTTCGTCATCGCCTTCCAGTTCGTCCAGCCCGCCCCGCCCGACCGGATCGTGATCACCACCGGCAGCGATGCGGGCGCCTATTACGCCTACGCCCGCCGCTACGCCGCCATTCTGGCCCGGAACGGGATCACCCTCGAGGTCCGGACCTCGGCCGGCTCGTTGCAGAACCTCGAGCGCCTGGAGAATGACGAGGCCCAGGTCGGCTTCGTCCAGGGCGGGGTGATCGAGCGCCAAGGCGATCCCGACGACGAGGACGAGGAGTCCGCGCTGGTCTCGCTCGGCAGCGTCTTCTTCGAACCGGTCTGGGTCTTCTACCGCGGCGACCGGCGCTTCGATCGTCTGACCGATCTCAAGGGCAAGCGCATCGCCATCGGCCAGGAAGGCTCCGGCGTGCGCCAGTTGGCGCAGCAGTTGTTGCGGGCCAACGACATCAATCCCGGCGACCACCTGATGCCGCTGTCCGGTCTCAAGGCTGCCGAGGAACTGCAGCAGGGGCGCATCGACGCCGCCTTCATCATCGCCGCCGAGAACGCGCCGGTCGTCCAGGTGCTGTTGCGCTCGCCGGGCGTCAAGGTGATGAGCTTCGCGCAGGCCGAAGCCTACCAGCGCCGCTTCCCCTTCCTGACCAAGCTGACGCTGCCGCAGGGCGTCGCCGATCTGGTGCGCGACTATCCGCCGCATGACGTCACCCTGCTGGCGCCGACGGCCAACCTGATCGTCCGCGACGATCTCCACCCCGCGCTGCAGAGCCTGCTGCTGCAGGCGGCCAGCGAAGTGCACGGGCGCGCCGGCTTCTTCCAGCGCGCCGGCGAGTTTCCCGCCTACAAGGACCGCCTGCTGCCTCTGTCGCCCGAGGCGGCGAGATATTTCAAGGCCGGCCCGCCCTTCCTCCAGCGCTACCTGCCGTTCTGGCTGGCGGTGCTGATCGACCGCCTGATGGTGCTGCTCATCCCGGTCTTCGCGCTGCTCATCCCGCTGCTCAAGGTCGCGCCGGCGATCTATTCGTGGCGGGTGCGCTCCAAGGTCTTCCGCTGTTATGGCGAGCTGAAATATCTCGAGGAAGACCTGAAGCAACGCTTCGATGCCGCCAAGCTGCCGGAATACCGCAGCCGGCTCGATGTGCTGGATGAGGAGGCGAGGGGCCTCAAGGTTCCGCTGGCGTTCACCGATTTGGTCTACACCTTGCGCGAGCATGTTAACCTAGTGCGGCAAACACTCAAGGATCTGGAGGACAGGACATGAAGGCCTTTCTCGTTGCCAACCCCAAGGGCGGTTCCGGCAAGAGCACGCTGGCGACCAACCTGGCGGGCTATTTCGCCAGCAAGCGCCATGAGGTCATGCTCGGCGACATCGATCGCCAGCAGTCATCGCGCGAATGGCTGGGCCTTCGCCCCTTCGCGCTGCCGACCATCGACACCTGGGAGATCGGCCTCGACGCCGTCGCCAGACCGCCCAGGGGCACCAGCCATGTCATCCTCGATACCCCGGCCGGCCTGCATGGCAGGATGCTGGAAAGAGTGCTCAAGCTGTCCACACGGGTCATCGTGCCGGTCCAGCCGTCGATCTTCGACATGATGGCGACGCGCCATTTCCTCAGCGAACTGATGGCCGAGAAGGCGGTGCGCCGGGGCCGGGCCGACGTCGCCGTGATCGGCATGCGCGTCGATGCGCGGACCCGCGCGGCAGCCGACCTCGAGCGCTTTTTCGCCACCTTCGATCTGCCCGTGCTGGCCTACCTGCGCGATACGCAGGTCTATGTGCAGGCGTCGGCCGCCGGCATGACCATCTTCGATCTGCCGCCCTCGCGCGCCGCGCGCGACGTCGAGCAGTGGCGGGCGATCATCGAATGGGCCGAGGCCGGCGAGCATGCCCTGGACCACGAACATCACGGGCATCACAAGCACGACGAGGATGGAGGCGGCGACGCGACCTGATGGCGTTTCCCAACCAGCGGTGACCCCGCCGGCTTCGCCCCGCAACCGATCCGGCCATCGAATGAGCCGGTTCGCCGCTCACCGGCCTGCTGCGGTCGACTCCGCGCAGGGCCGGATTTTCACCACGCTGTCGCCGGGGAGTCCGGGCAGTCGCTCGCTCAGCGGCCAACACCCGGCGCCCGTGCAGATCTCGTATTCGGGCGCATGCGGCGAATGCGTCAGATCCAGGCTTTCCATGGGCGGCACGTCCGGCCGGTAGTGCCAGACGCCGTCCAGCAACAGCGCTCCCGGCGGCGGCTCCATGCCGGCGCCGGCGCCGCGGACGCGGGCGGCGGTGATTTCGAGGCGGTCGTCGGCGATGCGCCAGTCCTCCTCCCAGCGAACCTTCTCGATCGAGTGCGTCCACGCCAGCGTGAAGGCGTTGGCGGCCAGGGTTGTCGAGAGCAGTCCGGCGCTCAGGCAGAGGGGCATCAGCCGGCCGCTCGTGCCAGGCGCCGCCGCCTGATTTCGTGCCAGGCGAAGAAGATCACGGCCAGCGCGAAACCGGCCTGATCGGTCAGCGGCACGGCGGCGACGAGCAGGATGGCGGCGGCGGCCGTGACGCAGCGTTCCGGCCAGTTGAGCGGCGCGCGCAGGTAGCCGATCGCCGTCGCGCCCCAGAGCACGACCGCCAGCAGCGCCTTGACGACGATGTAGACGACGCCGGTGAAGGTGAGTTCGCCCTGCAACATCAGCAGCGGGTCGTAGACCGCCATGTAGGGAACGACGAAGCCGGCGATGGCGATCTGCGTCGCCTTCCAGCCGATCGCGTCGTGCGAGGCCTTGGCGATGCTGGAAGCGGCCAGGGCGGCCAGCGCGACGGGCGGCGTCAGGTCGGCCATGATCCCGAAGTAGAAGGTGAACATGTGGCTGACGATCAGCGGGACGCCCATCTTGTAGAGCGCCGGCGCGGCGATCGCGCTGGTGATGATGTAGTTGGGGATGGTCGGGATGCCGGTGCCGAGGATGATGCAGATGACCATCGTCAGCAGCAGCGAGAGGAACAGGCTGTGCTCGCCGACCTGCATGATCCACGACGCGAAGGTCGAGGCGGCGCCGGTCAGCGAGAGCACGCCGACGATGACGCCGACCACCGCGCAGGCCAGACCGACCGGCAAGGCCTGGCGGGCGCCATCGACCAGGCTCATCTTCAGCGTGTGCAGGGTCTTGTCGCCGCCCTTGACGAACAGGCAGACGAGGACCAGGGCGGCGATCACGGCGAGCACCGGCCAGATGCCAAAGGAGACGAAGGCCGAGGCGCCCAGCCCGATCGCCAGCCAGAACACGTAGCGGAAGGCGGCAAGCGAAATGCGCGCGGCGAGCGCGGCGCCGAGGATCAGGATGGCGGTCAGGGCCAGCCCGACCATGCCCGAGAACATCGGCGTGAAGCCGTGGAAGAGCATCCAGACCAGGGCGGCCAGCGGGGCGACCAGGTACCAGCTCTCGCGGAGCGCCCGCCAGGGGTTCGGCAACTCGCTCCTGGGGATGCCGAGCAGTCCCTTGCGTCCGGCTTCCAGATGCACCATCCAGAAGGCGGTGAAGTAATAGAGCAGGGCCGGGATCACGGCGGCCTTGACGATCTCCGAATAGGGAACGTCGAGCGTTTCGGCCATGATGAAGGCGACGGCGCCCATGACCGGCGGCATGATCTGGCCGCCCATCGAGGCGGTCGCCTCGACCGCGCCGGCGAACACCGGGGTGTAGCCGTAGCGCTTCATCAGGGGAATGGTGAACTGGCCGACGGTCAGCACGTTGGCGATGCCCGAGCCGGAAATGGTCCCCATCAGCCCCGACGAGATCACCGCCACCTTGGCCGGGCCGCCTTGCGCATGGCCGACCAGGCCGAGCGAGAAAGCGTTGAACAGGCGGATCATGCCGGCGTGTTCGAGGAAGGAGCCGAACAGGATGAACAGGAAGATGTAGGTGGCCGAAACCATCGTCGGCACGCCGAAGAGGCCCTCGCTCGACAGGAAGAGGTTGTCGATCACCTGGTCGAAGCCATAGCCGCGGTGCGCCAGCAGATCCGGCAGGTATTGGCCCCACAGGCCGTAGGCGAGGAAGATGGCGCACAGGATGGGCAGAGCCAGGCCCATGACCCTGCGCGTGGCTTCGAAGACGAGGACGACGAAGGCCGTGCCGGCCATCAGGTCGGGGATCGACGGGTCGCCCGAACGCTGGATCAGGTCGCCCTCGAAGATCCAGTGGTAGGTGGACAGGGCAAAGGCGCCGGCGGCGAGCAGCCAGTCGTGCCAGGGTACCCGCGTCAGCCTGGCGCCATGCCGGAACGCCGGATAGAGGACAAAGGTCATGGCCAGCAGGAAGCCGACATGCAACGAGCGGATGACCAGGCTGGAGAGCGGATGGAAGGCGGCGACGATCAGCTGGAAGGTGGAGAAGGCCAGCGCGATCGCCATCAGCGTGCGCAACGGCCAACCGCCCAGCGTGCGCGGGATGCCGTGCTCCGATACTTCGTCCTGGCCGTGGCCGGGAGCGGTCACGCAGTCGTCGTGCATCGTGCCTCCGCGGGAGGAAGCCGGCCGGCGGCCGCTTACTTGACGAGGCCCGCCTCGCGGTAATACTTCTCGGCGCCCGGGTGCAGCGGCGCCGGCATGCCGGCGGCGGCCTTCGTCTTGTCGATGGCCTTGGCGGCGGCGTGGGCGGCGCTCATCTGGTCGAGGTTGTCGAACATCGATTTGGTCATGGCGTAGACCGTGTCGGCCGGCACGCCGTCGTGGGTGACCAGGAAATTCTGCACGGCGACGGTCGGTATCGCGGCGGTCTGCCCCTTGTAGGTGTCGGCCGGGATGGCGCCGGCCTGGT
>JAFLDQ010000055.1 GCA_017302355.1 Dechloromonas sp.
CAGCCATGACTTTTCGAGCTTGCCGTAGTTGTCCTTGATCTCGGGAGTCGGGGCGAAATTCTTCAGTTCGACGAGCTGACGGTCGAACAAGGCTACCGACGCATCGAGAACCTTCTTGCTGCGGTCGGCGTCGACCTGCTGGCCAATCTGGAAATAGGCCTTGGCCATGCGCTGCGAGAGCATCCGCTGACGGCCGGCCTTGTTGATCGCCGAATTGAGATCGGCAATCTGCGCCAGGGCTTCGCCGCCCGGAATGCTCAGGGCGAGAGCAAGCAGCAGTCCGAAAAGGGTTTTCATGATTCCTCCAGTGCGTCATCCGCAAAAAAGTGAAGCTAACCGGGACCAGCGGACGCGGCCATGACATCGGTCAACATTGCCGGCCGCCGTGCCGAAAATCCTGCCTGGCAAGCCGGGGAGCCGCTGGCCTGCCGGTCGCCTGGCCAGCGGCCAGCGGGGAATGCCGCGAGCCATTCGCGCAGGCACGCCGGCGGCGCAACGAGCGGGCTTCATGCCGTACCGCCTACCGTCAGTCCGTCGATGCGCAGCGTCGGCTGGCCGACGCCGACCGGCACGCTCTGCCCGTCCTTGCCGCAGGTGCCGACGCCAGGATCGAGCCGGAGGTCGTTGCCGATCATCGAAACGCGGGTCAGCGCGTCGGGCCCGTTGCCGATCAGCGTCGCCCCCTTGATCGGCCGCGTCACCTTGCCGTCCTCGATCAGCCAGGCCTCGCTCATCGAGAAGACGAACTTGCCGCTGGTGATGTCGACCTGGCCGCCGCCGAAATTGGCCGCGTAGATGCCTTTCTTGACCGAGGCGATGATTTCCTGCGGATCGTGGTCGCCGGCCAGCATCATGGTGTTGGTCATCCGCGGCAGCGGCAGGTGGGCGAAGGACTCGCGCCGCCCGTTGCCGGTCGGCGCGACGCGCATCAGGCGGGCGTTCAGGCTGTCCTGCATGTAGCCCCTGAGGATGCCGTCCTCGATCAGCACGGTGCGCTGCGCCGGGTTCCCCTCGTCGTCGATGTTCAGCGAGCCGCGGCGGTCGGCGATGGTTCCGTCGTCGATGACCGTGACGCCCTTGGCGGCGACGCGCTGGCCGATGCGGCCGGAGAAGGCCGAGCTGCCCTTGCGGTTGAAGTCGCCTTCCAGCCCGTGGCCGACGGCTTCATGGAGCAGGATGCCGGGCCAGCCGCAGCCGAGGACGACGGTCATCCTGCCGGCGGGCGCCGGGCCGGCATTGAGGTTGGTGATCGCCTGATGGACGGCTTCGCTGGCGTAGCGCCGCAGCACCTCGTCGTCGAAATAGGCGAAGTCGAAACGCCCGCCGCCGCCCGCCCCGCCCTGCTCACGCTTGCCGTTTTCCTCGACGATCACCGACAGCGAGCAGCGCACCAGCGGCCGGATGTCGGCTGCCAGCCGGCCGTCGGAGCCGGCGACGAGGATCACTTCGTACTCGCCGGCCAGCGAGGCCATGACCTGAATGACGCGTGGGTCGAGGGCCCGGGCGAAGCCTTCGAGGCGTTCGAGCAGTTTCACCTTGGCGGCGGCCGGCAGCGAGGCGATCGGGTCGAGCGGAAGGTACAGCGACCTGGCTGCGGTCGACGCCGAAAAAGCCGGCAAAACGCCGCTCTGCCCGGCGGCGGCGATTGCCCGCACGGCGCTGGCCGCGTCGCCGAGCGCGCGCGTACTGATGTCGTCGGAGTAGGCGAAGGCGGTCTTCTCGCCGGAGATGGCGCGCACGCCGACGCCCTGGTCGATGTTGAAGCTGCCCGACTTGACGATGCCCTCGTCGAGGCTCCACGCCTCCGAACGCGAATACTGGAAATAGAGGTCGGCATAGTCGACCTGGTGCGTCAGGATCTGGCCGAAGGTGCGCGACAGGTCGCCCTCGGTCAGCGCGAAGGGCGTCAGCAGCAGGGATTCGGCTTGCGCCAGGGCGCTCTCTTGAATCATGGGCGCTTCCTCAAAGTTTGCGGTGCGCGAGCGCCGGCAGGCTCTCGCGGATTTCGGCGATGCGGGCGTGGTCGAGATCGGCGATGACGATGCCCGGCCCCTTCATCTTGCGGTCGAGGATCTCGCCCCAGGGGTCGACGATCATGCTGTTGCCGTGCGTCACCCGGCCGCTTTCGTGACGGCCGCCCTGACCGACGGCCAGCAGGTAGCACTGGTTCTCGATGGCCCGGGCGCGCAGCAGGATTTCCCAGTGCGCGCGACCGGTGGTCTCGGTGAAGGCAGCCGGCAGCAGGATCAGGTCGACGCTGCCGAGGGCGCGATAGAGCTCGGGAAAGCGCAGGTCGTAGCAGATCGACAGCGCGACCCGGCCGAAGGGAGTATCGACGGCGGCGAGTTCGGTGCCGGGCTCGATGAAGGCCGCCTCGTCGTAGCTCTCCTCGCCCTTGGTGAAGCCGAACAGGTGCACCTTGTCATAACGCTCGACACACCTGCCGGCCGGGTCGAAAACCAGCGTCGAGTTGCGCATGCGGTCGGCGACGCTCGCGGTCAACGGGATGGTTCCGGCAAAGATCCAGACGCCATGGCGGCGCGCGGTCGCGGCCAGCCACTCCTGGATCGGGCCCGCGCCGAAATCCTCGCGCGCCCGCACGCGGTCGTCATCGGCGCCGATGATCGGAAAGTACTCGGGAAGCGCAACCAGCTGCGCCCCCTGGCCGGCGGCATCGGCGATCAGCTGGCCGGCCGCTGCCAGGTTGTCGGCGACGCGCGGCCCGGAAACCATCTGGATGGCCGCCATGCGGCAATTCTGCTTGCTCACTGCCTGCCTCCTCCTGCCGCCCCGGGCGGCGCTTCCTCGACGATTTCGCCGACCTTCTCGACCTTCGGGTCGCTCCAGCTGCCGGTCACGACATAGCGGTAACTGAACAGACGACCGAGCGGATTGCGCAGGATTGTACTGGCAACCAGCGCCGCGGCGCCGGCCAGCGGATTGACCAGGGTGGCCGCGCCGATGGCGGCCACCGAACCGACCTGCGGGCGCACCAGCACCTGCAGGTTCTGCGTTTCGTTCTTCAGGTCGGCCTCGCCCTCGATCTGGATCTGCGCCGCCGGGCTGTGGATGCGCAGGGGCTCCGCCGTGCGCATGACGCCGGCGGTCATTGCCGTCCGTCCCTCGATGCTGTCGAAGGCCAGCCCTTCGCTGAAGATGTCGCGAAAATCCAGGGTCAGCCGGCGCGGCAGCGACTGCAGCGAGATCAGCCCGAGCAAGCGGCCGACGCCCGGCTCCAGCTTGTTGAACTGGCCGTTCGCGGCGCTGACCGTCATCTCGCCGGTCAGCGACGGATAGTGGATTCCGGTCAGCGGCCCGTTCCACTGCACGTTGCCGGCCAGCCGGCCCGTCCCGCGGCGGATGGCATCGACATAACCCAGGCGTGTCAGCAGCCTGCCGACATCGCTGGCCGTCAACTCGAAATCGAGGCGCGTCTGATGGCGACCCACATCGTTGCGCCACACTGCCTTGCCGGTCAGCACGCCGTCGGGGTTCTGCAGATCCAGCGTCTCCAGGCGCCAGACGCCCTGGTCGTTGCGCGCCTTCAGGTCGAGCCGGCCGAGCGCCCGTTCGCCGATCCGGAAATCGTCCACCCGGAGGTTCATGGCGGGCAGGCTGTTGATCAGCGCCGGGCCGGGACTGTCCTTCACTTCCGCTGCCGGGCGCACGACCAGCCGCTGCAACCGGCCGTCCAGCGAGCCTTCTCCGGCATTGCGCCAGAACACGTCGCCAGCCGCTTCCTGCATGTTGAGCGCGATCTGCCAGCCGTCGTCGCGCGGGCGCAGCTCGCTATCCACGTCCGTGAAGTCGCGGCCCATGAGGCGCAAGGCCGGCGTCCGAATCGCCACGCTGTCGAGTTCCGGCAGGTTCATGCCGTTGCCACCGCCGCGGTCGCCGCCGGCCAGCGCCTTCCAGGCATCGGCGTCGAACCGCGGGACGGCAATGCGCACCGCCACGCCGCGCTCCGGCAGCCGCGCCTCGCCGGAACCGATCGCCACAACAGCACGTTCCACGCCGCCGTCACGCTTGACAACCACCGCCTGCGCGACATTGCCCAGGGTCGCCCGGTACTGGTCGCGCCCGGCCTCGGGACGCGTCTTCTCGACGCGCAGCGCCATCGGCTCCGCCGCCGCCTTGGCCAGCGGCTCGGGCAGATGCGAAGCGACGCCGACGAGATCCGAGTCGATGACGAGATCGATCTGGTGGTGGCGGATGTCGATGGCGGATTTCCACGCCGCGCTGCCGCTCAGCCGGTCGCCGGCGGGCAGCCCGGCATGACGGACCAGCTCGCCGACGTCCGAGGCGCCCGCGACCTGCACGGCGACCCGGTCGGCATGACTGCGGATGGCGGCCCGGACCTGCCCGCCGAATACGCGGCCGGTGATCTCCCGCGCGGTAATGCTCGATTCGGTCAGATGCAGGCGGCCATTGACCTGGGTCAGCGGCGCCATGCCGTCGAACAGATGGATCTCGTTGTTCTGCAGGCGGAATTCGCCGCTCACCCGGGAATCCGCCAGCCGCCGCAGGGGAATGTCGAGCGCCAGATCCAGCTTGCCATTGCCGGTCGCCGTCATGCCCTGGGTGAACTTGTCGATCTTGTCGCCCACCGGGCTCTGGTCGATGAAGCGCAGGAACTCGCCGGTCGGACCCTGTGCCTCGCCCCGGATCTTCAGTTGCTCGTCGAACGACTCGAAATCGGGGATCTCGGCAACGACGCCGGACAACCGCGCTCCGAGCAGGGCGCCGCGTTCGGCGACGACGCGCATGCCGACGCCGAAGCTGAGGACGCCGTCGATTCCCTCGATGACCGGCCAGCCGGGTGCGTAGTCCAGCTTGACATCGGCCGCCTTGGCGGTGATCTGGAAGGCGCCCTTCTGGCGCTCGCGGAACGGAAAATCCGCGAGATCGCCCTTGAGAACCAGCTTGGCGTCGGAGGCCTCGCCGGCGACGATCCCGCGCCGGACCCAGTCGCGGACATCCTGGCTGATGACCTTGGGCAGGTAGCGCCAGACGGCGCGGCCGTCGGCGCGCGACAGCGTCGCCGCCAGGTCGATCATGCCCGGCCCCTCCCCGGTGTGACGATAGCTGCCCCTCGCCGCGCCTTCCGCGTCGGGGCTCGCGAACCGCAGGCTCTCCAGGTTGACGTCGACGACGTCGCCCGTCACCTTCCACCGGGCGTGGCCGCGCAGCAGTTCCACGGCGATGTCGGGTTCGCTGAAGACGGCGGGCAGCGAGACGCCCGCATCCTTTGAATCCAGGGAGACCGTTCCACCGGCCTCGGTCAACTCGACCACCCCGGAAAGACCCTTCGCCCCGGGGAAATAGCCGTCGGCGCGCAGGCCGAGATCGGCGAAACCGGCCCGCAGCGAATAGCGATCGAGATCGTCCCCGAGCCTGCTCCAGCCAGCCCGCAGCTCCGATACCCGGCCCTGCGGCCGATGACGCTCGAGCAACTCGCGGCTGCGGGGATCGAGCGGCAGGAAGGAAGCGAGTTTGCCGAGCACGGCAAAATCGAGGAAGCTGGCTCCGGCGGAACCGCTGATCCGGCCGCTCTGACCATCCTGCTTCCACTCCGCGTGGAAATCGGTCGGCGCCACGCGCGTGTCGTCCGCCGCCAGCAGTTCGACCTTGCTCCCGGCAAGCGCCCAGTCGCCCTCGCGGTAACGCCCGAAGAGGCGGCCGCGCAAGCTGTCGAGCGCCAGTTCGGGCACCTTGCGCCCGAGGCGGACACGCAGGTCTGCAAGCGAGAGATCGGCGGTCAGCTTGCCCTGGCCCTCGGCCAGATCGCCCCACAGGCGCATGGCGCCATGCCCCTGCGGCAGGTAGACCGGGTAATCGACCCACGCCTGCCAGCCGGCGAGATCGGCGAAATCGAGCTCGACGAAGATACGCCCCGAGAGATGCTCGAGCGCCTCGCCGAGATCGCCACTGATTTCGCCGCGGAGTTCGATGCGGGCAGCCAGTTCGGGGGGCGGCGCCGCCGACAGCCCGAAGCGGTGGTTGCGTCCCTTGTTGTCGAGGCCGAACTGCAGATCCTCGAGCACCAGCGGCGGGGCGCCACGCAGGAGATCCTCCCAGAGGATGGTGGCGTTGCGGATGCGGATGCGCTTCTGGGCAAGCACCCACCGGGCGAATTCGGGATCGCTCTCCCCCTCGGCGGCGATGCCGGCCACGGTGATGCGGCCACTGGTTTCACGCCGCGCGTGCAGGACCGGCCGCTCGAAGGCGAGCAGCGCCAGTGTCAGGCGCCCGCGCCACAGGCTGCTCCAGGAGAGAACAGCCTCGACCTGCTGCAGCGAAAAGGCGGGAGATCCCTGGTGGTCGGCGATCACGACATCCCCGAGCAACAGGTCGGGATTGAGCCTTTCCCAGCGCGCCTCGATGCCGCCGATCGTCACCCGCTGGCCAACGGCCCGGCTGATCGCCTGCTCGATCTCCGCGTGATAGACGCCGACATTGGGCAGCACGACATAACGCAGCGCGATCACCAGGCTGGCAAAGATCAGCCACGCAACCAGGGCGGTCCACCCGGCCAGGCGCAGCGTGCCGCGCAACAAGGCCGAATCGAGCAGGGGCCACAGCCAGCGCAGGCGGTAATAGAAACCCCGGCGCAATGCCGTGCGGGTTTCCCGATCAGCCACTCGGGAAACCGCTTTGCCAGATGTCGGGATAGATCACTACAATCAACGGTCGATCAAAAAACGCATTCTATCCTTTTCGGCCCAGTTGCCGACCGAGCAATCATGGACAAGCTTCCCGACCCGCGCTGGCGGACCGCCCTCGATCACAGCCGCTACCTGACCAACCTGCTCGCCGCCCGGCCGATGTTGATCGACGAACTGGCGGGCGTGTGGACGACACCGCTCGCCGCCGGCCAGTTGCTGACCGCCCTGGAACCGCCGGCGACGGACGACGACGGCGTCAAGTCGCAGCTGCGCCGCCTGCGCCAGCGCGTGCTGGCGCACATCGCGCTGCGTGACCTGTGCGGCCTGGCGCCGCTGTCCGAAGTCGTCGAGAGCATGACGCTCCTCGCCGACGTTACCACCAATTTCGCGCTCGACCACTACCACCGCCAGCTCGCCGCCACCTACGGCGAACCGCTCGACAAGGCCGGCCGGCCGCAGCGCCTGCTGATCATCGGCATGGGCAAGCTGGGCGGGCGCGAGTTGAACGTGTCGTCCGACGTGGACTACATCTTCGTCTACCCCGAGGAGGGCGACAGCGCCGGGCCCAGGAGCATCGACAACCACGATTTCTTCACCCGCCTCGGCAAGCGGATCATTGCCGCCCTCGGCGAGACCACCGGCGACGGCCAGGTGTTCCGCGTCGACATGCGCCTGCGCCCCAACGGCGATTCCGGCCCGCTGGTCTGCTCGCTCGATGCGCTGGAAAACTACTTCATCACCCAGGGCCGCGAATGGGAGCGCTACGCCTGGATCAAGGGGCGCACGATGAACGCGGGCGCCAACCTGCAGCCGGAGTGGGTGACGGCGATGCAGAAGATCGCCCGCCCCTTCGTCTTCCGCAAGTACCTCGACTTCGGCGCGATCAACGCGATGCGCGACCTGCATGCGCAGATCCGCCGCGAGGTGGCGCGCCGCGACATGGCCGACCACGTCAAGCTCGGCCCCGGCGGCATCCGCGAGATCGAGTTCATCGCCCAGGTCTTCCAGCTCATCCGCGGCGGACGCGACCCGGCGCTGCAGGTGCGCCCGACGCTGGAGGTCCTCGCGCTGCTGGCGCAACGCCAGCTGATTCCCGCCGCCGCCGAGGACGAACTGCGCGCCGCCTACCTCTTTCTGCGCCGCCTCGAACACCGCCTGCAGTACATCGAGGACCGCCAGACCCACATGCTGCCGGCAAGTCCGGCCGACCGCGCAAGCGTCGCCCGCAGCATGGACTTTCCCGACTGGCCGGCGCTGCTGGCCGTGCTCAACGACCACCGCGACAAGGTCAGCCGCCATTTCGAGGAAGTCTTTTCCGACCCGGAAGCAGGCGAACACCCCCTTACCGGACTCTGGCTGGGCCAGATCGACGACGACAGCGCGCTCGAGTCGCTCGGCGAACTCGGCTTTCGTCAACCGCGCGAAGCCGTTTCCCGCCTCGCCGCGTTGCGCGCTTCCAGCCGCTACGCGCAGCTCGCGTTATCCAACCGCTCGCGCCTCGACGCCATCGGGCCGCGGCTGATCGAGGCGGCGGCAACGACTCCCGACCCCGACACGACACTCGCCCGCTGCCTGGATTTCGTCGAAACCGTCAGCCGCCGCGGCGCCTACCTGGCTCTGCTGCAGCAGTACCCGATGGCGCTGCGCCGTGTCGCCGACATGGTCTGCGCGTCGTCATGGGCCGCCGAATACCTCCGGCGCCACCCGCTGCTCCTCGACGAACTCCTCGATCCGCGCCTCTACGACATTGCGACCGACTGGGCCGCCTTCCGCGAGAATCTCCGGCACAACCTGGCCAGCCATGCCGGCGACACCGAACGCGAAATGGACATCCTGCGCGAAATGCACCATGCGCAGATCTTCCGCCTGCTGGCCCAGGATCTCGCCGGTCTGCAGACCATCGAGAAGCTTTCCGACCACCTGACCGAACTGGCCGACACCATCGTTCAGGAAACGCTGCCGCTGGTCTGGAGCAAGCTCAGGAACCGCCATTGCGAAACGCCCAGGTTCGCCGTCATCGGTTACGGCAAGCTCGGCGGCAAGGAGCTCGGCTACGCCTCCGACCTCGATCTCGTCTACCTCTACGACGACCCCGACCCGGAGGCCGGGGAGAACTACGCCCGCCTCGGCCAGCGCCTCAACACCTGGCTGGCCAGCCAGACCTCGGCCGGCATCCTCTTCGAGACCGACCTCCGCCTGCGTCCCAACGGCGATTCCGGCCTGCTCGCCGTCTCGGTCGACTCCTTCCGCAACTACCAGCTCAAACACGCCTGGGTCTGGGAGCACCAGGCGCTGACCCGCGCCCGCTTCTGCGCCGGCGACCCGGCGGTCGGCGCCCGCTTCGAGGAAATCCGCTGCGAAATCCTCTGCCAGCCGCGCGACCTGGCCAGGCTGCGCGAGGAAGTCGTCGCCATGCGCCGGAAGATGCTCGACGCGCACGCCTCGGCCAGCGCCAGCGAGTTCAACCTAAAGCACGATCCCGGCGGCATCATCGACGTCGAGTTCATCGTCCAGTACCTGGTGCTCGGCCACGCCCATCGCCATCGCCGGCTGACCGGCAACCTCGGCAACATCGCCCTGCTGCGCATCGCCGCCGAGCTTGGCCTGATCCCTGCCGACCAGGCGACCGCCGCCGGCGACGCCTATCGCGAATACCGCCGCCTGCAACATGCCAAGCGCCTCAGCGCCAACCCCCGGGGCCGTGTCGACCGGGACGGCGTCGCCAGGCGGATTGCCGCGGTCAACGTGCTGTGGCAGACCGTTTTCGGCGCATAGCCGGGAATCGCCCGTCCGTTGCGGGCGTTGCTTTCCCGCTGCGCAAGGTTCATGCTTGGCCGGAACAGGAGGAAACGGGCATGCGTCTGGGCATATTCGGGGCAGCCGGCGAGGTGACCGGTTCGTGCACGCTGGTGGAGACCGGAGAGACCCGCTTTCTGGTCGACTGCGGGATGTTTCAGGGTGGGCCGGAAGCGCGCGGCAAGAACCTGCGGGCGCTGGATTTCGGCTGCAACGTCCGCGAAATCGATTTCGTCCTCCTCACCCATGCCCACATCGACCATTCCGGACTGCTGCCGCGACTCGCCGTGCTCGGCTTCCGCGGGCCGGTCTATGCGACGCCGGCAACCATCGCGCTGCTCGAGGTGCTCTTGCCGGACAGCGCGCACATCCAGGAAAAGGAATCCGAGTGGCAGTTGCGCCACCGCCACCGCCGCGGCAGGAGCGAACGCGGCATCCCGGCGCCGCTGTACACGGTGGCCGAGGCGCTATCGGCGCTCAAGCTGCTGCGGCCCGTCGCCTACCGCGAGACGCTTGCTGCGGCGGAAGCGGTCACGGTCCGCTTCCATGACGCCGGTCACATTCTCGGTTCGGCCTGGCTGGAGGTGACGGCCGGCGGCGCCGCCCGCCCGCACCGGCTGGTCTTCTCCGGCGACCTCGGCATGCCCGGCCGGCCGGTGCTGTGCGACCCGGAAATGGTCGTCCCGGAAGCCGACCTGCTGCTGATCGAATCCACCTACGGCGACCGCCAGCACCGCTCGCTGGCGGAAACCGAGGAGGAAATCGTCGCCGCCTTCGAGCGCACCCACGCCGCGCATGGCAACCTGATCATTCCCTCGTTCGCCGTCGGCCGCACCCAGGAAATCATCTACCTGCTGGCCGGCCTGGTGCGCCGCCAGCGCCTCGCGCCGCTCAAGGTCTATGTCGACTCGCCGATGGCCAACGCGGCGACGCGGATCACGCTGGCGCATCCGGAATTGCTCGATCCCGAAACCCGCGACCTGATCGCCTGGCAACAGGCGCATCCGGAGCAGATGAAACTCGAGTTCGTCGCCGATGCCGAGCGCTCCAAGGCGCTGAACGGGATCCGCAGCGGCGCCGTGATCATTTCGGCCAGCGGCATGTGCGAGGCCGGACGGATCAAGTACCACCTGCGCGAAAACCTGCCGCGTAGCGAATGCAGCATCCTGATCGCCGGCTTCCAGGCGGCGGGCACGCTCGGCCGGCGGCTGGTCGACGGGGCGCGGCTGGTCCGCATCTTCGGTGAACCGGTTCCGGTCAGGGCGCGCATCTACACCGTCGGCGGGCTGTCGGCACACGCCGACCAGGCGGCGCTCCTCGGCTGGCTGCGCGGCTTCCGCACGCCGCCGCGGCAGACCTTCGTCGTCCATGGCGAGGCGGCGGCCTCCGCCAGCTTCGCCGCGGCGATCCACGACCAGCTGGGCTGGCCCGGCGTCCGGCTGCCGCGCCCTAGCGAGCAGGTGACCATCTGACGCGCGGCATCCGCCGTGCCCGCAGGCCAGCTGGCCGTGCCGTCGACCGTTCATTCCATTTTCAGGTCAATTGTGACGCGAAGACGAGCCGCCGACAGTGCAAGCAGCGCGGCAGGGCGAAGTCGACAAAGTCCCGGTTGGCATGAAAATGGAATCAGGCCCGCCAGCGCCGGGCAACGGCGACGGCGGCGCGCCAACGGTCGATTCTCGCGGCGCGCTCGACATCGGCGATGGCCGGTTCGAAGCGCCTTTCCAGTCGCCATTGCGCGGCAACCTCCTCCTGGCCCGCCCACAGGCCGACTCCGATGCCGGCCAGAAAGGCCGCGCCGAGCGCCGTGGTCTCGGTAACCTCGGGGCGCACGACGGGCGCCCCGAGGAGATCGGCCTGCAGTTGCATCAGCAGGTCGTTGCGCGCCGCGCCGCCATCGACACGCAGTTCGGCCAGCGAGATTCCCGAATCGCCGATCATGGCGCCGGCCAGGTCGGCGCTCTGCAGGGCGATGGCATCGAGCGCGGCGCGGGCGATGTGGGCGCGGCCGGTGCCGCGGGTCATGCCGAGCAGGGTGCCGCGCGCGCCGGGATCCCACCACGGCGCGCCGAGGCCGGAAAAGGCCGGCACCATGACGACGCCGCCGGAGTCGGGAACGCTGGCCGCCAGCGCCTCGACCTCCCCCGCGTTCCCGATGATGGCGAGGCCGTCGCGCAGCCACTGGGTGATGGCGCCGGCCATGAAGACGCTGCCCTCGAGGGCGAACCGGGTCCCGCCGCCGTCGCGCCAGGCAACCGTGGTGAGCAGCCCGTGAGTCGAGGCGGTCGCGGCGGATCCCGTATTCATCAGCATGAAGCAGCCGGTGCCATAGGTATTCTTGGCCATGCCCGGGGTGAAACACGCCTGGCCGAAGGTGGCTGCCTGCTGGTCGCCGGCGATTCCGGCGATGGCAATTTCGGCGCCGAAGAGTTCGCGGTCGCAGGTGGCGACCTCTCCGCTGCTGGCAACCACCTCGGGCAGCAGCGGGCGGGGAATGTCGAGCAGGCCGAGCAGTTCGTCGTCCCAGGCGCCGCGACGGATGTCGAAGAGCAGCGAGCGCGATGCGTTCGAGGGATCGGTGACATGCCGGCGCCCGCCGGTGAGCCGCCACACCAGCCAGCTATCGACCGTGCCGAACGCCAGCTCGCCGCGCTCGGCGCGTTGTCGCGCTCCGGGAATCGCGTCGAGCAGCCAGGCCAGCTTGGTCCCCGAGAAGTAGGGGTCGAGCAGCAGCCCGGTGCGCTCCCGGAACAGCGCCTCGTGGCCGGCGGCCTTCAGTTCCGCGCAACGCCCGGCGGTGCGCCGGTCCTGCCAGACGATGGCGGGCGCCAGCGGGCGGCCGCTGGCCCGGTCCCACAGCACGGTCGTCTCGCGCTGGTTGGTGATACCGATGGTCACGACGTCGCCGCTCGCAATCCCGGCCCCGGCCAGCGCCGCGCGCCCGCAGGCCAGCTGCGTCCGCCAGATTTCGTCGGGATCGTGCTCGACCCAGCCGGGCTGCGGGAAATGCTGGGTCAGCTCGCGTTGCGCCGACGCCACCATCCGGCCCCGCGCATCGAAAACGATGGCGCGCGAACTGGTGGTGCCCTGGTCGAGGGCAAGCACGTATTTCATCGTCATGGGTTCCTTCCCGTTCGTCCCGGTTCGTTGCGATGGACGCATTATTCACCAGAGAGGTCGCGCGCGGTCGACCGCCGCCGGTCGCCCCGCTCTTCGCGGCCGCCGCGCAAACACGAAACGATGCACATTGTTACATTCCCGCCAAACAGTCGCGGCTGGCGCAACGCTAGAATGCACCTTGTTCGCCCGCTCACTGGATAAGAACTCATGAAACCCGACAACGCCATTCTTGCCATCAGCCTGTTCGCCGCCTTCGCCGATGGCAGCAACGACGACCGCGAGCGCGAACATGTTCGCCGTTTCGCCGAAACCATGGGGGCCGACGCACCCGATCTGCCGCGGCTCTACCAGGACATCCTGCTGAAGCGCATCACGCTGGCCGATGCCGCCGGGGCGCTCGCCGGCCTCGGGCAACGCCAGTTCGCCTATGAAATGGCGGTCTGCGTCTGCGACGCCGATGGCGTGCAGGGCAGCAGCGAGAAACAGTTCCTCGCCGAACTGAAGACCCTGCTCGGCCTCGCCGACGACGCGCCAAGCGCCGAAGCGGAGCTTCAGGCCGATACGCTGGCCGCAAGCGCCGCCACCTCGCTGCCGCCCTCCGGCCCGGCGGTCACGGCCGCTGCTGGGGTCGACGACACGGAACTCGACAAATCCATCCTGAACCACGCCATCCTCAACGGCGCGCTCGAACTGCTGCCACAGTCGTGGGCCTCGGTCGCCATCATCCCGCTGCAGATCAAGATGGTCTATGGCATCGGCAAGGCGCATGGTCACGAGCTCGACCAGGGGCACATCCGGGAGTTTCTCGCGACCGTCGGCGTCGGCCTGACCTCGCAATACCTCGAACAGTTCGGTCGCAAGCTGCTCGGCGGCCTGCTCGGCAAGGTCGCCGGCAAGACCGTCGGCAGGATCGGCAGCGCGGCCACCGGCATCGCCTTTTCCTTCGCCAGCACCTATGCCCTCGGCCAGGTTGCCAAACGCTACTATGCGGGCGGCCGCCAGATGAGCACGCAGTTGTTGCAGGAGAGTTTCCAGAACCTGCTCGGCCCGGCCAAGCAATTGCAGAGCCAGTATCTGCCGCAGATCCAGCAGAAGGCCAAAACGCTCGACGCCGGTCAGATCATGGCCATGGTTGGTGGCAAGGGTCTCTGAGATCGCCGGCCCGAGCTTTCGTCCATCGCCCGCGAGCGCAAGAACTCCATTCCGATCAAACCCTTCGCGGACAGCCTGGTGTGAACGTCCGCGCCGCCACCCGGCAAGTCACGACCACCCACAGCAAAGGAAAACCGTCATGCGCAACTATCCTTCCGACAGCCCGCAGGCCATGGCCCGCCTGGTCGTGCTGGCCTTGCTGGCGGACGGAATCCTCGACACCCGCGAGCTCGACCTGGTCGACGACCGGCGGACCATGGCCAGCCTCGGCCTCGATGCGGCGAGCTTCGACGATGTCTTCTACGCCTTCTGCGCCGACATGCTGCGCACCGGGCAGCGCATGACTTCCGAGCGCCTCGACCTCGATGCCGACACCATCGACCGCATGCTCGACGAAGTCCGCAATCCTCTCCTGCGCAAGAAGACGCTGCGCGCGATGGTGGAGATCGCTCATGCCGACCACCATCTCGCCGGCGGCGAGGCGGCGCTGATCGACCAGGCGATGAAGCGCTGGGCGATCGGCCCGGATCGGTCCCCGGTGGCGATGGC
Organism: Dechloromonas sp.; assembly: GCA_017302355.1. The sequence continues at coordinate 14,283 of JAFLDQ010000055.1, forward strand.
GGGCGCCCGCCGCCTCGCGCCGCACAACCTGGCGCAAGGCCTTCACGCCTGACAGGCGACCCGCCTGGCAACGGGCCGGTCCTCCATCCGGGCCGCCATGCTCGGTCGCACGGCGCGCGCCGGCGCGTGATCGGGGGCCGCCGCGAATCCTGCGCAGACGACACGGGCAGCACGAAGCGGCAATACGTCATCGGGGAGAGGCCGATCTGCTAAGATTCGCCCGGACCTTTCAGGCGCCCCCACTTGTCCTCCCTCCAGGAAACCTTCTCTCCCGACGGCCCGCTGGCGCGGGCCATCACCGGCTACCGCGTGCGCGCGCAACAGGTCGACATGGCCGAGCGCATCGCCACGGCGATCCATGGTTGTTCGGTCTTCATCGCCGAGGCGGGCACCGGCACCGGCAAGACCTTCGCCTACCTGGTGCCGGCGCTGCAATCGGGCGGCAAGGTCATCGTTTCGACCGGCACCAAGACCCTGCAGGACCAGTTGTTCAACAAGGACCTGCCGATGGTGCGCGAGGCGCTCAAGGCGCCGGTCCGCATCGCGCTGCTCAAGGGGCGCGCCAACTATGTCTGCCCCTACCATCTGCGGCGGGCGCTGGCCGATGGCCGCTTCCTGACCCGCGACGACGCCGCCGACGCGCGCCGCATCTCGGTTTTCGCAAAGATCACGCACAGCGGCGACAAGGCCGAATGCCTCGATGTCCCGGAAAACTCGCCGGTCTGGAACCACGCCACCTCGACGCGCGAAAACTGCCTCGGTCAGGACTGCCCCGACTACCGGGGCTGCTTCGTCATGCAGGCGCGACGCGAGGCGATGGCCGCCGATCTCGTGGTGGTCAATCATCACCTCTTCTTCGCCGACCTGATGCTGCGCGACGAGGGCATGGCCGAGCTGCTGCCGGCCTGCAACACGGTCATCTTCGACGAGGCGCACCAGTTGCCGGAGGTCGCCACGCTGTTCTTCGGCGACACCATATCGACCGCGCAGGTTCTCGACCTGGCGCGCGACGCGCGCTCCGAAGGGCTGGCCAATGCCCGTGACTGCCTCGAACTGCAAACCGGCAGCCGCCAGATCGAAAAGGTCGCCAGGGATCTGCGGCTGGCCGTCGGCGTCGACGGCGGGCGCTTCGCCTGCGGTCAACTGCTCGAAAAGCCCGAATTTGCCCCGGCCCTGACGGCGCTGGAAGAAGAGATGGGCAGGTTTGCCGCCATCCTGGAAAGCCAGGCGCAGCGCGCCGAAGGGCTGGAAAAATGCTGGCAACGGGCGCTCGAACTGACGGAGCGCCTCGGCGAATGGCAGAAGGCCAGCGACGGCACCGTACGCTGGGGCGAAGCCTACACCCAGTCGCTGCAGCTGAACTCGACGCCGCTCGATGTCGCCGAGATCTTCCGGAAGCAGATGGGCGGCCACCCGCGCGCCTGGATCTTCACTTCGGCGACGCTCGCCGTGCAGGGCAGGTTCCAGCACTACTGCAGCGAACTCGGTCTCGGCGAGCCGGAGACGGCGTGCTGGGACAGTCCCTTCGATTACGCACGGCAGGCGGTGCTCTATGCGCCGCTCGGCATGCCCGAGCCCAACTCCTTCGGGTACACCGACGCCGTCGTCGACGCCGCGTTTCCGGCGCTGCTCGCTGCGGGCGGCCGCGCCTTCTTCCTGTGCACCAGCCTGCGGGCGATGCGCCGCACCCACGAGCTGCTCAAGGCGCGGCTGGAGGACGAGGGTCACGCCCTGCCGCTGCTGCTGCAGGGCGAGGGCAGCAAGAACGATCTGCTGCAGCGCTTCCGCCACCTCGGCAACGCCGTTCTCGTCGGCAGCCAGAGTTTCTGGGAGGGAGTCGACGTGCGGGGTGAGGCGCTGTCGCTGGTGGTCATCGACAAGATCCCGTTCGCGCCGCCCGACGACCCGGTGCTCGCGGCGCGCATCGAGCAGATGCGGCAGCACGGACGCAACCCCTTCATGGAATACCAGCTGCCGCGCGCGGTGATCAACGTCAAGCAGGGCGCCGGCCGGCTGATCCGCGACGAAACCGACCGCGGCGTGCTGATGATCTGCGACCCGCGACTTCTGTCGAAACCCTATGGCCGGCGCGTCTGGCAAAGCCTGCCGCCGATGAAGCGGACCAGGGAACTCTCCGAAGTGATCGATTTTCTTGCGGGCCGATGAAGTCCACCTTCGACAAGCTGCGCGCCGGGCAGCCGCAACTCTTCGCCGACGCCGCCATCACCGTCGATGCGGCCACGGTGAACGCGATGGCCGAGATCATCGCCGCCATCGAGTCGGTCGTCGCCTTGCCGGCGTGGCGCTCGCGCGTCCTCGCCTGGGCGCCGCAGATCGCCCGCTGCCCGGTGGCGGCGCGCGGCGTCTTCCTCGGCTACGACTTTCACCTGACCGACGAAGGCCCGCAACTGATCGAAATCAACACCAACGCCGGCGGCGGACTGATCAACGCCTACCTTCTGGCGGCGCACGGACAGGCCGCCAAGGGCGCCCGGGTCATGGAGTCGTTCGTCGCCATGTTCCGCGAGGAATGGCGACGCGAACGCGGCGACGCAGCGCTGCGGCGCATCGCCATCGTCGACGAGAACCCGGGCGAGCAGTTTCTCGCGGCGGAATTCGCGCTCTTCGCCGAACTGTTCGAGGAGCACGGCATCGCCGCCGTGATCGTCGATCCGCGCGACCTGGCGCGCGACGGCAACCGCCTGGCGCACGGCGGCGACGCGGTCGACCTGGTCTACAACCGCCTTACCGATTTCTCGCTGGACGCCCCGGTCAACGCCGAATTGCGGGCCGTTTTCGAGGCCGGCGGCGTCGTGCTGACCCCGCATCCGCCGGCGCACGCCCTCTACGCCGACAAGCGCAACCTGATGCTGCTGTCCGACGCCGCGGCGCTGGACGATCTCGGCGTCGCCGACGAGACGCGGCGTACGCTGCTGGCCGGCATTCCGCGCACCGTCGCGGTCGGCCCGGAGCAGGCCGAGCGTTTCTGGAGCGAGAGGAAGCGCTGGTTCTTCAAGCCGCCCGCCGGTTTCGGCAGTCGCGCGGCGTATCGTGGCGACAAGCTGACGCGCCGGGTCTTCGAGGAAATCCTGCACGGCGGCTATATCGCGCAGGAAATCGCCCCGCCGTCAGAACATGTCGTGACGGTCGCCACCGGCGAGCAGCGCAGGAAGGCCGACATCCGCTGCCTGGTTTACGACCGGCGCATCCAGTTGGTGTCCGCCCGCCTCTACCAGGGCCAGACGACCAATTTCCGCACGCCGGGCGGCGGCTTCGCGCCGGTATTCGTCGCCTGAACGGGTAGAATTTGGGATGGATAGCCATACAGAAGAACATTCTGGATCAAGAGGGCAGTAAGCGATGAAGCTTCTCAAGTATGTGATGACCACGGATGCTGGGCTTGCCCCCAACCCCTACGGACATGTTTGCACGCTCGCACTATGCACCCCAAACCATAGTAACTCTAGGCTGAATGTCGGTGATTGGATCGTTGGTCATAGCGACAAAAGGTGGGGGCGGAAATTGATCTACGCGATGAAGGTGACGCACATCCTCTCGATGGAAGAATATTTCAATGAGTGTCCTGATAAGCGTCCGGACTGGAAGAGCTCTGAACGGGAAAAACTGTGCGGCGACAACCTTTACTACAAGAAAGAGGGTCGATGGACCAGACTTCCATCGCCTTGCCACAACACGGAGAAGAATTTTGCTCAAGATGTCGACAAGCCGGTATTCATCGCCAAGGGAGATGAGAATTTCATTTACTTCGGGAGGGACGCGAAGGATATCCCCAATGAACTTGAGTTTCTGATACAGGATCGCCAAGGCTGTTCTTATGTCAAAGACGAGGAACAGATAGGTAAATTCATCAAACGGATTGAAAGCTTTGGCTTGAAGGGAAAGGTGGGCGAGCCGCGCGACCCCCTGCCACCCAAACCTGATCGTTATCTTGAGTGGATCGAGCCACATTGGTTTGATGAGAAATCGCCAGGCGACAGCAAACGATCACCTGCCGGGGATGTTGCGACTGGAGTTAGCTGTGGAGCCCCATTGCCGCCCACTGTATCTTCGAAAAGGCGAACCCGCTCAGGTTGCGGGAGATAACAACTTGTCCGGACTGCTGATTCGCGTAGGCGCCGATCTATCCTGCGGAAACGCCAACGGACCCATACGGATGCATTCCGGCGAGTTTGTCTATGTTCCAATCCCCGAGGGCGATCAACGCGTCGACCAGAACTTCGGTACACGGTACGACGCACTGGCTGCTCGGGTCACAGCGATGGTTGGGGCGGGCCGTGATGTTTCCCCTTGGCTGCCAAGCAGAGACTGGACACACCTTGACCCGGATTTTGATCACCTGACTTACGGCAACAACGAAAACGTTAAGGCGACACGTCTGGCACAACTCAAGCCAGGGGATTTCCTCGCTTTTTATGCTTCGCTCCGGGCAGTCGATCAACCTGGAACCCTTGTCTACGCCTTGATCGGGCTGATTACGGTCGACCGTATCGTCAAGGCCGATACTATTTCCGACACAGAGCGACACCTGAATGCCCACACACGGCGAACTCCGGTCGTTGCGTCGGATGTCGTGATTTTTGGAGTCCCTGAGTTGTCAGGCCGTCTGGAACGCGCCATTCCCATTGGAGAGTATCGAGATCGCGCCTATCGGGTTCGCGTCGATCTTCTTGAGACGTGGGGAGGACTGACGGCTAACGATGGCTACATTCAACGCAGCGCCGTTCCACCAGGGTTTGTCGACAGCACGCGGTTTATGGCTTGGCTGAAGGGTCAGAGAGTGCCTCTTGTCGCCCGAAACTGGGATTGAAAACAACCTGTTCGCTATCCGTTATATTCAACCATGAAGGTATTTGGCATTGCCGGCTGGTCCGGCTCCGGCAAGACGACCCTGCTGGAAAAACTGATCCCGCAATTCACCGCGCGCCGCCTGAAGGTGGCGGTGATCAAGCACGCCCATCACGGCTTCGACATCGACCGCCCGGGCAAGGATTCGTACCGCCACCGCGAAGCTGGGGCGAGCGAGGTGCTGCTCTCGTGCAACGACCGCTGGGCGCTGATGCACGAGCGCCGTGAAACATCCGAAGTGACGCTCGACGAACTGCTGGCCCGGCTGGCGCCCTGCGACCTGGTGCTGGTCGAAGGCTTCAAGCAGGAACCGATCCCCAAGCTCGAAGTCTATCGCCCGGAAAGCGGCAAACCGCCGCTGTTTCCCGGGCGCAGCGACATCGTCGCCGTCGCCAGTTCCGGCGCGATCGCCACCGGCCTGCCGCGCCTAGCGCTCGACGACATCGCCGGCATCGCCGACTTCGTCATGAACACCCTTCAATTGCAGGAACGCCGATGCTGAGTTTCGAACAGGCCCTGGAGAGGCTGCTCGCCGCCGCGCAGCCGGTCGCGGAAATCCGCTCGCAACCGCTGACCGCCGCTTCCGGCCGCGTTTTGGCCCTTGCCCAGCGGTCGACCGTGGCGGTGCCGCCGCTCGACAATTCGGCCATGGACGGCTACGCCGTGCGTTGCGCCGACGTCGCCGCCGCCGGGGTCCGCCTGCCGGTCAGCCAGCGCATTCCCGCCGGCACCGTCGGCGCCGCATTGCAGCCGGGAACCGCGGCGCGCATCTTCACCGGCGCGCCGGTGCCGGCCGGGGCCGACGCCGTGGTGATGCAGGAGCGGTGCGAACATGGCGCGGGCGGGGTGGTCATCAACCACGTGCCGCGCCCGAACGAAAACATCCGCCGCGCCGGCGAGGACATCGCCCCCGGCGGTGAAATCCTCGAGCCCGGCATCCGGCTGCGCCCGCAGGACATCGCGCTCGCCGCGGCGGCCGGGCTGCCCGAGTTGCCCGTCTACCGCCGGGTGCGCGTCGGCGTCTTCATCACCGGCGACGAACTGG
>JAFLDQ010000056.1 GCA_017302355.1 Dechloromonas sp.
TCGACGCCATCACCCTGCTCGCCCTGCGCATGGGCTTCGCGCTGCCGGTCTTCCTGTGGGTCGGCCTGGCCCACCAGCGTGCGGGCGCAAGTCTTTCGGGCGGCGACTGGGGGCGACTGTTCGTGCTCGGCTGCCTCGGCTACTACGGGGCCAGCATCCTCGATTTCTGGGGGCTGCAGTTCATTTCCGCGGGGCTGGAACGGCTGATCCTGTTCACCTACCCGACGCTGACCATCCTGATCGGCGTGCTGTTCCAGGGCAAGACGTTTTCCCGCCGCGAGGGCGTTGCGCTCGCGCTCTGCTACACCGGCATCGGCTTCGCGTTCATGCACGACCTCGGCCAGGGCGATTCGCGGAGCGTCTGGATCGGCGGCGCCCTGGTTTTCGGCTCCAGCGTTTCCTATGCGCTCTACCTGTCGGGCAGCGCGGCGATGATCGGCCGTCTTGGCGCCATGCGTTTTTCGGCGCTGGCGATGCTGATGTCGTCCGGGGTCACGCTGCTGCATTTTGCCGCTTCCCATCCGTTGACCGCATTCATCCAGCCGCTGCCGGTCTACGGCTGGGGGCTGGCGATGGCCTTGTTCGCCACCGTCGTCCCGGTCTTTGCCCAGTCTGCCGCCATCCGCAGCCTCGGGGCCGGGCGCACCTCGCTGTTCGGCATGGTCGGGCCGCTGCTGACCATCGGCTTCGGCTGGTGGCTGCTCGACGAGTCGATCTCGCTCGCGCAGATTGCCGGCGCCGCGCTGGTGCTGCTCGGGATTCTCATGGTTTCACGGCGCTGATCCGTAGGGGAGTGGCGCTCACTTCACCTTGATTTCGGTCCATAGCCGCGACATCAGGCGGCGCTGCTTCGGTTCGAGGTCGTGCAGCATTTCCAGCCGCTGCAACGTCTCCGGCGGCGGGAAGATGGCCGGCTCGCCGGCAACTTCCGGGCGGATGAACGGCAGCGCCGCCCGGTTGGGGTTGCCGGCGCCGATCAGGTTGGAAACGTCGGCGGCGTTTTCTCCCTGCAGCATGAAGTCGATGAAGCGATGCGCCAGGTCGGGGCGGCGGGAAGACTTGTGGATGACGAAGTTGTCGACCGCCAGCACTGCGCCTTCCTTCGGAATGGCGAAGCCAATGGCGAATGGCCGCCCCGCCGCTTTGGCATCCTCGCGGGCGCGGAACATGTCGCTGGAGTAGCCGTGGGCGACCCAGATGTTGCCGATCGCCAGATCCTTGATGTAGGTGCTGTTGGAGAAGGTCGCCCAGTAGGGCTTGGCGCGCAGGATCAGGTCGCGCGCCGCTTTCCAGTGTTCCGGGTCGGTATCGCCGATCGCGTGGCCGAGGTAGCGCAGCGCCGCCGCCATCAGCTCGCGGTGGCTGTTGAGGACGGTGACCTTGCCCTTGAGTTTCTTGAGGTATGCCGGCTCGAAGATGAGCGCCCAGGTGTCGGTCGGCAGGTCGAGTTCGGCCAGCCTGGTCACGTTATAACCGAGCAGCGTGACCGTCGTGGCATACGGGACCGAGTAGCGGTTGCCCGGGTCGTACCAGGCATTGGCGAAGGCCGGACCGATGTTGGCGAAATGCGGCAGGCGGGCGCGATCGAGCGGCCGCAGTTCGTTCTTGCGGATCAGCGTCTGCACGGCGTTGCCGGTTGGCACCAGCAGGTCGTAGCCGGTCGCTCCCGCTTCCAGCTTGGCCAGCATTTCCTCGTTGTCCGAGTAGTAGTCCTGCTGCAGCCGGCAGCCGCACCAGGCCTCGAAGCGGGATGCCGTTTCGGCGGAGATGTAGTTGTTCCAGTTGTAGAGATAGAGTGTGTCTTCCGCCCGGGCGAAGCCGGCCAGGAAGCAGAGGAGCAGGGCCAGCGCCAGCTTCATGTGGACTTCCTCAGGGTGTCCGGCGCGAAGCGCGAGGCGAGCGCGATCAGGGTCAGGGTCAACGCCATCAGCAGGGTCGAAATGGCATTGATTTCCGGGGTCACGGCGACCTTGATCAGCGAGTAGATCTGCAGCGGCAGCGTGGTGACGCCGACGCCGGCGACGAAGAAGGTGATGACGAAATCGTCGATCGACAGCGTGAAGCTCATCAGGAAGCCGGCGACGATCCCCGGCACGATCAGCGGGAAGGTGATCCGGGTGAAGGTCCGCCACGGTGTCGCGCCGAGGTCGCGGGCGGCCTCGAAGATGCTCTCGTCCATGCCGGCCAGGCGGGCGCGGACGATGATGGCGACGAAGCCGATCGAGAAGGTGATGTGGGCGGCGAGGATGGAAAACAGGCCGAGCGTCAGGTCGAGCACTTGCCTGAAGAACAGCTGCAGCGAGACGCCGAGCAGGATTTCCGGCATCGCCACCGGCGTCAGCACCAGGAAGGGCAGGAAGCGCGGGCGCCAGCGGTGCAGCGAAATGCCGGCCATGGTGCCGAGAACGGTCGCGATCGTGCTCGAAACGATGGCGATCAGCAGCGAATTGGCGGCGGCCTGCAGCAGGTTGGCGTCGCCGAGCAGCTTGATGTACCAGCGCCCGGTGAAGCCGACCCACGAGGCGTTCAGTTCCGAGTCGTTGAACGAGAACAGCACGACGACGGCGAGCGGCACATAGAGGAAGGCGTAGGTCGCCAGCGTCGCGGCCCACAGCCAGAATCCACGCTTCATAGCTGCCCCCGGTTGCGCGTCAGGGCCGAGGAAACACCGGCGACGGCCAGCACGGCCAGCGTCAGCAGCAGCGACAGGGCGGCGCCGAGCGGCCAGTCGCGGTTGTCGAGGAACTGCTCCTTGATCAGGTTGCCGATCAGCAGGTCGCCGGTGCCGCCCAGCAGTTCCGGCACCGCGAACATGCCCAGCACCGGGATGAAGACCAGCGCCGACCCGGACAGCACGCCGGGCAGCGACAGCGGCCAGGTGACGCGCCAGAAGCGCGCCCACTTGCCGGCGCCGAGATCCTGCGCCGCTTCGAGGAGCGCCGGGTCGTGCTTTTCCAGGTTGGTGTACAGCGGCAGGATCATGAACGGCAGGTGCACGTACACCATGCCGATGATGACGGCGACCGGGCTGTAGAGCAGGTCGAGCGGGCCGAGGATGATCATCCAGGCGTAGATGCGGATCAGGAAGTTGCTGGCGAAGGGCAGGATGACGAGCAGAACGAGGAGATCGCGCTGGCGCTGCGGGCTGCGCACGATCAGCAGCGCCAGCGGATAGGCGAGGACGAGGCAGAGCAGCGTCGTCAGGCCGGCGACGGCGAAGGACTTGGCGAGGATCCAGGCGTAGATGAGGTCGTCGAAGACGAAGCGGTAGGCGTCGAAGCTCAGGCCGCGTTCGGCGAGCGGGGCGAGGCCGCCGAATTCGCCGGGCTCGCGGAAACTGGCGGCGGCCATGATCAGCGCCGGGATCAGGAAAAAGATGACGAGGAAGAGCGCCGGCGGCAGCGTCACCAGCCAGCGCGTCAGTTGCCCGCCCTTGTCAGTTCTGGAGGAAGACGCCGGCATCATGTCTCCATTCGACGCTGACCCGATCCCCGATTTCGTGGAAGCGCGCCCGCCCCGGCCCGGCGTTGGTCGCCAGCGCCTCGAGCAGCAACCCGCTGTCGAGGCGGACCTTGTAGACCGTGACGTCGCCGCGATAGAGATACTCGCCGATGGTCCCCGAGAAATGGTTCTTGAGTCCGATGCGCTCGGCATGAGCCGAGATGCGCAGGTGTTCGGGGCGGATCGCCAGCGTCCCGCGCGTTCCGGTCACCGCCGGCGCAAGCGGCGGCGCGGTGATCTCGCCGAGGCCGGCAGCGTCCAGGCGCAGCCCGTGCCGGTTCGCTTCGAGCACTTCCGCCGAAATCAGGTTGATGGTGCCGATGAAGTCGGCGACGAAACGGCTTTTCGGAGTGCAATAGAGAGCTTCGGGAACGTCGAGTTGCTCGATGCGTCCAGCGTTCATGACGGCAATCCGGTGCGACAGGGCCAGCGCTTCCTGCTGGGCGTGGGTGACGAAAACGAAGGTGACGCCGACTTCGCGCTGCAGTGCGATGAGTTCGCCCTGCATGCGCTCGCGCAGCTTCGCATCGAGCGCGCCGAGCGGTTCGTCGAGCAGCAGCAGGCGCGGCTTGTTGACCAGTCCGCGGGCCAGCGCGACGCGCTGTTTCTGGCCACCCGACAATTCGTGCGGAAAGGCGTCGCCCTTGTCCTCCAGATGCACGAGCGCCAGCGCCTCGCTGGTCCGCCGCCGGATCTCGTCGCGCGAGCGGCGGGCCATTTCGAGCGGGAAGGCGATATTGCCCGATACGGTCAGATGCGGAAACAGCGCGTAGCTCTGGAACACCGTATGCACCGGCCGCTTCTCCGGCGGAATCGCGGCCAGCGGCTGGCCGTCGAGAAAGAGCTCGCCTTCGTCCGGCTGGTCGAAACCGGCGATCATGCGCAGGATGGTCGTCTTGCCGCAGCCCGAGGGGCCGAGCAGGGTGAAGAATTCCCCGGATTCGATGTCGAGTGACACATCCTTCACCGCTTCCAGTCTGCCGAAGCGGCGGGTAATGCTCCTGATTTCGAGAAGGGCCACGATGAGCGCCTGAATCTGCCGAGCGAGAGTTCATTATAAGCATTGCCGGGCGCGGCGGATTCGGGCGCCCGCGCGATGTCGACCGTGGGCGGTCTGGGTTAGAATCGCGCCATGATCGGCATCCTTCTCATTACTCATGGCAGCTTCGGCGAGGCGCTGGTGCAGAATGCCTGCCACGTGCTCAACAAGCGCCCGGTCCAGGTCAACCAGCTCGGTGTTTCGGCGCAGGACGACCCGCTCGACCTGCTGCCGCTGGCCCGCCAGATGCTTGCCTTGGTCGACGACGGAGAGGGCGCGCTGGTGCTCACCGACGTTTTCGGCGCCACCCCCGCCAACCTGGCGCTGAAGCTCCTCGAACCGGGGCGCGTCGAGGGCCTGACCGGCGTCAACCTGCCGATGCTGCTGCGGGCGCTGACCTATCGCGAGAAGGGTATGGAGATCGTGCTGCAACGTGCCCGCGACGGTGGTCGCGATGGCGTTATCAACATGCTGGAGCATTGACCATGCTGAGCAAGGAAACCGAGATCATCAACAGGCTGGGATTGCACGCGCGGGCTTCCGCCAAGCTCACCCAGCTCGCCGGCAAGTACAGGAGCGAGGTGTGGATGGCCAAGGGGACGCGCCGGATCAACGCCAAGAGCATCATGGGAGTAATGATGCTGGCTGCCGGCAAGGGCGCGAAGGTCACGCTGGAAGTCGACGGGCCGGACGAGCAGGAGGCGATGGATGCCCTGCTCGCCCTGGTCGCCGACTGTTTCGGCGAAGGGGAATGAGCGCATGAGTTTCATCCTGCACGGCCTTGGTGTCTCCGCCGGCATCGCCATCGGGCGCGCCATGCTCATGTCGCATGCGACCCTCGAGGTGTCGCACCTGACCATTGCGCCGCGCATGGTGGACCGGGAAGTCGCCCGCTTCGATGCCGCCATGAAGGCCGTCAAGCGCGAACTGGAAGCGATGAAGGAGTCGGCCGAGAACGCGCCCGCCGAGCTGGGCGCATTCATCGACATCCACACGATGTTCCTCGATGACCCCGAACTCAGCGACAAGCCGCGGGCGATCATTCGCGAGCGGCGCTGCAACGCCGAGTGGGCGCTGGTCCAGCAGATGGAGCGTCTGGTCGCCCAGTTCAGCAAGTTCGAGGATCCCTACCTGCGCGAGCGCAAGTACGATGTCAGGCAGGTCGTCGAGCGGGTCGTCAAGGAGCTTCTCGGCCACCCCGGCCGGCCGCTCATGAAGGCGGTCAAGGGGGTCAAGGAAGAAACCCTGATCGTCGTCGCCCATGACCTGTCGCCGGCCGATGTGATCGCCTTCAAGGACCATCGGTTCGCATCGTTCATCACCGACGTCGGCGGCGCCACCTCGCATACCGCGATTCTGGCGCGCAGCCTGGCGATTCCGTCGGTGGTCGGGATGGAAAACGCCCGCTCGATGATCCGCGACGGCGAGCCGCTGATCGTCGATGGATCACGCGGCGTCGTCATCGTCAATCCCGACCAGCGGGTGCTGGAAGAGTACCAGCTGCGCAAGAACCAGATCGAGCTGGAGAATTTCAAGCTCAAGCGGCTGAAGACGGCCAGGTCGCAGACCATCGACGGCATCGGCATCCAGTTGTTCGCCAACATCGAGTTGCCCGGGGACGTGCCGGCCGCGCTCGACGGCGGCGCCGAAGGCGTCGGCCTGTTCCGCACCGAATTCCTCTTCCTCGACCGGGGCGACATGCCCGATGAGCGCGAGCAGTACGAGGCCTACAAGAAGGTCGTCAAGGGCATGGAAGGACGCCCGGTGACGATTCGCACCTTCGATCTCGGCAACGACAAGGACATCCACCCGGACGAGATCGGCGACCGCGTCAAGACCAACCCGGCGCTGGGGCGCCGCGCCATACGCCTGTCGCTGGCCGAGCCAAGGATGTTCCAGACCCAGTTGCGCGCCATCCTGCGCGCGACGAAATACGGGCCGATCAAGCTCCTCATCCCGATGCTCGCCCACGCCCATGAAATCGACCAGACGCTGGCCGCGCTGGAGCAGGCCAAGTCAAGCCTGCGTGGCGAAAAGGTTCCCTTCGACGAGAACATCGAGGTTGGCGGCATGATCGAGATTCCGGCGGCGGCGCTGGCTGTCGGCCTCTTCCTGCGCCGCCTCGATTTTCTGTCGATCGGCACCAACGACCTGATCCAGTACACGCTCGCCATCGACCGTTCCGACGAGCAGGTATCCAGTCTCTACGACCCGCTGCACCCGGCGGTGCTGATGCTGATCGCGCACACGCTGGCCAGCGCCGAGAAGGTCGGCATCCCGGTGTCGGTCTGCGGGGAGATGGCCGGCGATCCGAAGATGACGCGCCTGTTGCTCGGCATGGGGCTGCGCATCTTCTCGATGCATCCATCGCAGATTCTCAAGGTGAAGAGTCGCGTGCTCAAGGCCGACGTCAACGAGATCGTCCCCAGCGTGCGCCGCATGTTGCGCCTCGATGAACCGGCCAAGCTGCGCGAGGCGCTGGAAAGGCTGAACGCCGCGGTGGCGACCGCCTAGCAGCCTGCCGCAGTCGCATCGCGGACGGCGATCGCCCCGCTGTCGTCCTTGCGCTGTCCCGGCGCGCCCTTCGCAAATCCGGGAGATACCCGGCATGCCCCTGGGGCCATCGAAGCGGTGGGCATGGCCGTTCCTTGTCGGGAACGGCCGCGGAATGGATCCGGAAATCGAATGAGCGGCCTGGCGCAACGCGCTGCCCGACCTGACTTCCCTGCTTGGAACCGGACGAATTGCCGCGGCGTTTTGTCACATTCCCAGCTGCGCTCATCTTGACGACAATACGCGCCCACCGATTTATCAAAGAGCACTGGGAGCGTTTCATGGGGTATCAAATCCGTCCGCTGGCGGCGGCAATGGCTGCAGCCCTTTCATCAACGGCAGTCTGGCAGACTGCCATTGCCCAAGGCGCGCCAGTCCTGGGCGACGTGGTGGTCACTGCCGACAGGCCGCAGCCGCTCCCCGATGCGAGTGCCGTGGACGACCGCCGGCTGGCGCCGATGCGCGCGGGAACCAGCGATAGCGCCAGCCTGCTGCGGGATGTCCCGGGGGTCAGTCTCTACGGCGCGGGAGGCGCTTCCAGCCTGCCCTCGATTCACGGCCTGGCCGATGACCGGCTGCGGATCACGGTCGACGGCATGGACCTGATCGCCTCCTGCCCCAACCACATGAATCCGCCGCTGTCCTACCTCGATCCGGCCCATGTCGGCAGCCTGAAGGTGTATGCGGGCATCTCGCCGGTCAGTCTGGGCGGCGACAGCATCGGCGGGACGATCGTCGCCCAGTCGCGCGCACCCGAGTTCGCCCCCGCAGGCCAGGGACTGCTCGCCAGGGGGGAAATCGGCGCCTTCTATCGCAGCAATGGCAATGGATACGGTGGCAACGCCGCGGCAACGCTGGCGACGGAAAACCTCAACGTCACCTACGTCGGCGCCTATGCGAAAGCCGACAACTACAAGGCGGCCGGCAACTTCAAGACGACGACGGCCACCGGGCGGCTCGGCCACACGCTCCCGCTGGACGAGGTCGGGTCGACCGCCTACACGACCATCAACCAGAAACTGGGTTTCGCCATCAAGGGTGGCGATCACCTCGTCGAGGGCAGCTTCGGTTTCCAGAACGTTCCCGAACAGCTCTATCCGAACCAGCGCATGGACATGCTGGACAACGATCAGAAGACCTTCAACCTGCGCTATCTCGGCCAATTCGGCTGGGGCCTGTTCGAGGCGCGCGCCTATCACGAAAGGGTCGATCATTTCATGGACTTCGGCCCCGACAAGCGGTACTGGTATGGCAATGCGCCGCCGCCGCTGGGGTCGGGCGGTCCCATGGCGATCAACGGCGCTCCCTGTTCGCCGATCAGCCCGACTTGCGCCGCCGGGATGCCGATGTATTCGAAGAGCACCAACACCGGGGTTACGGCCAAGGCGGAGATCGATCTCGGCGAGAAGGATCTGCTGCGCCTGGGCGGCCTCTATCAGACCTACCGGCTCGACGACTGGTGGCCGCCATCAGGCGCTGGCATGTGGCCGGGCGTCTTCGACAACATCAACGACGGTCAACGCGACCGCACGGGACTTTTCGGCGAATGGGAATCACGTCCCGACCTGGCATGGAAGACCCTGCTCGGGGTGCGCTATGAACGCGTGGCCACGGATGCCGGCGACGTGCGCGGCTACAGCACGGCAGCCAACGCGATGGGCAACCAGGTTGCGGATGCCGCAGCCTTCAACGCGCGGAACCATGAACGCATCGACCACAACTGGGACTTGACCGCGCTGGCCCGTTACACGCCCGGCGCCAACGGCGACATCGAGTTCGGCGTCGCCCGCAAGGTGCGCTCGCCCAATCTGTATCAGCGCTACACCTGGTCCACCTGGTCGATGGCGGCGGTCATGAACAACATGGTTGGCGACGGCAACGGGTATATCGGCAACATCGACCTCAAGCCGGAGACGGCGTACACCGTCGCCGCCACCTTCGACTGGCATGCCGCCGATCGCAGCTGGGAAGTCAAGGCGACGCCCTACTACACGCGCGTCAATGACTACATCGACGCCATCCGCTGCCCGGCCGGCGCTTCCTGCACCCCGGCCAACCGGACGACCACCGACCGGTTCGTCGTGCTGCAATACGCGAACCAGTCGGCGGAACTTTACGGCCTCGATCTTTCGGGGCGCATGCCGCTGGCCACCACCGGCATCGGAGCGTTCGGCTTCACCGGGCTGCTCAACTACACCCACGGCGAGAACCGCGATACCGGCGACGGCCTCTACAACATCATGCCGCTCAACGCAAAGCTGGCGCTGACACACCAGACCGGCGGCTGGGACAACGCCGTCGAACTGGTGCTGGTGAAAGGAAAGAATGACGTTTCCGATGTCCGCAACGAAATCACGACGGGCGGTTACGGCCTGACCAACCTGCGCGCCAGCTATTCCTGGAAGCAGGCGCGGATCGATTTCGGCATCGAGAACCTTTTCGAAAAGTTCTACTCCATGCCGCTCGGAGGCGCCTACACGGGCCAGGGAACGACCATGATGCTCAACGCCATTCCCTGGGGAATCGCGGTTCCCGGCGCGGGCCGTTCGTTCTACGCCGGAGTCAACTTCAAGTTCTGACGCGCGGCGGTCCGCTTCCCGGCGCCCAGGCCTTCAGCGTCAGCGCGCTGACCCCGTGCCGTCCGATCCAGTCGTGCGCAGGCGCAGGCAGATCCGGCGGGGAGACACCGCTCGAATCGCTTGTCCTGGCGCGGCGCCGGCCGGCCCGCGGCCCTGCGCGGCGGGCAGTCGAGTCACGCTTCTGGCGGCGGAAAGATAGAATTCACGGATGAACGGCGCGCGGTCGCGATTTACTCCCGAAGTGTCCGAGTGGCGAAGGATTGGTCCATTCCTGATCCTCGCCGCCGGCCTGCATCTGGCGGTTCTGCTCTACCCGCTCGGGCTGGCCAGCGGGAAACCGGACAGGCCGCCGCCGGTCTCGATCATGGCCCGGCTTGTCGCGGCTGTTTCCCCTCAGGCCCCGCTGCCCGTCGAGGAGGCGCCCGCGGTCGTTCCACAAGCGGCGCCAGCCCCGGCGCGCGAACGGCGCGCCGTCGAACCGCGCCGCGTTCTGGCGATGCGGCCGGAGCAGGCCGCACCGCCGACCGCTTTCACCGTTCCGGCACCGGAGGCGGCCCCCGCCGCTCCCGCCGTCGCATCCGCGGCATCGGCAACCCGGACCGCCCCGCGCTTCGATGCCGCCTACCTGCACAATCCGCGCCCGGTCTATCCGCCACTGTCGCGTCGCCTGGGCGAAGAAGGCAAGGTGCTGTTACGGGTTCGTGTCAGCGCCGAAGGGCAGCCGATTGCGGTCGACGTCGAAGAAAGCAGCAATTTCGAGCGGCTCGACGAGGCCGCCCGGCAGGCCGTCGCGCGCTGGCGGTTCGTGCCGGCGAGGCACGGCGGCGAGTCCGTCGAGGCGACGGTGATCGTTCCGATCGTGTTCCGGCTGGGCGGTTGAGCGGGCTTGCAAAAGCCGGTCCGGAATTGACGATGGGGACCGAAGTCCCCACCGGCTGTCTTTGGTAACAAGGCTTCAGCAGCCCCGGCTAGCCGTTTTTAGGCGGCAATAGCAAAATGCTCATCATTGGCATTCATGGATTTGCTTCATTAACGTCGATCGCCTGACGAGTTGCCTGCGCACCTTTGCCCGCCCTGTCGAAACCGGTACATCCCCACCTGAACGCATTCCGGTGCGCTTAGGTGGAGATGAGGGGAGTCGAACCCCTGTCCAGAACGCCTCGAGATTGCCGGAATTACAACCATGGGAAACATGGTACAGCGTTGGCTGGCGCCTTTCAATCTACCCGGCGCGCCGAATTGTGGTCGATTTGTAACGGTCCGCCCGCCTTCGCTCAGCGGGCGCACCAGTCCCGGCGGTCGCCCCGGCCAAAAGGCATCGACTGGCGCTCGGCCAGGCTGGCGGTGGTGCGCACCCGGCCGCCCTTTCCGTCGAAAAACACGTTGAAGCGCGCCGGTTCGCTGAAGTCGTCGCACCAGCGCCATTCCCAGACCAGTTCGTCGCGCGCCGCGAAATACAGGGTCCAGCCCGGAAATGGCGGGCCGATGACGCGCAACACTTCGTCCTGGCTCATGCCTTGACGGATGCGCGCGAAATGCTTCGGCACGAGGACGTTCTCGATGCTCGCGAACATGCCCTCGGGGTCGACCCGCACCATGTAGGTCTGGACGCCGGCCGGGCCGCGCGGATAGGCGAGCAACTGGCCGCCATCCGGCTCCTGCCAGCGCATCGCGGGCTCGCCCATCAACTGGATGACGTCGTTGGCGGTGCTGACGCCCGCGGTGAGTCCGCGTCCGCCGTAAGCGGCGCAGCCGGCGATCAGCAGGGCGCAGATCAGGGGGATGACGGTCTTCATCGCGACTCTCCCGCGTGGTCGGCCGTTGGAGCCTTGGCCGCCCGCGCAACCGGCTTCACAGCGGCAATCCCCGGTTCGAGGCGCTGGCCAACCAGAAGTTCCACGTCGAAACGGTCCCCGCCGCCGGGTTCGCCGACTGCGCGTGGCGATTCGCGTTGTCGCGCGCCCTGGCGAGCGCGCTGCCACGCCGGGGCGTCGAATTCCAGCACGAAAATCACCTCGCGCGGCTGTTGCCGGGTACAGCGTCGGCGTCCACTGTCCGACGTGATGTCGTCGACCGTGAAGCCGAGCGCCTGCGTGCGGGCGCCATCGAGCCATTCGGGAGTGCCGCCATTGAACGTGGGGCCGTCGGCGAACTCACCCGTCTCACGGTCGGCGACGCGCCAGTTCAGGTTGAGCGAGAGGCTGCTGTCCTCGGCATGGCGCAGGCTGTGCCACGGCGCTCAGAGTTCGCGCTGGCTTAGGGTCAGGGCGCTTTCCGGCGTCGCGGAGCGGTTCCACCAGACGCCGCCCAGCACCACCGCGTTGGTCAGCACGATCAGCCCGATGCCGACGCCGACGCCGACGCTGTGGCCATGTGTCCATTTCTTTACGGCGCGCCCTCCCCCGTCGGCGGCCGGAATGTCCGGCGCAGGCGTTTCAGGACGAGCAGGATCAGCACGGCGGTGACGCCGACGACGAGGAACAAGCCGCCCTCGATCAGGTCGGGGTCGAGGTCGAGATGGCTGGCCCATCCCCGGTGGCTGAGGATCAGCAGCGGGATGAACAGGCAGAGCAGGCCAAACACCCGGTAGGTCGCGGCGAAGCCGGGGAGACGCCGGTGTGCGACCAGCCACGGAAAGACGAAGAGCAGCGCGGCGACCGGGAAGAAATTCTCCGGCCGCTCGCCGGCATGCAGCCAGTAGACGCCGTGCCAGGCGCCGACGCGCGCCTGGAACCAGGCGATGACGCAGCAGATGCCGGCCGCCAGCAGCAGGCGCAGGTCGCAGGAATAGGCGAGCAGGAAGGCCATCGCCGCCCACGGCAGGAGGGCGTTGTCGGTCGGCGTGATGTTGAAGATCTGGCCGAGCATCATGATGCTGAGCACGAAGCAGGCGACGGCCACCAGCGCGGCCAGCTTGGTGAAGTAGCGGGTGGCGTCGTGCGCCTGCAGCCACATCGTCAGGCCGAAGCTGGCCAGCGCGCTGACGATCAGGATGCCGACCTGCGCCGCCTCGGCGAAATGGCCCCAGAACTGGTAGAAGAGGAAGAAGATGCTGGCTGCCAGCGCCGGCGCGCCGAGGAAGGAGGCGACGCGCATGCCGAGTGACAGCCGCTTGGCGCGGCTGTCACGGTCGACGTCGAAAAGTGCGGCAAATTCGGCAAGCAGGTGTTCGTGGTGCTGGTCGACCGCCGCCCGCTGCGCCGCATCGAGATGCAGCACGTCCTCGTCGGCCAGGCGGGCGAGTTCGTTGCGGAAGACATGGATGTCATCGACCCGCCCTGAGCTTCGGAGCGCGACGGCACCGGTCTTTCAGTCATTTCGCCCGGCGCTCAGCAGGCGCTCGCAATAGCGGGCGATGAGATCCACTTCGAGATTGACCCGGCTGCCTACCCGCAGATCGCGCAGCGTGGTGTTCTCCAGCGTGTGCGGAATCAGGTTGATCGTGAAGATTTCGCCGGCCACCTCGTTGGTCGTCAGGCTCGTCCCGTTGACCGTGATCGAGCCCTTGCGCGCGATGAATCGGGCCAGTTCCCCGGGGGCGCAGATTTCCAGCAGGCGGTTGTCGCCGATCGGGTCGAAGCGCCGCACCACGCCGACGCCGTCGACGTGCCCGGAAACCAGATGACCGCCAAGACGGTCCATCAGCCGCAGCGCCTTTTCCAGGTTGATCTCTCCCGGCGCATCGAGGCCCACCGTGCAGGACAGCGTCTCCGGCGAGACATCGACCAGGAAACGATTGGCCTCCTTGCCGACGACGGTCAGGCAGACCCCGTTACAGGCGATGGAGTCGCCGAGGGCGACATCGTCGAGGCCAAGATTGCCGGCTTCGACGTGCAGACGGGATCCGGCCTCGCGCGCGGTGAGGTGGGTAATGCGGCCGACTGCGGCAATGATTCCGGAGAACATGGGAGGCACCGTTGGCAAAATAAATGGGACTCTAACACGCCCGCCGAAGCGTGCTGCTTGCACTGTGGCCCGGTTGGTAATAGGGTTTTAACTTCTGCATAATCGATTCACCAAAGGGGAGACCAATGAAGAAGACCATCGTTGCCACGCTGCTTTCGGTGCTTGCCGCAACCGCCCTCGCCGACCTCAATGTCGGCGTCACGCTGTCGGCGACCGGGCCGGCCGCCTCGCTCGGCATTCCCGAGAAGAACACCATCGCCCTGCTACCGGCGACCATCGGCGGGCAGAAGGTGAACTACATCGTCCTCGACGATGCTTCCGACACGACGACCGCGGTCAAGAACACGCGCAAGCTGATCGCCGAGAACAAGGTCGATGTCGTCATTGGGTCGACGACAACGCCCAACTCGCTGGCGATGATCGACGTCGCCGCCGAAGGCGAGACGCCGATGATCGCGATGGCCGCGTCGACCCGTATCGTCGAGCCGGTGGACGACAAGAAGCGCTGGGTGTTCAAGACGCCGCAGAACGACGCCCAGATGTCGACCGCCATCGTCGAGCACATGACCAGCCACGGGGTGAAGACCGTCGCCTACATCGGCTTCTCCGATGCCTACGGCGAGGGCTGGTGGAACGAGTTCTCGAAGATCGCCGAGGCGCGCAAGCTCCAGCTGGTCGCCAACGAGCGCTTCAACAAGACCGACACCTCGGTGACCGGCCAGATCCTCAAGATCCTCGCCGCCAAGCCGGATGCGGTGCTGATCGGCGGGGCGGGGACGCCGGCGGCGCTGCCGCAGAAGGCGCTCAAGGAGAAGGGCTACAAGGGCCAGATCTACCAGACGCACGGGGTCGCCAATGCCGACTTCCTGCGCGTCTGCGGCAAGGACTGCGAAGGGACGATCCTGCCGACGGGTCCGGTGCTGGTTGCGGCGCAGTTGCCGGCGGATCACCCGGTCAAGAAGTCGGCGACCGAGTACGTCACCCGGTACGAGGCCGCCCACGGAAAGGGGAACGTGTCGACTTTCGGCGCACACGCCTGGGATGCGGCGCTCCTGCTGTCGGCGGCGGTGCCGGTAGCGCTGAAGAAGGGGCAGCCGGGGACGAAGGAGTTCCGGGTGGCGCTGCGCGATGCGCTGGAGGGTGTCAAGGATCTGCCGGGGGCGCACGGTGTCTTCAACATGAGCGCGCAGGACCACCTCGGATTCGACCAGCGCGCCCGCGTCATCGTCACGGTGGACAACGGCGCCTGGAAGCTGGTGAAGTAAGACCCCGATCGGGCAAGGAAAGGGCGGGCGTGCTAAACTCCCGCCCTTTCCACGTCTGCAGCCCGCCCGGGAAGAAAGCCATGTCCAGGAAAGCCATTCTCGCCGCCGTCGCCGCTGCCGCGGCGCTGTCCTTCGCCCCGGCCGCATTCGCCGACATCAACGTCGGCGTCTCGGTGTCCGCCACCGGGCCGGCCGCTTCGCTCGGCATCCCCGAGAAGAACACGATCGCCCTCCTGCCGACCACGATCGGCGGCCAGAAGGTCAATTACATCGTCCTTGACGATGCGACCGACCCGACGCAGGCAACCAAGAACATCAAGAAGCTGATCAGCGAGAACCGGGTCGATGTGGTGATCGGTTCGACGACGACGCCGAACTCGCTGGCGATGATGGATGTCGCGGTCGACAACGAAACACCGCTGATTTCCATGGCCGGTTCGGCGATCGTCGTCGAACCGATGGACGCGAAGCGCCGCTGGGTGTTCAAGACCGCCCAGAACGACGCCCACATGGTCACCGCCATCGTCCAGCACATGACCGACAGGAACGTCCAGACCGTCGCCTTCATTGGTTTTGCCGACGCCTACGGGGAAGGCTGGTACCAGCAATTCGCCCGGATCGCCGAGGCGCGCAAGCTGAAGATCGTCGCCAGCGAGCGTTTTCAGCGCACCGATACCTCGGTGACCGGGCAGGTGCTCAAGGTGATGGCGGCCAAGCCCGATGCCGTCCTGATCGGCGGCGCCGGGACTCCGGCCGCACTGCCGCAGAAGGCGCTCAAGGAAAAGGGCTACAAGGGGCTGATCTACCAGACGCACGGCGTTGCCAACAGCGATTTCCTGCGTGTCGGCGGCAAGGATGTCGAGGGCGCCTTCCTGCCGGTGGGTCCGATGCTGGTCGCCGCCCAGTTGCCGAACGACAATCCGGTCAAGAAATCGGCGCTGGAGTATGTGAACAAGTACGAAGCCGCGCACGGCAAGGGCAGCGTCAGTTCCTTCGGCGGCCATGCCTGGGATGCCGGCGTGCTCCTGGAGAACGCCATTCCGGTCGCGCTGAAGAAGGGGGAGCCGGGGACCAGGGAATTCCGCAAGGCGTTGCGCGATGCCCTGGAAAACACCAGGGATCTGCCGGCGGCGCTCGGGATCTTCAACATGACGGCAAACGACCATCAGGGCTTTGACCAGCGGGCGCGGGTCATGGTGACCATTGAAAACAATACCTGGAAACTCGTCAAGTAAGCGCCCGCTTGCTCCGGACGTGGCGGAAATCATTGCGGTGCCAGTTGCTCCCTTGCGTTGTTCCCGTTTGCGACCGGGATGGGCGGCGGGCGCCCGGAATCGCCGGCGCTGCCCGAGTCGCTGATCCATGGACCTGCAGATCTTCGTTCTCCTTGGCCAGGATGGCGTCACCAACGGCGCCATCTATGCCCTGCTGGCGCTGGCGCTGGTGCTGGTGTTCGCGGTCACCCGCGCCATTTTCATTCCGCAAGGGGAGTTCGTCGCCTACGGCGCGCTGACGCTGGCTTCGCTGCAGGCGGGCAAGGTGCCGGGCACGATCTGGCTGCTGCTGTCGCTCGGGACGGCGATCGTCCTCATCGATGGCGTCCGCCTGATGCGCGAGGGGCGCTTCCGCAGGTTGCCGCCCTTGCTGATCTACAACATCGGGATTCCGCTGGCCTTTGCCGGCGGTCTGTTCGTCGTGCCGCCGGCCCAGTTGCCGTTGGCGGCCCAGGTCGTCGTGTCGATGCTGCTGGTGGTGCCGCTGGGGCCGATGATCTACCGCCTCGCCTACCAGCCGGTGGCGAGCGCGTCGGTGCTCGTCCTGCTGATCGTATCGGTGGCCGTGCACCTGGCGCTGATCGGCCTCGGTCTGCTGTTCTTCGGCGCCGAGGGGTCGCGGACGCCCGCCTTCACCGACATCAGCTTCGAGCTGGCCGGCGCGCCCCTGCAGGGGCAGACCATCCTCGTCGTCGTGGCGTCGGCGCTGTTGATCATCGGGCTTTACTTCTTTTTCGAGCGCACCGTTTACGGCAAGGCGCTGCGCGCCACCGCGATGAACCGCACCGGGGCCCGCCTGATGGGGATTCCGCCGGTACTGGCCGGCAAGCTGTGCTTCACCTTCGCGGCGGCGATCGGCGCCTTTTCGGGCATCCTGATCGCGCCGATCACCACCATCTACTACGACTCCGGCTTCCTGATCGGCCTCAAGGGTTTCGTCGGCGCCATCATCGGCGGCCTCGCTTCGTATCCGGTCGCCGCCCTCGGCGCCCTGCTGGTCGGCCTGCTCGAGTCCTACTCGTCGTTCTACGCCAGCGCGTTCAAGGAAGTGATCGTGTTTACGATGATCATCCCGGTGCTGCTCTGGCGCTCGCTGACCACGCACCATGCCGAAGACGACGACGAGCACACGGACATTGTCAGCGCCGATCCCCGGCATTCCCGGGTCGCCAGCCGCTGGCGCCGGCATGCGCCTTTCGCCGTCTTCGTCGGCCTGCTGCTCCTCGCTCCGCAGTTGCTGCCCGAATTCTCGGTCACCCTGCTCAACTATATCGGACTCTATGCCATCGTCGCCGTCGGCCTCGTGCTGCTGACCGGCGTCGGCGGCCTCACGTCTTTCGGGCAGGCGGCTTTCGTCGGTCTCGGCGCCTATACGACGGCATGGCTGACGACGACGCATGGCCTTTCTCCGTGGGTTACGCTGTTCGTCGGACTCGCCATCACCGGCGTCGTGGCGTTCTTCCTCGGGTTCATCACGCTGCGCATGGGTGGCCATTACCTGCCGCTGGGCACCATCGCCTGGGGCATCAGCCTGTACTTCCTGTTCGGCAACGTCGACTTCCTGGGCGGCCACACCGGCATCACCGGCATCCCCGCGGTGACGCTGTTCGGCTGGGAACTGAAATCGGGTCGCGAGTTCTATTATCTGATCTGGTTGGTCGTGCTGCTGGCCATCGTCGCCATCCGGAACCTGCTCGATTCGCGCGAAGGCCGGGCGATCAGGGCGCTTCCGGGAGGGATCGTGATGGCCGAGGCGATGGGCGTCGATACCTACCGCACCAAGATCCGGATCTTTCTGCTTGCCGCGCTTCTGGCGAGCGTTTCCGGCTGGCTCTACGCCCATCTGCAGCGCTTCGTGAACCCGACGCCGTTCTCGCTGACGCAGGGCATCGAATACCTGTTCATGGCGGTCGTCGGCGGCATCGGCCACGTATGGGGCGCCGTTCTCGGGGCGGGCCTGATCACCGTCCTCAAGCAGTGGCTGCAGGACTGGCTGCCACGGATCTTTGGCCAGAGCGGCAATTTCGAGATCATCGTCTTCGGCATCGCCATGGTCCTGATCCTGCAGAAGGCGCGCTCGGGGATGTGGCCGCTGATCATGCGCCTGCTGCCGGTGCGCACCTTGCGCCGTGAAATTCCCCAGGCGGAAATGCTCCCGAAACGCGGGTCGACCGCACCCGGCGTCCTGCTTCTCGATGCGAGCGAGGTGACCAAGCGCTTCGGCGGCCTGGTCGCCAACAACAACATGGCGCTGACCGTGAAGGCGGGCGAGGTCATGGCGCTGATCGGTCCGAACGGCGCCGGCAAGAGCACGATGTTCAACTGCATTTCGGCGGCCAATCCGGCAACCGAGGGCAAGATCGCCTTCCTCGGCGAGTCGACCGAGGCGCTCGCCGCGCGCGAGATCGCCCGCCGCGGCATGAGTCGCACCTTTCAGCATGTTCGCCTGCTTGGCCAGATGTCGGTCCTCGAGAACGTCGCCATCGGCGCTCACCTGCGTGGCCGCAAGGGCTTCGTTTCCGCGGCGCTGCGTCTGGATCGCGGCGAAGAGCATCAGCTGCTCGGCGAAGCGGTCCGGCAGATCGAGCGGGTCGGCCTTGGCGAGCGCAGGTTCGATCCCGCCGGCAGCCTGTCGCTCGGCCAGCAGCGCATCGTCGAGATCGCGCGGGCGCTGGCCTCTGACCCCTGTCTGCTGCTCCTCGACGAACCGGCCGCCGGCCTGCGCTACAAGGAAAAGCTGGCGCTCGCCGAATTGCTGCGCAAGCTGCGCGCCGAAGGCATGGGTATCCTGCTCGTCGAGCACGACATGGATTTCGTCATGGGGCTCGCCGATCGCGTCGTGGTCATGGAGTTCGGCGAGAAGATCGCCGAGGGCCGGCCGGAAGAGATCCAGCGCAACCCGAAGGTTCTCGAAGCCTACCTCGGGGGGGTGGACTGATGGTCACCCGGCATCCCCACCTGCACGAGCACGAAACCATCCTCGAAGTGAAGAACCTGTCGGTCTCCTACAGCAAGATCGAGGCCTTGCACGACATCAGCCTGACCATCCGCCGCAGCGAGATCGTTACCGTCATCGGCCCCAATGGCGCCGGCAAGACGACGCTGCTGCTGGCGTTGATGGGATTGCTGCCCGCGGCCGGCAGCATCGTCTATATGGGCCAGGCTCAAGGTCGCGAACGCGAGGTCGAGCACCTGGTGCGCCACGGGATGACGCTGGTTCCGGAAAAGCGCGAACTGTTCGCCGAGATGAGCGTCGAGGACAACCTGGTGCTCGGCGCCTTCGACCGCTACCGCACCGGACACCGCGACCACATGGAAACCATGGATGAGGTGTTCGAGATATTCCCGCGCCTGGAAGAACGCCGCGCCCAGCTCGCCGGCACGCTGTCCGGCGGCGAGCGCCAGATGCTGGCCATGGGTCGCGCCCTGATGGCCAAGCCCAGGCTGCTGATGCTCGATGAACCCAGCCTCGGGCTGGCGCCGCTGATCATCAAGGAAATCTTCCGCATCATCGCCGAACTCAAGCAGACGGGCGTCGCCATCCTGTTGATCGAGCAGAACGCCCGCGCCGCCCTGCACGTCGCCGACTACGGCTATGTCCTGGAAACCGGCGAGGTGTCGCTGGCCGGACCAAGCGGCGAACTGGCGGCCGACCCGCGCGTCATCGAGAGCTACCTCGGCTTCGGGCACAAGCAGGACTGATTCCGTTTCCAGACCAACCACGGCTTTGTCGACTTCGCCTTGCCGTGCTGCTTGCACTGTCGGCGGCTCGTCTTCGCGTCACCATTGATCTGGAAATGGAATCACCGGCGGCCCGGCTAACGCGGGTCCCGGTCGCCGCCGCGATGGTTGTCCGGCCCGCGGCCGCCCCGGTTGTGATCCAGCTGCGGTGATTGGCGCGGGAATTCTTTAGAGACATGAGCCTGCTGGTTGGCACTATCGAACTCGAGCGGTTGCTGGACCTTCATGAACCATTCTCGGATGTGCCCAGCACGGTATCAGCGAGTCTGGCCGGTACCGGCGGATG
>JAFLDQ010000057.1 GCA_017302355.1 Dechloromonas sp.
GGCGACGGCATCGGCGGCGTGACGGCATCGGTGCCGAAGGGGTCGAGCCCGGCCGCCAGCGCCGTGCCTGTCGCGGTCAACAGCAATAAAACGGGAAAAATACGCATGGCGCGAGTTTACCGTCTCGTAAAGCGCCGGAAAGTTAAGTTTTGTAATCGCATGTCAAATGGCGGCCCGGGTACGCCGGGCGAGGCGAAACCCCGGCGGCGCTTCCGGGTTTCGTTGTCGTCAGGATCGGACGCCCGGCCGCATCGGCTTCGTCATCCCGCTTGGCGAAGGTGGAATCCGCCCCATGGGTCGACATGGCTTCGACCTTCGCCGCCACAGGCGGGATGTCGGCGCGGGCCCGCATTTTGCTGCAATGCGGTAAAATCGCCCGCCATGCTCTATCCGCTGATCCGCAAGTTCTTCTTCGCCCTCGACGCCGAAACCGCTCACGGCATCGGTATGGACGGCATCGCTTTCCTGAATGCCACGGGCCTCGCCGGTTGCCTGGCCAGGCCGGTCACGCCCTGCCCGGTCGAGGTCATGGGCCTGAAGTTTCCCAACCCGGCCGGCCTCGCCGCCGGACTGGACAAGAACGGCGACCACATCGACGCGCTGGCGCGGATCGGTTTCGGCTTCATCGAGATCGGCACCGTCACGCCCAAGCCCCAGGACGGCAACCCGCGCCCGCGCCTGTTCCGCATCCCGGAAGCGCAGGGCATCGTCAACCGCATGGGGTTCAACAACGCCGGCGTCGACCGCCTGCTGGAAAACGTCCGGCTGGCGAAATTCCCGAAGAACGGCGGCATCCTCGGCATCAACATCGGCAAGAACGCGACGACGCCGATCGAGCACGCCGCCGACGACTACCTGATCTGCCTGGACAAGGTCTACAACGACGCCAGCTACGTCGCGGTCAATATCTCCTCGCCGAACACCAGGAACCTGCGCCAACTGCAGAAGGACGAGGCGCTCGACGACCTGCTGTCGCAACTGAAGGCGCGCCAGGAAGTGCTCGCCGACAGGCACGGCCGCTACGTGCCGCTGGCGCTCAAGATCGCCCCCGACCTCGACGACGCGCAGATCACGGCGATCGCCGACGCGTTGCGCCGCCACCGCATGGATGGCGTCATCGCCACCAACACGACCCTGTCGCGCGAAGGCGTCGAGGGTCTGGCGAACGCCGGCGAGGCCGGCGGCCTGTCAGGCGCGCCGGTTTTCCGCAAGTCGACCGCGGTCCTGAAGAAGCTCGCCGCCGCGCTCGCCGGCGAACTGCCGATCATCGGCGTCGGCGGCATCCTGGGAGGCGCCGACGCCGCCGAGAAGATCCGCGCCGGGGCGAGCCTCGTCCAGTTCTACAGCGGTTTCATCTACCGCGGCCCGGAGCTGGTCGGCGAGGTCGCCGATACCCTGGCCCATGTCCTCGGGAAGAAGGTGTAAACCCTTATTTCCATTACGGTTGTTTGACCTGCGTCAAAGGCCGATAATACCGGCCTCGATTCCCCCCAATCCATGAGCCACTACCTTTTCATCCTCGTCGGCGCGGTGCTGGTCAACAACGTCGTGCTGGTGAAGATCCTCGGTCTCTGCCCGTTCATGGGCGTTTCCAAGAAACTGGAAACCGCCTACGGCATGGGCGCCGCGACCACCTTCGTGCTGACGATGGCGACCGGCGCCAGTTACATCATCGACCACTACCTGCTCATGCCGTTCGGGTTGGAATACCTGCGCACGCTGTCGTTCATCGTCACCATCGCCGCCATCGTCCAGGTGACCGAGATGGTCATCGCCAAGACCTCGCCGGCGCTGCAGCAGACGCTGGGCATCTACCTGCCGCTGATCACGACCAACTGCGCGGTGCTCGGCGTGCCGCTGCTCAACATCTCGAACAAGCACAACTTCGTCGAATCGCTGCTCTTCGGCGCCGGCAGCGCGGTCGGCTTCTCGCTGGTGCTCGTCCTCTTCGCCGGCATCCGCGAACGCATCGAAGGCGCCGAGGTGCCGGTTCCTTTCCGCGGCGTCGCCATCGCCATGGTCACCGCCGGGCTGATGGCGCTGGCCTTCATGGGCTTTGCCGGACTGGACAAGTATCAATGATCCTGCCCGCCGCAATGGACCGCCCCGGCATCGCCGTCGACCCGTTTGCCGTCCGGGGCGTCGCGCTCGCCGCCAGGCGTTCGCCGACGCCTGCCTTTGTCGCTCCTCCTCGCAGGCAGCGGCCTGCCGCGCCGTCACTTCGCGGCAGACACCAGCGCCCGCATGCCGGCGAGCGCAATCGATCACCGCGGGCAGGATAATGGAGATCGTCCTCGCCATCGCCATCATGGCCCTCGGCGCCGTCGTTCTCGGCGCCGCGCTCGGCTTCGCGTCGGTCAAGTTCAAGGTCGAGGGCAACCCGCTGGTCGAGAAGATCGAGGGCATCCTGCCGCAGACGCAGTGCGGTCAGTGCGGTTACCCGGGCTGCCGGCCCTATGCCGAGGCGATCGCGCAGGGCGACGAGATCAACAAGTGCCCGCCCGGCGGCATGGAAGGCGTGCAGAAGCTGGCCGACCTGCTCGGGCGCGAGGTCAAGGCGCTCGACGCCGAGGAGAAACCCAAACAGGTCGCCGTCATCGACGAGAACACCTGCATCGGCTGCACGCTGTGCATCCAGGCCTGCCCGGTCGACGCCATCGTCGGCGCCGCCAAGCAGATGCACACCATCGTCGCCGGATTGTGCACCGGCTGCGAGCTGTGCCTGCCGCCGTGTCCGGTCGAGTGCATCCGCATGGAGGCGGTCGGCGAGAATCTCGACAACTGGAAGTGGAAATACCCGATCGTCGAGATCAAGGCCACGCCGCCGTCCGCGCGGGATGCCGCCACCGCGGGCAGCGCCGGCATCAAGGAAGCCGCCTGATGCTGCGGGAACTGTTCCGGTTCAAGGGCGGCGTCAAGCTGCCGGCCAACAAGACGCAATCGACCGGCCTGCCGATCGCCGTCGCCCCGCTGCCGTCGCGCCTGGTCGTGCCGCTGCACCAGAGCATCGGCGGCAAGCCGCGCCCGGTGGTGCAGGCCGGCGACCGGGTGCGCAAGGGCCAGCTGATCGGCGAGGCCGACGGCTGGATCTCCGCCGCCGTCCATGCGCCGACCTCGGGCGCCGTGGCCGAGGTGGCGATGCACGTCCAGCCGCACCCTTCGGGTCTCGACGCGCTGTGCGTCGTCATCGAGCCGGACGGGCGAGACGAGTGGATCGAGCGCACCCCGGTCGACTACCGGACCCTGACCCTCGAGGAACTCCGCTCCCGCCTGCAGCAGGCCGGCGTCGTCGGCCTCGGCGGCGCCGTCTTCCCGACGCACGGCAAGCTGACGCCCGCCAAGACGGTGCCGATGGACGAACTGGTCATCAACGGCGCCGAATGCGAGCCCTACATCACCTGCGACGACCTGCTGATGCGCGAGCGCGCCGAGGAAGTCGTCCGCGGCGCCGGCATCTTCCGCGACCTGCTGCAGCCGAAGAAGGTGCTGATCGGCATCGAGGACAACAAGCCGGAAGCCGCCGCCGCCATGCGCGCTGCGGTCGACGCCCTAGGCGAGCCGTTTTCCGTCGTCGTCGTGCCGACGCTCTACCCGGCCGGCGGCGCCAAGCAGCTGATCCGCGTACTGACCGGCAAGGAAGTGCCGGCCGCCAAGCGCTCGACCGACCTCGGCGTCCAGTGCTTCAACGTCGCCACCGCCTACACCGCGTGGCGCGCCATCGCCCACGGCGAGCCGGTCGTCTCGCGCATCGTCACGGTCACCGGCAACGTCCAGGCGCCGCGCAACTATGAGGTGCTGCTCGGCACACCGATGAACGAGCTGCTCGGGCTCGCCAATCCGCACCCGGACACCGGCGGCATCATCATGGGCGGACCGATGATGGGCTTCCTCGTCCCGGATCCGCGGGCGCCGGTAACCAAGGCGACCAACTGCCTGATCGCCCACGACGAGCGCCTGTTCCCGCCCAAGCCGCCGGAGATGCCGTGCATCCGCTGCGGCGCCTGCGCCGAAGCCTGCCCGCACGAGCTGCAGCCCTTCGAGATGTACTGGTTCGCCCGCGCGAAGAACTTTGGCAAGACGCAGGAGTACCACATCTTCGACTGCATCGAGTGCGGCTGCTGCTCCTTCGTCTGTCCGTCGCGCATCCCGCTCGTCCAGTACTTCCGCTTCGCCAAGAGCGAGATCTGGGCGCGCGAGCGCGAGAAGAACGCCGCCGACGGCGCCAAGGCGCGCTTCGAGTTCAAACAGCAGCGCGAGGAACGCGAAAAGGCCGAGAAGGCCGAGAAGCTGGCGAGGGCGGCGGCGGCTCAGGCGGCGAAGAAGGCAGCCGAAGCCGCAGCCGCGGCCGCCGCCCCGGACCATGCCCCGGACCATGCCCCGGACCATGCCCCGGCAAGCGCCGCCGCCGCGGCTGCCCCGCCGCCGGTTGCGGTCGACGCCGAAAAAGCGGCAAAAATGGCCACCATCCAGGCCGCGATCGAGCGCGCCAAGGCGCAGCGCGAGGCCGCCCGGCCGAAGAACACCGAGGCCCTGAGCGCCGATCAGCAGCGCGCCGTTGCCGAGATCGAGCAACGGCGCGCGGTTCTCGAACCGGTGCTGACGGACGCCGCCGCAGCGGCCGGCGAATCCCCCGGAAAGGCCGAATGATGCTCGCCCCCGCCCCGTTCCTGCTCAAGGAGGTCAGCGTCCGCCGGGTCATGACGCAGGTCTGCATCGCCCTGCTCCCCGGCATCGCCGCCTATACGTGGCTGATCGGCCCGGCCATCCTGGTGCAGCTGGTCATCGCCTCGCTGACGGCGCTCCTCGCCGAAGCCGTGATGCTGAAGGTGCGCGGCAAGCCGCTGCCGCTGTTCCTTGCCGACGGCTCGGCGCTCGTCACCGCCTGGCTGATCGCCCTCGTCTTCCCGCCCCTTGCCCCGTGGTGGCTGGTGGCGCTGGGCGCGGTGTTCGCCATCGTCGTCGCCAAGCACCTCTACGGCGGTCTCGGCCAGAACCCGTTCAACCCGGCGATGATCGCCTTCGCCGTCTGCATCGTCGCCTTCCCGGCGCTGATGTCGCAGTGGCCGAGCGTCGGCCTGCAGCTCGCCACCGCCGACCAGATCAACGTGATTCTCGGCCTGGCGCCGCGCGTCGACGCGCTGTCCGGCGCGACCCCGCTCGACGCGCTGAAGACCGCGCTCAAGCTCGGCGAAGGCGAGGTCGACGTCGCCCAGCTGCTGGCCAACCAGGATATCTTCGGCAACTTCGCCGGGCGCGGCTGGGAGTGGGTGGCCGCCGGCTACCTGCTCGGCGGCCTCTGGCTCTGGCGGCGCCGGATCATCACCTGGCACGTCCCCGTCGCCTTCGCCGCCGGCCTGACGGCGATCTCCGGCGCGCTCTGGCTCTACAACCCGGCGCATTTCGCCAGCCCGCTGTTCCACATGTTCTCGGGCGGCGCCATGCTCGGCGCCTTCTTCATCGCCACCGATCCGGTTTCCGGGTGCGCGACGGCGCGCGGCAAGCTGATCTTCGGCGCCGGCGCCGGCGTGATCGCCTACGTCATTCGCGTCTTCGGCGGCTACCCGGATGGCGTCGCCTTCGCCATCCTGCTGATGAACCTCGGCGCGCCGCTCATCGACCTGCTCTGCCAGCCGCCGATCTTCGGCATGAAGGACAAGGCATGACCGTCGCGCCCAAGGAGTTTTCCGCCTCGGGCATGGCGCTGCGCACGGCCGCCATCCTGTTCGTGTTCGTCATCCTGTTCACCGGCCTCCTGTCGGCCGCCTACCTGTGGACCAGGCCGGCGATCGAGGCCTCGGCCGCCGAGGAAAAGATGAAGCTGGTCGACGAGGTCCTGCCGCGCGGCGAATACGACAACGCCCTGCTCGCCGACACGCTGACCCTGCCACCAACGCCCCAGCTCGGCCTCGACGAGCCGTCGACGCTGTACCGGGCGCGCCTGGGCGGCAAGCCCGTGGCGCTGGTCTTCGAGGCCGTCGCCCCCGACGGTTACGCCGGCAAGATCCGGCTGCTGATCGCCGTGCGCGCCGACGGCCAGGTCGCCGGCGTGCGCGTCACCCAGCACAAGGAGACGCCGGGGCTCGGCGACTACATCGAGGTCAGGAAGGACAAGAACAAGGCCCGCCCGTGGATCACCCAGTTCACCGGCCTGGCGCTCGCCCAGGTCGCCGACGGCGAGTGGAAGGTGAAGAAGGACGGCGGGCGCATCGACTATCACGCCGGTGCAACCGTCACCCCGCGCGCGGTGTCCAAGGCCGTACTGAAGGCCGTCAAGTGGGCCGCCGCCCACCGCGACCAGTTTTTTGCCGAAACCGGAGCCGCCAAATGATCACCCGCGACGAATTCCGCACCATCGCCGGCAACGGCGTCTGGAAACAGAACACCTCGATCGTCCAGATCCTCGGCCTCTGCCCGCTGCTGGCGGTGACCACCAACGCGGTCAACGGCATCATGCTGTCGCTGGCCACCATCCTGGTCATGGCGCTGTCCAACGTCGCCGTCGCCTCGCTGCGCAACTTCATCCCGCACGAAATCCGCATCCCGGTGTTCATCCTGATCGTCGCCGCGCTGGTCACCGTCGTCGACCTGCTGTTCAACGCCAATCTGCATGAGCTCTACCTGGTGCTCGGCATCTTCATCCCGCTGATCGTCACCAACTGCATCGTCCTCGCCCGCGTCGAAGCCTTCGCCGCCAAGAACCCGCCGCTGCAATCGACCTTCGACGGCATCTTCATGGGGGTCGGCATGCTGTGGACGCTGGCCCTGCTCGGCGGCATGCGCGAGCTGCTCGGCAACGGCACGCTGTTCGGCGGCATCGACATGGTCTTTCCGGGCCTGCAGCCGATCCAGCTGCTGCCGGAGAGCTATCCCGGCTTCCTGCTTGCCCTGCTGCCGCCGGGCGCCTTCATCCTGCTCGGCTGCATGATCGCCTGGAAGAACTGGCTGGACGTCCGCGCCGCCGCCCGCGCCCAGCGCCGGTCACGGCGACCGGCGGCGGTGGCCGGCGCGCATTAGCTCCGCCGGGAGCCGGCGGCATGTTCGACCCGGCAGCCGCGGCAAGAGAGGCGCGGTTCTCGACCATTCGCGAAAATTTCCGGTCGTGTGACAACCAAATCGGCACCCGTGCGTTATTCAACTCCAGGTTTCATCTTTTCGAGGGATTTGCAGTGCGTTGGTTGATGGCCGCAGTTCTGACTGCGCTGACTTCGTTGCTGGTCAATGCCGCCGAGCCGGCAGCCGTCGAGGCGCCTGCCGCGGAGGGCGGCGCCGCGGTCGCGGAACAGGCGGTGGCCGTCACGCCGGTCCCGATGCCCGTCCCAGTGACCGAATTGCGGGCGGGCACGGCGCGCTCCGCCGAAGTCCGTTCGGCCAGGCAGGCGAAGGCCGCCAAGGTTGCCAAGGCCAGGAGCATCGGAAAGTCGATGCTCTCCCGGACGGAACGCCATCAGGTCGCGCTGCTGGCGTCCAGACCCGAACCCGGCGCTTCGCTGCCGCATGTCCTGGGCAACGGCGACGACGACGAGTACGGCGCCGCCGACCTCGTTCTCCACCGGTCGTTCAGCCGGCCCAAGGTCGTCACGGTCAACGACGAGGACGACGAGGACGACCTCATCGCCATCCCGGACGGCGTCAAGCTGCGCTTGTTCCTTGCCCGCATGAAGGCGGTCGAGGCGCTCGCGATGGCCAGGGTGGCCGATCCGCAGACTGCCGGCGGCGACGACCTCCCCGATGCGGTCAGACAGCGGCTGCAGCAGGCGCGCATGAACGCCGTCGAGGCGCACCGGAAGAAATTCTCCTGATCCGGCGGCGCCCAGCCGTTTCGCAAGTCCGGTGCGGCCGGACCATGTCCGCCAGCAGGACCAGGCCACGCACCTGCCGCCGGAGGACGGATCCAACGGATCCGCGCCGCCCCCCTTCGCCGCCGGCGGATCGTTCGGCAGCGCTGCCTCGCCCTGCCGCGAGGCGGATGGCGTAATTCCCTTTCCCGACCGGCCGGTCCCTTCGCCGGCTTCGTCTTGCCGTGCCACCCGCACTGGCAGCGGCTCACCTTCACGTGGCGATTGGTCGGAAAAGGGAATCCAACGCGAATGTTTCCCATTTACAAGAGGGCGATCCGGCTGTAAGATGCGAGCCATTCTCAACAGAGTTCATGGGTCCTCCGGTCATCCATGTCCCGATTGCCGGCGCCCTACCCGATTTCCTCCTGGCCACCGCCATGCTCCGAACATCCTCCCGGCCCGGCGTGAGGCCCCCGGCCATGCGGGGACCGCGGGCGAACGGAGCCACACTTCCTCAGCGCAGAAATCATGACCGCCATCACCGCCCCCAATAGCGCCATCCTCCTCGTCGGCCACCCCAATGTCGGCAAGTCGGTGCTCTTTCACCGCCTGACCGGCGCCTACGTCAATGTCTCCAACTACCCCGGCACGACCGTCGAGGTCACGCGCGCCAGCGCCCGCTTCGACCGCGAGGCGGTGCTGCTCGACACGCCCGGCGTGCTGTCGCTGCCGTCGCGCAGCGATGACGAGCGGGCGACGATGCGCGCGCTGCTCAACGAGGAAACGCGCTGCCTCGTCCAGGTCGGCGACGCCAAGAACCTGCGCCGCACGCTGAGCCTGACCGCGCTGCTCGCCGAACTCGACGTGCCGATGGTGCTGGCGCTCAACATGCACGACGAAGCCACGGCGCGCGGCGTCATCGTCGATATTCCGGCGCTCGCCGAGGAACTCGGCATCCCGGTCCTGGCCACCGTCGCCACCGGCGGCGACGGCCTCGGCGAACTGACCGGCAGCCTCGGCCATGCCCGGCGGCCGGGCGCGCTGCTGCACTACGACGCCGACAGCGAGGCCGACATCGCCCGCGTCGGCGAGGCCATCGGCCGCCTCGCCCCGCACCCGCATCTGGCGGCGCGCGGGCTGGCGATCCTCTATCTCGGCGGCGATGCCGAGGTCGCCGCCTGGCTGGAGGAGAAGGCCGGCGACCGGTTCCCGGAAATCAAGGCGCTGCGCCAGGCCGCCTCGCACCGCACGGCGAACCGGGTGGCGGCCGTGCTCGCCCGCGAGCGCAGCGAAGCCGCCGACGCTCTGGCGGCCAGCGTCATCCAGCGCGCCCCGCGCAGCAGCCCGCTGCTTGCCCAGCGCATCGGCCAGTATGTCGTCCATCCGCTGTGGGGCATCCCGATCCTGCTCGGCGTGCTCTACCTAGTCTATCAATTCGTCGGCGTCTTCGGCGCGACGACCCTGGTCGGGCTGCTGGAAGAGGACCTCTTCGAAGGCATCCTCAACCCGGCATTCACCGATTTCGTGACTGTCGCGGTCGACGTGCCTTGGATCGCTGAAATGCTGGTCGGCCCGTACGGGCTGTGGACCATGGGCATGACCTACGCGCTGGCCCTCATTCTCCCCATCGTCACCACCTTCTTCATCGCCTTCGGCGTCCTCGAGGATTCCGGCTACCTGCCGCGCCTGTCGGTCATCGCCAACCGGCTGTTCGCGCTGATCGGCCTCAACGGCCGCGCCGTGCTGCCGATGGTCCTCGGACTCGGCTGCGTGACGATGGCGACGCTGACCACACGCATCCTGCATTCGCCCCGCGAGCGCCTGATCACCGTCTTCCTGCTGGCGCTGGCGATCCCCTGCTCGGCGCAACTCGGCGTCGTCCTCGGCATGCTCGGCAGTCTCTCGTTCACCGCCGTGCTCATCTGGACGCTGGCCATGGTCGGCGTCCTGATGCTCGCCGGCTTCCTCGCCAGCAAGCTGATCCCGGGCCGGCGCATCCCGCTGGTCACCGAACTGCCGCCGATGCGCCTGCCGATCGCCGGCAACGTCGTCAAGAAGACCGCCGGCCGCCTCAAGTGGTACCTGATCGAGGTCATCCCGCTCTTCCTGATCGGCACCTTCCTGATGTTCGCTCTCGACAAGCTCGGCGTCCTGCCGGCCATCATCGAGGCCGGCGAACCGCTGGTCACCGGCTGGCTCGGCCTGCCCAAGGAAGCCTCGGCCGCCTTCGTCATGGGCTTCCTGCGCCGCGACTTCGGCGCCACCGGCCTGTTCGCCATGGCCGACGCGCTCAACCCGATCCAGGCGGTGGTCGGCATGATCACGATCACGCTGTTCATCCCCTGCTTCGCCAGCCTGCTGATGATGGTCAAGGAGCGCGGCATGAAGACCGCCCTCGCCATGGTTGTCATCATCGTTCCCTTCGCCTTCTTCGTCGGCGGCCTGTTCAACCTGTTGCTGCACGCCGTCTGGTAAAGCCATGACCCCGAAACCCGAAATCCGCAAGGCCGCCCGCCTGCCGCTAGCCTTCATTCCACCCGGCCAGGAAGTCCGCCTGGCCGGATTCGGCGACGAGATCGACGCGCTCCAGAGCGAACAGCTCACCGCCTACGGCCTCGCCGAATCCCGCCCGCTCAGGGTCCTGCAACAGCGGCCGATGACCGTCATC
The DNA here is from genome assembly GCA_017302355.1 of Dechloromonas sp. The sequence goes on from JAFLDQ010000057.1 coordinate 10,447, forward strand.
CTCGCCGACGAGATCGAACTCGCGCTCGAACACGCCGTTGCCCGGCATATCTGGGTGGAGAAGGAAGCGGGCGCGGGTCAGGGATAGACTAAACCGCGGCGGCGCGATGATGCCTTGACGACTTTCCGCCCGGGGCCGGAAACATGGAGCCACCTCCGGGCGCGTACCGTCGGGGTCGGCACCGATGGTTACCACGGCAGGCCGGCTAACTACGACCAACAACTCGATCGTCTTTGCAACGGCCAAGTCCATGGATCACCCCGGAAGGCAGATCTGGTGACCGGCGGCCCCTTGCGTCAACGAAATGCCGAGTACGGCGTTAATCGTTGAAGGCAATCCGCCTTTCATACACAAAGGAGAAGGTTATGCGTAAATTGTTCACCGCTGCAATGGCAATGATGCTCGCGCTAGGTGTCGCGCACGCTCAGGCGCCGTCGCCGGCCCAACCCGGAAAGCCGGCCGCCCCGGCAGCCGCCATGCCGGCGCCGGCCGCCGCCCCCGCCGCTCCTGTCGCCCCCGCCATGCCGGCAGCAACTCCGGCTGCACCCGCGGCTGCGGCCGCTGCGGCACCAGCCGCCGGCAGTTGCGAAGCCAAGGCTGTCGACAAGAACGGCAAACCCCTCCACGGTGCAGCCAAGACCTCGTTCATGAAGAAGTGCGGTGGCGGCAGTGCCCCATCGGACTGCGAAGCCAAGGCGGTGGACAAGAACGGCAAACCCCTCCACGGCGCGGCCAAGACCGCGTTCATGAAAAAGTGCGAAGCCGGCGCCTGATCTACCGCTGCACGTGGAGGCGCTGACCGACCGCCCATGATCGCCTCGAGCCCGGCGGAAGCCGGGCTCGGCGCTTCCGGACAAGGCGCTCGCCCTGTTTCAGCGCGAACACCTCACCGCCTGCGGCCTCGCCGACAAGGTGGAACTGGCGCTCGAAAACGCCGTCGCCCGATACATCCGGGGGGAGACAAATGCCGGCGAGGGACAAGGATAGGGATAGGCTGAGTCACGCGCGCCGCAGCCAACCACTGCCGGATCACCGCCCTCTTCACCCTTGCCACCGGCATCGTCACGCGCAACCCGCCGGCGACCATCGCCATCGTCCTGGCGTTCTTCTTCCTGCATCGCTTGTGGTTCCAGGCGCTTGCCCGTCACGACCGGAGGGCCGCTGGCGCGCAGCGGCGCCACCCGGCCCCGCGCTGCCGCCGCTCAACGTTCCTCGCCGGCCCGCTTGCGCAGCATGTCGATGATCAGCGATGCCGTCTGCTCGATCGAGCGATGGCTGGCGTCGATGATCGGCCAGCCACGACGGATGAACAGGCGGCGCGCTTCCAGAACCTCCTTGCGCAGGGCATCGAGGTCCGCGTAGTCACGGTTCGCCTCGTCCCTGAGCGCCGTCAGGCGGGCCGCCCGGATCATCGCCAGGCGCGATGGATCGACCGTCAGACCGACGACCAGCGGCCCGTTCGCCTGCAGTACCCCGGCCGGCGGCGCCGCTCCCGGCACCAGCGGCACGTTCGCCGCCTTGATTCCGCGCGAGGCGAGATACATGCAGGTCGGCGTCTTGGTCGCACGCGAGACACCGACGATGACAACGTCGGCGTCGTCGAGGTCGTCGCTGGCGAGGCCGTCGTCGTGCGCGAGCGCGAACTTCATCGCTTCGACGCGGTGGAAATAGTCCTCGTCGAAGACATCGCCGGAGCTGTGGTGCGACAAGACGGCGGCCCCCGTGTACTCCGAGAGCTGACCGACCAGCGGCTCGAGCGCGAAATGGCAGGGCACCCCGAGATGACGGCAGCCTTCCTCCAGCGCGTCGCGGATGTCGCTGTGGCTGACGCTGTGCAGGACGTAGCCGGGGGTGGCGGCAACGACGCCGAGGATTTCCGGCACCTGATCGAGGTGGCGAACCATTTTCCACAGCCGCCGCCTGACCTCGACCCCGGCAAGCTGGGCGACCGCGGTGCGCGCCAGCATCTCGACCAGTTCACCCGAGGCGTGCGAGACCAGATGGAGCACCACCGTCGTGCTCATCGGCGATGGCGCCGGTTGCCGGGCCGCGCCGTCTCAGCGATGGTAACCGCCGTCGAGGCGCAGGACGCTGCCGTTGATCATGACGTTCTTGATGACGTGCAGGACGAGCATGGCGAACTCGGCGGGATCGCCGAAGCGGTGCGGAAACGGGATCTGCCGGGCAAGGCGGGAATCGAGGTTCTTCTCCATGTCGAACAGCGTCTGCGTCCCGAACAGTCCGGGCGCGATGCCGACGACGCGAATTCCCAGCGGGCCGAGTTCGCGGGCCGCCGGCAGGATCATGCTGACGACGCCCCCCTTGGAAGCGGAATAGGCGGCCTCGCCGCTCTGGCCCTCGTAGGCCGATACCGATGCCGTCGACAGGATGACGCCGCGCTCGCCGTTACTCTGCGGTGACAAGCCCGCCATGTCGGCGGCGGCCAGGCGAATCATGTTGAAGGTCGAGATCAGGTTGACCTCGACGAGATGGCGGAAATCCTCCAGCGGCATCGGGCCGCCAGTGCCGAGAATCGGCTCGTTGTGACCACGACCGACGCAGTGCACGAGAACGCGCGCCGCCCCGTGCGCCGCGCGCGCCCTGGCGATCGCCTCGCCCGCCGACTGCGAGTCGCCGACGTCGCAATGGATCGCCAGTCCGCCGATGTCCTGGGCGACGCGGCGCACCCCGTCGGCGTCGATGTCGATCAGCGTCACCCTGGCTCCGGCCTCGCTCAGGTAGCGCGCCGTTTCGGCTCCCAGACCAGACGCCGCCCCGGTCACGACCGCGGGGCATGCCCATAAATCCATTCCCGTCCTCCAGCTTTCGCCGGCCACCGCGGCCGGCGCCAGCGGGCATTATATCGGCGCGACCGGCCAGGGAAATACGGCGCCAGGCGCGGCAGGCAAAGGGCGCAAAGTCATTTCATTCCCTGCGCCACGGGAAGGCGCCCCCGCCCTGTCCGATCGAAAGACACGGCTCGTTGCGGTCGACGGAAAGAACAGGCCGAAAACCGGGTGAATTTGACCGCTTTCGCTCGCGGGAACGTCCCGCGCTCAGGCCGGAAGACGCCAGTTCGCCGAATCGAAGTCGACTCCGCTGGGGGAGCGGGTCACCCCGCCGAGCTGTCCCAGGACCTTCTTGCAGCGCGCCGCGACGAAGCGCTCGATGCCATCGACCCGAATCCCCTTGATCGGCTCCTGTTCGGAGGTCAGGGTCTGATCGAGAACGGCGGCCCGATGGATCTGGTCGTTCGTCCACCGGCGGTTGGTATGCGGAGCGCCGAAGGGTGTGTCCGCCTCCAGGTACACGGATCGCTCGAGAATGGACCAGCACGGCGCCTGCAGGAGGCGCACCCGCCCGGCGTTGAAATGCCTGCGGACGAACCACTCCATGAAATCGAGATAGTAATTCCTGAAAAGTTCGTTCGCCAGCAGTTTGGTGATCAGGGGGATCCTGCCGATCTCCGTGCCGCGGAAAAGCAGGTCCTTGTCCTGCCAGTTGCGCTTCTGGCCTGGCCAGCTGACCCCGAGCAAACTATCCACATCATTGAGAAAAAATGTGGCGAATGGTGGTTGATTCGCTGAATCGTCGACTGCCAGATGAAGAAAGTAGTTGTGGCTGTTGAGATAGTAGGTATCCCAGGAGCCGAGCAGGTTGACCACGGCCATGGTGCGCAGGAACCCCTCGACATCCAGGATCCTGCGGGCGGTATCGACAAAGGAGGCGCTCTTCGGGTCATTCGCATGAAAGGCCGCGAGAAAGCTGGCCAAGGCGGCATAATCGCTGTCGGGGGTGTCGAGACGGGGTTCATAGGTACGGCTTTCCGGATGGGAGCCGGGAGTAAAGTAATCCGTCGCCAGGATTCCGCGCGGTTCGAGGGGAGCGCCGCCGGGAAGATCATCGCCGTAATTGCCCTTGAAGATCGCCCGGTGCTTGACGCCAGGAAGCCAGGTCTTGAAGTGATACTCGTCCATCGGCGGCATGGCCACATAGGTTCCGTAGTACTTGCCATTCAAGGTCAGCTCGGCGTACATGTTCGGACGCACCGGACACCTGGCCAGACCCAGGAGGTCAAAAGCGAGCCGGATCCTGCGGTACGAAGGATCGCGGAGCGAGTTGATCAGGTTGAGCTGGCGGGGAATGCCGGATTCTTCATCATCGTCGAGATAGACCGAGATATTCACCTTCGGATCCCAGCGGCTGGTATTCCCGCGGCGCTTGACGGATACCTGCTCGCCTTGCTCGGCGATGATCACGCCATTATCGGGATCGGGCCGTTTCGGCAGGAGAAGCGCGGGCTGCGTTTCAAAAACCCGCACGGAGGCATCGGCGTTTCCGTTCGCTTTCCGCGCCTCGCCAAACTCGTCATCGGACCACAGCGTGTTCAGATCGACTCCAGCGACCTGCACGACCAGGATGGTGGGGCCCAGTGCACCCGTGCCGGAAAAGATGGTCGTCCGGTCTTCGGCAGCCTTTTGCCAAAGAGCAACGACCATTCCCGCCTGCGTCAGGGTTTCCTCGCCAGCCACGCGAAAACGGATCTTGCCGTTCTCGGAGGAATCCGGAAGCAGCATCAGCGCGGCGGCCGCCCGCTCGAACTCCGCCTTGCCGCGCAGAAACGAATCCGCACTGGCGGGATCGTGCGCATCCTCGGCAATCTTCCGCGCTCTTGAGTCCTTCGGGAGCGCCGGGATGGAGACGGATTTGACGAGATTTCGGATGTCTTTCGTCGTTCCGGAATCGGGAATGCGATCCATGGCCAGTTTCTCCTCGTTGACCGGCAGCCTGCCGGCGCTCTCGATGGTAACGTACAGGAAATTCAAACGCCATTGCGCGAGCATTTCCGCTCTTGCTGCCCGTAGGCAGCCGGGAGTTCCCGGAAGTTCCCCCCACTTCTCCCCTGCACCCCGCCATACCCATCACCATTTCCTGCCTGAAAGCGGTGAGAGGCGTCAGAGAAATTGCCGGTTTCTGGCCACTTTTTCCGGTCGACCGCAGCAGCCCGGATTCTTCTTCAACCAGAAGAACACAGGAAATGTCCATGACACCTTTGGGGCGAATCGCTACCCTTGGGAACTCCGCCCCACGGCGCCACCCTTCTCCGGCCTGGTAGCCATTTGTTGCTACTCCTGATCCAAATGTCTCTGGCCCTCATGGCTCGGCGAAAGAAGATGAAGCGGCACATCCGGTGGACATGAGCATCTTCCGTCCGTATGCTCTAACGAGCGAGACAAATTTCTTCGCGAACGCGACCAAGCCTTGTTCGATACAGAAGGTGCACCGTTGCTGCTAGAACTTGAGCAAGCCAGATTGCGGTTATCAAGAAACACCGAGGCGAAGAAGAAATCGCAACTCGGTCAGTTTCTAACGCCAGCCCAAACCGCCAAGTTCATGGCAGGGCTTTTCCCATCATCCAGCGGTAACTGCCATCTCCTTGATGCTGGCGCCGGTATCGGGTCGCTTTCAAGTGCCTTTCTTGAAAGATGCGTATCAAGAGAATTGAATTTTGATGAAGTTCGAGTAGAAGCCTTTGAGCTCGATGACACAATTCAAGATGATTTGCGTCAATCTCTTAATCGGTACGCGGATAAATTACCTTTATCGTCTGAGATTATTGGCGGCGATTTCATCGAAACCGCTGTAAATCTTATTCAGTTCGGACAGGGCGGTTTCACCCACGCCATTCTTAATCCCCCGTACAAGAAGATAAACAGCGGCTCCCGTTACCGGTTGTTACTGCGCCAAGTTGGAATCGAGACGGTAAACCTCTATTCAGCATTTGTTGCCCTGTCTGTGTCGCTAATGAGACCGGGCGGGCAGATCGTCGCAATCATCCCTCGTAGCTTCTGCAATGGGCCGTACTATCGTCCCTTCCGTGACTTCGTGCTGGAACGTACGGCCATCAGGCACATGCACCTTTTCGAGTCACGCAGCAAGGCATTCAAGGATGATGAGGTCCTACAAGAAAACGTCATCGTCCATCTTGAGTGTGGTGGTCATCAAGGTCCGGTGACAGTTTCCATAACCACCGATGACAGCTTTGACGACATGAGCACACACGAGTGTTCATTCGACCGGATTGTATTTCCGGATGACCCGGAGCGGTTCATTCATGTGCCTACATCGTTGGAAAAGAACGCCATTGAGCTATCCCCGGCCATACGTTATTCGCTTTCCGATCTCGGTATCAGCGTATCGACCGGCCCGATAATCGACTTCCGGCTGAAAGACCACCTGCTCGATATACCAGAACCGGGGACAGTCCCCCTGCTATACCCCAGTCATTTCAGTTGCACCGGCGTTATATGGCCCCAAGCTGCCGCTAAGAAGCCTAACGCGATTCTGAGCAACGGAGTCACCAAGAAATGGCTCTATCCGAATGGTTTCTATTGCGTGGTGCGCCGGTTTTCTTCAAAAGAAGAAAAACGACGGATAAAAGCGAGTGTTGTTGATCCTGCGGCATTCAGTAATGCCGCTCTGCTCGGCTTCGAGAACCACTTGAATGTATTCCACGAATGCAAACGTGGCTTGCCTGAGGCTCTTGCCCGTGGCTTGGCGGTATTTCTCAACACCACGGCCGTTGATGAAAACTTCCGGCGCTTCAGTGGCCACACACAGGTGAACGCCACGGACTTGAAGCTTATGAAGTACCCGAGCAGCGAGGCATTGATGGCTCTTGGGGAGTGGGCAATGCGTCAATGTGCGCCGACACAAGCGATGATCGATAACCAATTCGAGAAACTGGGTGCATGAGCAAGAAGAACAACAAGCGTATCGAGGATGCGCTGAAGATTCTTGCCTCACTTGGCTTGCCGCAAGCACAACGGAATGAACGCTCTGCTCTTTGCCTGCTGGCGATCCTGGACCTGACGCCGCCCAAGAAGTGGGCGCAAGCCCAAAACCCCCTGATCGGCATAACGCCAATCATGGATTGGGCGCGCGAGCACTACCAAAAGGACTATGCTCCGAACACACGCGAGACGGTGCGTCGCCAGACAATGCACCAGTTCTGCGACGCGGGAATTGCGCTGTACAACCCGGACAAGCCAGACCGCGCGGTAAACAGTCCGAAGGCGGTCTATCAGATAGAGTCTGCCACCTTATCCTTGTTGCGCAGCTTCGGCACAACGGCGTGGCATGACAAGCTGACCACCTATCTTGCCGATCGCGGAACACTTATAGACCGTTACGCGAAAGAGCGAGAACAGAACCTTATTCCGGTTGAAATTGCCCCTGGCAAAACCATAACCCTTAGCCCCGGCGAACATAGTGAACTGATCCGCGCCGTCATTGAGGACTTCGCACCGCGCTTCGCACCGGGAAGTGTACTGGTCTATGCGGGCGACACGGGCGATAAGTGGGGATACTTCGACGCAGCCTTGCTGGCCGAGCTTGGAGTGAACTTGGATACCAATGGGAAGATGCCAGATGTGGTGCTCCACTTCACTGAGAGAAGCTGGCTGTTACTGGTTGAGTCTGTCACCAGTCACGGCCCGGTCGATGGGAAACGGCACGCCGAGCTTGGCAAGCTCTTCGCTGGATCATCGGCAGGGCTGGTCTATGTGACCGCCTTCCCAAGCCGCGCCATCATGGGGCGGTATCTGGGCGAAATCGCCTGGGAGACAGACGTCTGGGTGGCCGATGCTCCTTCTCATCTGATTCATTTCAATGGCGAGCGTTTCCTTGGCCCATACCACGCACCCTGATCAAAGGGGCTGCGCGCACCCTGCCGACGCACGATCTGGGAGCAATCCTCGAGCTACTCGCCTTCGTGGTCGCCCGTAAGACACTGAAGCCGGATATGAACGCGTTCGATATCTTCCTGTATCCGCCTGGCGTTCGTAGCGCTGCTTGCCGCCAGGTAATATTTTCTTCGCCCCGAGGCCGACAAGGCGCCGGAGCAATCGGCAACCTGAGCAGACTGTAACGCGACCAGAACTGCGCAAGCCGCTGCGCTGCCCTCTTCGCTCCACGTTGCTCAATCCCTTCATCTCCAAGGAAAAGCCATGTTCGAGACGATCGTCCACCTGACTACTGCCGCCCTGGAACTTGCGGGCATCTTCGTCATGACCGGCGGGATGCTGGCGGCCTCGCTGGTGGCGCTCGCCCGCGCGGCGCGCGGAATGGCCGGCAGCCATCTTTACGAGTGGTATCGCCAGACGCTGGCGCGCGCCATCCTCCTTGGCCTCGAGTTCCTGGTCGCCGCCGACATCATCAACACCGTCGCCGTAGACCCGAGCTTCAGGAGCGTCGGCGTGCTCGCGCTGATCGTCCTCGTCCGCACCTTCCTCAGCTTCACCCTCGAACTCGATATCTCCGGACGCTGGCCGTGGCAGGCCAAGCCCGCGCCCGCTGCGCCGGCGGCCGCGACCGACGCGGGCAGACAACCCGAAGCCAGGGACCGCCGCTGCTGAACATCACCGCTTTCCCGGCGCTCGCCTGTCCGCTCGACGGGGCGCCCCTGTCATGCACGGGTTCGACCTGGCGCTGCCCTGCCGGCCACAGTTTCGACGTGGCCGCTCACGGCTACACGAACCTGCTGCCGGTGCACAAGAAGCGCTCGCTCGATCCGGGTGACCGCAAGGAGATGGTCGCCGCCCGCCGGCGCTTCCTCGCGGCCGGTCATTACCAGCCGATCGCCGACGCCGTCGCCGGCGCGCTGCTTGCCGGCCTGCCGGGCGATGCCAGTTGCCTCGATGCCGGTTGCGGCGAGGGCTATTACCTGCGCCGGCTGGCCGCCGCGGCGCGCGCCGGGCAAGGGCTGGCCATCCTCGGGCTGGACATTTCCAAGTGGGCCGTCGCCGCCGCCGCGAAGCAGGACAGGCGGCCGAACTGGGTGGTCGGCAGCAACGCCAACCTGCCGGTCCTGTCGGGAATGCTGGACCGTGTGCTGTGCCTGTTCGGCTTCCCCGTCTACGCCGAGTTCGCGCGGGTGCTCAAGGCGGGGGGCGAGCTTGTCCAGGTGGATGCCGGGCCGGGGCATTTGCGGGAATTGCGGGAGATCATCTATCCGGCGCTGAAGCCCGAGCGCGCCACCGCAGCGCCGACCCCGCCCGGCTTCACGCGTCGCGGCACGGAAACGCTCGGCTATTCCTTCGCGCTGGCCGGCGCCGAGCCGATCGCCGACCTGCTGACGATGACCCCGCACCTCTACCGCGCCAGCGCCGAGGGACGCGCCAGAGCCGCGGCGCTCACCGCGCTGACGCTGACCGTCGATGTCCGCCTCGCCCGTTTCGCGCGGGATGCCGGTTGATGCCCTGCCCGTCCGCCGATTTGTATTCTGGCCCTTTTACGCGGTCGACCGCGGCAGGCGCGAATGCTTGGCCTGGCCACAGCGGCTGCCGACAGGCCAACATGGAAAAGCGGCCGCTCCGGGTCTAGAATGGGCGCCGAGGCAAGCCAGCCGATTCCCGCCAGCCAGCCACCCGTTTCCAACAACTTCCGGAGAACGACATGAAGGGCGACCAGAAGATCATCGACAT
>JAFLDQ010000058.1 GCA_017302355.1 Dechloromonas sp.
GAACCGGCCTGGAACGCCGACTTCGCACTGCTGGCCGCCGACGTGGCGGCGCGCGCACCGCTACCGGCCAGCTTGGCGGCAGCCGGGGCCATGCGCGCACCAGCAGCCACGGCGCCACCCACGCCCGTCGCGGCGGCGCCGATGGCGACGGCCGTGCCGGCAGCGCCGACAGCAGCACCGGCCATTGCGCCAGCGCCGAGCTGCGGCGCACCGGAGACGAGGCCCGTGGCGATGCCAGGGCCGAAAATCCCGAGCGCCAGCAAGGTGAGCGAGGCCAGCATGATGACCAGCGCGTGGTCAATAGACGGCTCGGCGGGATGGACTTGGAACTGAGCGAACAAGCCCGAGCCGATACCGACGATCACGGCCAGCACCAGAACCTTGACGCCGGAGGCCACCACGTTGCCCAAGACCTTTTCGGCGAGGAACGCGGTCTTGTTCCAGAGCGCGAATGGCACCAGCACGAATCCGGCGAGCGTGGTCAGCTTGAACTCGATCAGCGTGATGAACAGTTGGATCGCCAGCACGAAGAAGCACAAGACCACGACCAGCCACGCGAGGAACATCACCACGATGGGGTCGAGGTTCACGAACACTTCGGGAAAGCCCGCCATCTCGCCGATCTGCTCCAGAATCGGCGCCCCGGCGTCGATGCCGGTTTTCGCCAGCCGGCCCGGCTGCAAGAAGTTCTCCATCGTGATGGCCGAGCCGGTGGCGGTGATGCCCAATCCCGCAAACGAGCGGAACACGATGCTGGCCAGCCAGTTGAAGTTATTGATGATGTAGGCGAAGGCACCGACGTAGAGCACCTTGCGCAGCAGCTTGGCGATCACGTCCTCGCCCTGGCCGGTGGCGTGGCTCATGGCCCAATACAGGCCGGCGATCGTCATGTCGATGACGATCAGCGTGGCCGTGAGGAACGCCACTTCGCCCCGCAGCAGCCCGAAACCCGAGTCGATATAAGCGGCAAAGGTGTTGAGGAACTGGTCGATGATGGTCACGTCATTCATGGCGTGTCCTCCGGTTCGGCGGGATCGGCCGGCGCCATGCCATCGGCCGGCTCCTCGAAGCTCGGCGGGATCGGCGGCAGGTCGGCCAGCGTCTGGTATTCATCCGGCCCGGCCTGGCCGGAGAAGAAACGCCGCCGGAAGGCTTCGGCGGCGGCGCGGCAAGCGTCCTCGCCCGTGGCCTGCCGGTCGGCCGCGCATTGCGCGCGCAATGCCTTCAGCCGCACGGGATCGGCGGCCAAGGCATCGGCAAGGTCGTCGGCCGGCTGCTCGCCGCAAGCGGCCAGCAGCACGACACCAAGGGCGAGGACGCATCGCATGGCGGCCTCCCGTCAGTTGCCGTAGAAGTTCACGGACTGCGGCGTGTACGGCGTGCCGTCGCCGAGGAAGCGCCGCCGCACCTCGCGGGCGCGCTCCGTGGCTGCCGCCTGCCGCGCCAGCTCCAGCGATGCCGCCCGGTCTTGCGTGATCTGGAGTCGCTGCGACTGGATCGACTGCTTGGCCTGCAAGGCCAGCAATTGATTCATGGCCTGCATCGCCTGCAACGCACCTTCGGCCGACTGGCTCTTGCCCACAAGATCGGCCAGCACGCTTTCGTCTTCGCCCAGGTTCTGCGACACCTGCGCCTGCATCTGCATGGTGGTCTGCAAGCCGTTGAGCGTGTTCCGCCAACGCTCCTGCGCGTCGCGGTACATCTGGTCGCCGCTGACGGTGGCGGCGTACTGCTCGGGATACAGGCGCGCGAACTCCCGATCCAGATTCGTCACGTCGTAGGCCAAGCCCCTGGCCTGGGCGATCAGCCGCTCGGTGGTCGCCAGATTGGCGCGCAACTGGTTCACCACGCTGGACGGCAGGCTGGCGAGGTTGCGCGCCTGGTTCATCAGCATCTGCGCTTCGTTCTGAAGCTGCTGGATTTGGTTGTTGATCTGCTCCAGCGTGCGGATCGCGGTCAGCGTGTTCTGCACGAGGTTCGTGGGATCGACCACGACCCATTGCGCATGGGCGGTGGCGGTGCAAAGCATGGCCGCGATGGCGGCGGCAATAAGACGCTTTTTCATGGCAGGTTCTCCAGGGGTTGGTCAGCGAGGGAACCCGGCGCGAGGCCGGGGAACGAGGGCAGCAGGTCGGCCGCCCAATCGAGGCCGCGGTGGCGAAGCCAGGCGCCCGCGAAACCGGGCACGCCGGCGTCCAGCAGCACGCGGTCTATGTCGCGCTGGTCTTGCGGCGTGGAAGCGCCCGCGAAGGCCAGCGCCGCCGGCCCCAGGTCGAGGTCGAACAGGCGGTTGCCGAGGCGGGATTGGTAGTAGTAGTCGCGCTTGGGCTGCGCGGTGGCGACGATTTCGATCTGCCGCCTGTTGAGGCCGAAGCCCTCGTAGATCGTGCGAATCTGCGGCTCGGTCGCCTGCGGGTTGGGCAAGAAAATCCGACTCGCGCAGCTTTCGATGATCGCGGGTGCGATGCTCGAATCCTTGATGTCGGCAAGGCTCTGCGTGGCGAATATGACGCTGACGTTCTTCTTGCGCAGTGTCTTGAGCCACTGGCGGATACGCGCGGCAAACACCGGGTCATCGAGGAACAGCCATGCTTCGTCGAGGATCAGCAGCGTGGGCGCCCCGTCGAAGCGTTCATCAAAACGCGCAAAGAGGTAATGCAGCACGGCCATGACGGCGGCCTTGCTGTGCATCAGCTCCTCCATCTCGAAGCACTGCACGTCGGCCGTGCCCAGCCGGTCGTGGTCGGCGTCCAGCAGCTTGCCGTGGGCACCGCCGAGCACATAAGGCGACAGCGCCTGCCGCAGCGTGTTCGATTGCAACAGCACGGAAAGCCCCGTCATCGTGCGCTGCTCCACCGGCGCCCCGGCGAGACTGCCGAGTGCCGACCAGATAGCCGCTTTCTCGTCCGGGCCGACGGCCACGCCTTCGTGCAGCAAACGCCCCTCGATCCATTCGGCCGCCCAAGTGCGGTAGCCTTCGCGGTCGATGCGCGCGAGCGGCTGGAAGGCGATCTCGCCATCCGTGCCCAGGTCGTAGTGTTCGCCGCCCAGCCCGAGGATCGTGGCCCGCATCGAGCGGCCCATGTCGAAGGCGAAGATGCGCGAGCCGCGATAGCGGCGAAATTGCATCGCCAGCGTGGCGAGCAAGACTGACTTGCCCATGCCAGTCGGCCCCGCGACCAGCGTGTGACCCACGTCGCCGATGTGCGTCACCAGCCGGAACGGCGTGGCGCCATCGGTGCGCGTGACGATCAGCGGCGGGCCATCGAGGTGGTCGTTCCTCTCCGGCCCAGCCCATACCGCCGACACCGGCATCATGTGCGCCAAGTTCGGCGTCGAGACGATGGGCTGGCGCACGTTGGCGTAGGCGTTGCCGGGGAGCGAGGACAGCCAGGCATCCACGGCATTGAGCGTTTCAGGGATGGTGACGAAGCCCCGACCCTGGATGACGCGCTCCACCATGCGCAGCTTCTCGTCTGCGACGGCAGCGTCCTCGTCCATGACGGTGACGGTCGCCGTCAGATAGCCGAAGGCGACTTGATCGCTGCCTAGCTCCTGCAAGGCAGCGTCGGCATCGGCGGCCTTGTTGTTGGCGTCGGTATCGACCAGCGGGCTTTCCTGCTGGAAGATCGTTTCGCGCAGCAGCGCGATGACGTTCTTGCGCTTGGCGAACCACTGGCGGCGCAGGCGTCCCAACTCCCGTTCCGCCTCGGATTTGTCGAGGCAGAGAAAGCGCGTGCTCCAGCGGTACGCAAAACCGAGGCGGTTGAGGTCGTCCAGAATCCCCGGCCAGGTCGAGGTCGGGAAGCCCCGCACCGACACCACGCGCAGGTGCTGGTCGCCCAGCATGGGCGCCAGGCCGCCGACCAGTGCGGAATCGGTCAGCAGCGCGTCGATGTGGAACGGCACTTCGGGCACGCCCACGCGATAGCGCCGCGTCGAGATGGTCGCGTGCAGGTAGGTCAGCGTCTGCGCGTCATCGAGCCAGTCAATTTCCGGCATCACGCCGTCGAGCAGGTCGAAGACGCGATCCGTTTCCGCGACGAAGGCTTGCAGCCGCTCGCGCCAGTCCACGCCATTCGTCGGCGTGTTCTCGTAGAGCATCTTGGCTGCACGGGCGCGGGATTCTTCCGGCGGCAGGTAAAGCAGCGTCAGGTGATAGCCGCTCTCGAAGTGATTGCCCGATTCCTCAAAGGCGGCCCGGCGTTCTTCCTCCACCACCCACGAAAGCGGCTCGGGAAACTCCGAGTGCGGATAATCGGCGGCAGGCCGGCGCTCGGCTTCAATGAATAGCGCCCAGCCCGATCCCATGCGGCGCAGCGCGTTGTTCAACCGCGCCGACGTGGCGACCAGCTCGCCTTGCGTCGCGCTGTCGAGGTCAGGCCCGCGAAACCGGGCCGTGCGCTGGAAACTGCCGTCCTTGTTCAAGACGACGCCCGGTGCGACCAGCCCGGCCCAGGGCAGCCAGTCGGCAAGCAAGGCCGGGCGCTGGCGGTATTCGGCGAGATTCAGCATCGTGGCGTCCTCCCCTCACACGTCCAGCAGCGGGCGGTGCTTGATGTGCCGCGCGAACACGGCCATGAACTGCGGATCGACGCGCGCGCCCCACACCGCCAGCGAATGACCGACGATCCAGAGCACCACGCCGGGAATCCACAGTTGCAGGCCCAGCCCGACGGCGGCGGCCAGCGTGCCGTTGGCGATCGCCACCGTACGCGGTGCGCCGCCCAACAGAATCGGCTCGGTTAGCGAGCGATGCAGCGGCACCTCGAAGCCGTCCGCGAAGGTGTCCGGGGCACTCATACGACCGCCCCACCGGAGAAGCTGAAGAACGACAGGAAGAAACTGGATGCCGCGAAGGCGATGGACAGACCGAATACGATCTGGATCAGCTTGCGGAATCCGCCCGACGTGTCGCCGAACGCGAGCGCCAGGCCCGTGGCGATGATGATGATGACCGCGACGATGCGCGCCACTGGCCCCTGGATGGATTCGAGGATGGATTGCAGCGGGCCTTCCCAGGGCATCGAAGAACCGGCGGCCTGTGCCGTTCCTGCCAGGAACAGCAGTAGCGCGGCCAGCAACAGTCCTTGCCCCGCAGGGCGAGCCAGGCTGCGCAGTCGCGCAAGGCGCAAAGCCGGATTTGCAGAAAAACGGAAAGCAGGAACGATCATCTGCGTCATGGCAGTTCTCCAAGTGAGTCAGGGGATGGGGAAGTCGCCGCAGCGGGTGCGGCATCAGAAAGTGGCGACAGCTCGGAGAGCGGCGTTTCCAGCGCGTCCGCCCCCCAATCCACCAGCCGGTAGCCCATACCGTCAAAGCCGACGACACGGGCGATGCTCTCGATGCGGCGCTTGCGCCCGCGTCCGGCGATATGAATCACCACGTTGACCGCCTCGGCGATCAACGCACGGGGCGGGTTCACCGCCACTTCGAGAATCAGTTGCTCCAGGCGCAGCAGCGCGCCCAGCGCGGAGCCAGCATGGATCGTGGCGATGCCGCCCGGATGGCCGGTGCCCCACACCTTGATGAGATCCAGCGCCTCGGCACCGCGCACCTCGCCGACGACGACGCGATCAGGGCGCAGGCGCATTGACGAGCGCACCAGCTCGGTCATCGACACGACGCCATGCCGCGTGCGTAGCGGCACGTGGTCGCGGGCCGCGCATTGCAGCTCCACTGTGTCTTCGAGCACCAGCACGCGGTCGCCCGTGGCAGCAATCTCGGCCAGAAGCGCATTGGCCAAGGTCGTCTTGCCGCTGCTGGTCGCCCCGGCGATCAGCACGTTCTGCCGCTCGCGCACGGCGCGCACCAGAAAGCCCGCCTGGGCGGCGGTCATCATTCCGTCGATGACGTACCGCTCCAGCGGAATCACGCCGATGGCGCGCTTGCGCAGCGCGAAGGCCGGCCCCGGCGCTGCCGGCGGCAAGATGCCCTCGAAGCGTCCGCCGGTCTCGGGCAGCTCGGCGGACAGTAGCGGCTGGCCGCGATGGACTTCCGCGCCGACGTGGGCTGCAACCAGGCGGATGATTCGCTCGCCGTCCGCCGCAGGCAGTTCCACGCCCATCGGCGCGCGCCCACTGGAAAGCCGATCCACCCAAAGGGTGCGATCAGGATTCAGCATCACCTCCACCACATCCGGGTCTTCGAGCGCGGCGGCGATCAGCGGCCCCATCGCCGTGCGCAGCATCTGGATGCGGCGGTCGAGCGACGTGGCGCTCATGGACTGCCCTTCAATGGGAATTCGGGCGCTCATGACGCACGCTCCTGCGCTTGCGCGGCGGCCGCCGCATCCTCCATCCGCATCGGGTCGGGATGCAGTTCCTCCACCACGTCGCGCACCAGGCTGCGGCCCCGCAGCAGGTGGCGGCCAAGCTGCTCGGTGAACTGCTCGAAGCGCGCTTTGCCCTGGGCGCGCGCCGCGTCCTGGTGCGCTTCGGGAACTGGCGTGCTGACCGTGAGGTAGTAGCGGATGAACAGCGCCAGCGTTTCGATCTGGATGTTCTGGTCGCGCTCCATGCGCTCGGCCTGGCGTGACAGGCGATCAAGCCGCTTGGCGATGGCGGCCTCGCGCTGGTCGGGGGCGTCGGGCGACAGCCACGATGCGAGCGCCGCCGCGACGATGGACGACTTGGACACGCCTTTCTTGGCGGCCAGCTCGTCCAGACGCTTGGCGTGCTCCGGCTGGATGAACAGGTTGAGGCGGTAGTGGCTCATAACTCGATTCCGTCGTTGGGGTTCAGCGATGCCAGCCGGGCCGTGCGCTGCATGGCTGGATCGAGCTGGCGAGGAAGGGGAAGCGGCAGGTCGTCGTCGTCATCGAGCAGCCCAAGGTCGGCCACGGGCGTGGCCAATTCGGGGTCGTAGGCGACGGTTTCGGAAAGCTCGGGCTGGCGGCGCGGGCCGCCGTCGTCGGCAGAGGCGGCGAAGCCGTCGGCGGCATCGGACGCAGACGCGACCGGCACGGTAGGAATCGCCAAGCCGCTCCAGTCGTCCGGGCGCAGCGGCGGCACGTCGGCGTACTGCCCGTCCGCCAGCACTGGCGGCGACAGCACGCGGTGCCTGAAATTGGCGTCCGCGTAGTAGCGCAGCTTCTTCGCCTTGATCGGCGCCACGCTGGACACCATCACCACAGCCTCGTCAGGCGGAAGCTGCATAACTTCGCCCGGCGTCAGCAGCGGGCGCGCGGTTTCCTGGCGCGACACCATCAGGTGGCCCAGCCACGGAGCCAGCCGGTGGCCTGCGTAGTTGCGCTGCGCGCGCAGTTCGGTCGCGGTGCCCAGCGTTTCGGAGATCCGTTTGGCGGTGCGCTCGTCGTTCGTTGCGAACGTCACGCGCACATGGCAGTTGTCGAGGATGGAGTGGTTTTGCCCATACGCCTTGTCGATCTGGTTCAGCGACTGCGCGATGAGGAAGCTGCGAATGCCATAGCCGGCCATGAAGGCCAACGCCGTCTCGAAGAAGTCCAGGCGCCCCAGCGCCGGGAACTCGTCGAGCATCAGCAGCAGCTTGTGGCGGCGCGCGATGCCATCGCTGCCATCGAGCGATTCGGTGAGACGTCGCCCGATCTGGTTGAGAATCAGGCGAATGAGCGGCTTCGTCCGCGAGATGTCCGAAGGCGGCACCACGAGGTACAGCGACACCGGATGCTCGGCCGCGATCAGGTCGGCGATGCGCCAGTCGCAGCGCGACGTGACTTCGGCCACCGTAGGGTCGCGGTAGAGGCCCAGGAACGACATGGCGGTGGACAGCACGCCCGACCGCTCGTTGTCCGACTTGTTGAGCACTTCGCGCGCCGCCGAAGCCACGACCGGATGCGGGCCATCGCCGAGGTGTGGCGTGGTCATCATCCGGTGCAGCGTCAGCTCGAATGGACAAGCCGGATCGGAGAGGAAGTTGGCGACGCCGCGCAGCGTCTTGTCCTCGCCCGCGTAGAGCACGTGCAGGATGGCGCCGACCAGCAGCGCATGGCTGGTCTTTTCCCAATGGTTGCGCTTCTCCAGCGCGCCTTCGGGATCGACCAGGATGTCCGCGATGTTCTGCACGTCGCGCACTTCATGCGCGCCACGGCGGACTTCCAGCAGTGGGTTGTAGGCCGCCGACTTCGCATCGGTCGGGTTGAACAGCAGGCAATGCGAGAAGCGCGAGCGCCAACCGGCGGTGATCTGCCAGTTCTCGCCCTTGATGTCGTGGATGACGGCGGACGCGGGCCAGCTCAACAAGGTGGGCACCACCAGGCCCACACCTTTGCCGCTGCGCGTTGGCGCGAAGGTCAGAACGTGTTCCGGGCCTTCGTGCCGCAGGTACTGACGATCGTGCTGGCCGAGGAACACGCCGGCCGGTTGCGTGAGGCCGGCCTTGCGAATGTCATCCGCATTCGCCCAGCGTGCCGAGCCGTAGGTCGTGATCAGGCGCGATTGACGGGAGCGCCAAATCGACATGCCGATGGCCACCAGCACGGCCACCAAGCCGCTGCCGCCCGCGATGGCGCCGCCGGTGTCAAAGACGCGCGGAGCGTAGGCATCGAAGAAGAACCACCACTCGAACAGCCGCCACGGGTGATAGACCGGCGTACCGAAGAAGTCGAACCAGGGCGAGCCAAGGCGTAGCTGATAGCCCAGGGCCGCTGCTGTCCATTGTGTGGCTGCCCACACGCCGGCGATCACGATGCCGAATACGACGGCAATCTGACCGAACAGCACGTTCGTCCCTTGCATAACCTCGCCTCCGATCACGGCACACGGAGGTGCCGCAGCACTGAGGATCAAGGCGCGAGCGCAGGCCGGTCAAAGGCCGTTGTGGCGGGAATTCAGGCCAAAAAAGCAAGGCTTCTTGCTGTGGCGCAGACGATAAAAACGCCGCTAACGCGAGAGCGTTTCGGCATGTCGAGGTAACAGCGAGAACTTCGTCGCGGTATAGCGACTGCGAGGAGCGCTACTTGGACTTCTGCTCTGGGCGATCACCAAAGAAGCGCCGACCAGCGGCTTCGGCGGCGCGGCGGCAGAGTTCTTCGCCGACCTTCGCGCGGTCTTCCTTGCACAGCCGCTGGATTTCCTTGATGCGATCGGGATGGGCCACAAGGTAGTCCACGGTTTCCGGAGGTTGGGAGGGGCCGCAAGCGGTCAGCGTGGCGGCCAGCATCAATAGCGTCAGCTTGTTCATGGTTCCAGTCCTTTCGTCGGGTGAGTCAGGCGTCTTCGGCAGTGCCCAGGTCATTCGCCGAATCAAGAAAGGCCACTCGTTCGATGAACCGGGCCAACATCTCGGAAGGCTCTGCGTCGCGGCGCAGCAGATAGGTCATCAGCAGGGGCGGTTGGCCCGCCAGGGGCCGGCCCACGACGCCGGGTTCGCGGCTGGACACGATGTGCGCTGTGCCCGCGAGCCCCAAGGCCAAGCCAGCGGAAACCAAGGTCATCATCACGTCGAAGGTCGCCACGCGCTGCGCGATCAACGGCTCTTGATCGAGCTTGCGGAGAAAGCGATCAACCTGGCGAGCATGGCCCTCGCATACGGCGGGATCACCCAGCACCAGCGGGTAGCGCAGGACTTCTTCCAGCGGAATCTGCTTGAAGGCGAGCACGGGATGGCGGGCCGGCACGGCCACCATCAACTCGTCCTCCCATGCGGGCGTGACCAGGATGCCGTCGCCCGCGTCTTCAGCCATCGAGAAACCCGCGTCATACAAATCATCATGCAGGCCCTTGATCTGTTGATCCAAGGGCACCTCGAACAAGCGGATTTCCACCTCGGGATCTTCCTCGCGGCTGCGCGCCAGCAAGGCGGGCAAGCGCGATGGTGTGATGCCGTCCGACAGGGCAATGCGCAACTGCCCATGAAAACCGTTGGTGGCGGACTTGACGCTATCACGGGCCTGCTCCAGCACCGAGAAAACGCGCGGCACATGCGTGAGGAGCGACTGGCCTGCGCGGGTCAGTTGCGTGCTGCGGGTGGTGCGAACGAACAGCCGGGCGCCGAGTTCTTCTTCCAACTCCTTGATGGTGCGGGACAGCGGCGACTGGTCGATGTGCAGGCGCTCGGCGGCGCGGGCGAAGTGGAGTTCTTCGGCCACGGCCAAAAAGCAACGCAGATGACGAAGTTCCATCGGCCGTCTCCTTGAGTGATAGCACCCTGTAATCGAGCCGAAAGTGGCAGGTCATTTCCTGCGGTGCCATGAGCATCAGCGTGATCTCAGCACGGATGTGGCCAAAGCTCGTGAACGTAGATGCTTTCGTTTTTCCTTGCCCGTTTGTCTCAGTCAGTCTGAGGGAGAAAATTGATTGTTACTAGATAATAAATTCTTAATAGGCATATTAGTTTAGCTAATTAATTGAAATGAACATCTCGTCCAAAAATTCAGGTTTGGAGCGGGTGCTATACGCTCGCTCCGTTTTGGGGGTAGGTTGGCGCTATGGCGCTGGCTGCAGGTCAAGGCGAGGCGCGTTGCCTGCACCGCTCGCCCACCACGCTACGAACGTCTGCGCGCGGCCGTCCAGGTGGACGGGACGGCCAATCTCCGGCGTCCACAGCGCATAGCTGCGGCCCTGGCTCGCTGCCGTGATGCGCTTGAAAGGGTCATCCCAGTCATGCGGAGAAATCGAGAAGCGCCCCGCATGTGCGGGCGTGAGCACCTTCGTGTGCAGTTCCTCCGCTGCCTGCGCGGCCTGCTCGGGGTTCATGTGGACGTTGGCCCAGCGCGGGTCGTACTGGCCCATGTCGAGCGTCACCCAGTCGAAGGGGCCGAGGCGCTGGCCGATCTCGGCGAAGTGCGGGCCGTAGCCCGTGTCGCCGCTGAAGAACAACCGCCGCTCGGGCGTGACCAGGGCCAGCCCCATCCACAGCGACTTGTTCGTGGTGAAAGTACGGCCCGAGAAATGCCGCGCTGGCGTGGCGGTGAGTTGCAGCGTGGGCGACAGCGCAAGGCTGTCGTACCAATCGGCTTCTTGCACGCGCTGCATGTCGTAGCCCCAGCGCTCGAAATGCGCGCCCACGCCAAGCGGCACCATGACCTTGCCGACCTTCCGTTGCAGTGCCTGGATGCTCGGGTAGTCCAAGTGGTCGTAGTGGTCGTGGGTGATGACCAGAAGGTCGATCGCGGGCACGTCGGCGGCGGCGTAGAGGCTGGTGCCGTCAAAGGCCACGTTTGTGCCTGGTACGGGCGAGGCATTGACGCTGAACACCGGGTCGATCAGCAGGCGCTGCCCGCCCAGTTGCACGTAGTAGGACGAGTGGCCCAGCCAGACCACCACGTCTTCGCGGGCGTCCAGCGCCTTCAGGTCGGTCTTGGTCGTCGGCAGCGGCGTCGGCGGGCGCGTGGTGCCGTTGTTGCGCATGTTGTCCAGCATGATCGACACCTGCGACTGGTCGGTCGTCAGCAGCGGCGTGTCGGTCTGGTTGTGGAACGAGCCATCGGCATAGTGGGATGAACGCTCGATGCGCGCCAGCCGCTCGCCGCTGGGCAGCTCGCCGAACAGGGGATGCTGCAGGTAGGCGGCCACGCCGACGCCGCCCAGCACGGCTACGCCGACACCCCCTTTGATGACGCGAGACCAGAGTTTTTTCATGCCGCGAGTGAAGCGCAGTCGATGACAAAGCGGTACTTCACGTCGCCTTGCAGCATTCGTTCGTAGGCGCCATTGATTTCATCGGCGCGGATCATTTCAATGTCCGAGACGATGCCGTGCTCGGCGCAGAAATCCAGCATCTCCTGAGTCTCGGGGATGCCGCCGATCATGGAACCGGCCAAGCTGCGGCGCTTCATGATGAGGCTGAACACCTGCGGCGACGGATGCGGCGAGGCCGGGGCTCCGATCAGCGTCATCGCTCCGTCGCGCTTGAGCAGCACGAAGAACGCATCCAGATCGTGCGGCACTGCCACGGTGTTGAGGATGAAGTCGAAGCTCTTGGTGAGCGCGGCCATTTCGCCGGCATTGCGCGACACGACGACTTCATCCGCACCGAGCGCCTTAGCCGCCTCACGCTTGGATTCCGACGTGGTGAAGGCCACGACGTGCGCGCCCATTGCGTGCACCAGCTTGATGCCCATGTGGCCCAGGCCACCGATGCCGACCACGCCGACCTTGTGGCCTGGCCCGACCTTCCAGTGGCGCAGCGGCGAATAGGTGGTGATGCCCGCGCACAGCAGCGGCGCGACGGCGGCCAGTTGCGACTCGTCGTGGCGGATGCGCAGCACGTAGCGCTCATGCACCACGATCTGCTGCGAGTAACCGCCCAGCGTGTGGCCGGGTGCATCCGGCGTCGGGCCGTTGTAGGTGCCGACCATGTGGTCGCAGTAGTTCTCCAGCCCCTCGGCGCAGTCGTCGCACTGCTTGCAGCTATCGACGATGCAGCCGATGCCGACCAGATCGCCCGGCTTGAAGCCCGAGACGTGCGTACCCACGGCCGAGACGCGGCCGACGATTTCGTGGCCCGGCACGCAGGGGAATTGCGTGCCCGCCCATTCGGCGCGCACTTGGTGCAGGTCGGAATGGCATACGCCGCAGTAGGCGATGTCGATCTGCACGTCGTGCGCGCCCGGCGCGCGGCGGGTAATGTCGAGGGGTTCGAGTGGCAGGTCGCGAGCGTAGGCACCGTAGGCTTTGACGGTCATGTTTTATTCCTTGAGAGAGTCAGTCCGAATGAATGTCTTCTGAGATGGTGTGGCCGTTGGCGCCCAGCACAATGACTTTCTTCATCGGGACTGTTCTCCATTGACCTTGTAGCGAGCCCAGATCGTTCCGCCCTCCAAGGGCTTCGCGTCGATGAGGGTGAAGGAACGCGGCTGCACCTGGGTGAGCGGCTCCTTGGCCGTGAACAGGCTGGGGGCGTCTGGCGACGCATCCGCGATCGGCGCCATTAGCAGGCTCAGTTCATCCACCAGGCCATCCTGCAGGTACGACCAGTTCAGCACGCCGCCACCGCCGATCATCACGCGCTCCATGCCGAACAGCGTGGCGAGCTTGTGCAGAACCAGGGCGTGGTCCAGCCGATCCTTGCCGGCGACGATGTAGGAGATGCCCCGGCGCCGCAGCAGATCCTTGTAGGCATTGCTCGCCTGCTCGGTGAGCACAGAGATCACGTGCGACTTGCGGCTGCCGTAATCGACGACGTTCTCCTGCCAGCCCAGCCGGCCGGTGGCGTCGATCGCCACGTAGTACATCGACGCATGGGCGTCAGCGACGAAATCCCCCTCAGGTACCAAAGCCGCCGCCTCGTTCACCTCCGGGGTGCGGTAGTGCGTGGTGTTGTCATCTGTGGTGACGCGGCCATTCAGATAGCCCTGGATGTCGAACACCTGGCGGTCGGCATGCAGCACCAGTTGCTCGTACTGGAGTGCCGCAAGATCGAACTCGGGAAGGTCGATCGCATGGATCTTGCCATCCAGCGAGGTCAGCGTATGGATGATGACGTAAGGTTTCTTCATGCTTTCCTCGGGTGATAGATCAGCCGTGCGATGTGGATTGGCGTGCGGTCATGGCGGTCAGCACGGCGCAGATCACCAGCAGCGCGGCGCTCGCGACGAAAGTGCTGCGGTAGCCGATGTGGTCGAACAGCAGGCCGCCCACGGTAGAGCCCAGCGCGATGGACATCTGAACCATGGCGACGAACAGGCCACCACCGGCTTCCGCGTCCTTGGGGAACACCTTGGCGATCCAGGCCCACCAGCCCACGGGGGCCGAGGTGCCAGTCAGTCCCCACAACGCGAGCAGTAGGGCAACGATTGCGACCGAGCCGCCGAAAGCGATCAAGGCTAGGGCCGTCGCCGCCATCAGCAGCGGGATGACGATCAACGTCGGGTAGAAGCTGAATTGCAGTACGCGGCCGATGAGCACCGTGCCGATGAAGCCCGTCGCGCCGATGACAAGCAGAACCAACGAGATCGACGTTCCCTGTACGCCCGTGACCGTTTCCAGGAACGGACGCACGTAGGTGAACAGGCCGAACTGCCCCATGAACAGCAGGCTGCTGGCCAAGATGCCCACGGCGACGCCGGGGCGCGCGAACAGCGTGAACACCTTGAACACGTTGCCGGTGCCGGGCGCGCGTGCGGCGGCAGGCATTGAGGGCAGCCCCCGCCACTGCCAGGCCAGTGCGATCAGTGACACCGGCACCAGGCACAGGAAGGCGCCGCGCCAGCCGATGACGGTGCCCAGGTACGCGCCCAGCGGCGCTGCTATCACCGTGGCCAGCGCGTTGCCGCCGTTGACGATGGCAAGCGCGCGCGGCACGTCGCGCGTGGGCACCATGCGGATCGCCATGGCGGCCGACATCGACCAGAAGCCGCCGACGACCACGCCGATCAGCGCGCGGCCCACCATGTAGATGGCGTAGTTGGGTGCCAGCGCGACGATGGCGCCGGAGACGCCCATCGCCGCTGTCAGCCCCAGCAGCAGCGCCTTGCGGTTCAGGCCGCCGGCCAGCGCCGAGATGAACAGGCTGATCAGCACCGCGAAGGCGCCGGAGATGGCGATGCCCTGCCCAGCCATGCCTTCGGTAACGCGCAGATCGCCCGCAATGGGCGTGAGCAGACTGACAGGCAAGAATTCGGAGGCGACCAACGCGAAGGCACAAAACGACATGGCGAAGACGCCGCTCCAGGATGCCGCTGGCGCGGGGGCTATATTGGATGTTCCAGTGTCGCCCTGGGGGGCCGCCGTTGCGGTGTTGGTCATGGCGTGTTTTCTTCTGTGACTCAATAGGAAGCGCCGCGCCCATCCACTGGGACGTGCGCGGTCAGGGGATGCATGACGATGGAGAGGGCTTCGCCCGCCCCGCGGCCGGCGGCTTTACGCCGACGCGGCCAGGTTCTTCTGGAAGAACGCCGTCAACTTGTCGAACGGAATCTTGTCCATCCGGTCGTACAGATCCACGTGGACGGCGCCCGGAACGATCACCAGTTCCTTCGGTTCGGCCGCCGCTGCGTAGGCGGTTTCGCTGAAGTAGCGCGAATGCGCCTTCTCGCCGTGGATCAGGAGCATCGGCCGTGGCGAGATCTCCTTGATGTGGGTGAGGATCGGCAGGTTCATGAACGGCAGCGGCGTGGTGATCGTCCAGGCGTTGCCGGAGTTGACCGAACGCGCGTGGTAGCCGCGCGGCGTACGGTAGTAGTCGGCGTATTCGACGAGGAACTGCGCCTCGCCGCCCTTGAGATCGTTGTAGGGCGGCTGGTAGGCGGGCTTGCCGGCCTGTGCATCCGCCCAGCGCTGGAGGCTCAACTGCTCCAGCGTCTGCGTGCGCTGCTCCAGGGTCACGCTGTCGTTGTAGCCCTTGGACATGACGCGCGTCATGTCGTACATGGTGCTGGCGACGACGGCCTTGATGCGCTTGTCCACGGCGGCGGCGCTCAGTGCCATGCCGCCCCAGCCGCAAATGCCGATGATGCCGATGCGCTCACGATCCACATTCGGCAGCAAGCCCAGACAATCCACCGCCGCGCTGAAATCCTCGACGCTGATGTCGGGCGAGGCGACGTTGCGCGGCTTGCCGCTGCTCTCGCCGGTGTAGGACGGATCGAAAGCCAGGGTGATGAAGCCACGCTCGGCCAGGGTCTGGGCGTACAGGCCGGAGGATTGTTCTTTCACGGCTCCGAACGGGCCGCCCACAGCAAGCGCCGCGAGCTTGCCGCTGGCACTCTTCGGCTGGTACAGGTCGGCGGCCAGGGTGATGCCGTAGCGGTTCTTGAAGGTGATTTTCCGGTGAGCCACCTTGTCGCTCTTGGGAAACACCTTGTCCCACTTGTCGGTAAGCGTCACGGCTGGCTGCGCGATGGCCGGGCTGGTGGCGATGGCGCCGACACCTGCGGCGGTGATGCCGGTGGCGGTCATTTTCAGCAGAGTGCGACGGCCCACGTCCAAGCTACCCGGCTCGGCGATGTCGTGCGTTTCAATGGTCTTGGTCATGTTGGGTATTCCTTTCATACGGGCCGCTGTCGCGGGGATTGGTTCAGGGCTCGACGCGCTCGATGCGCATCTTGTAGGGGCCGGGCTGCGACACGATGGCAAGACCGTCGTCGATCTTTCCCAGCGGCAGCAGGCTGCGCGAATAGGAGCGCGGCTTGATGAAGATCGCAAGGTTGCCCCAGGGGGCGTAGTGCGTTAGTTCACCGGCCACGGGGGCCATGCCCTCGGGTGCGCCCTGCGTGGACAGCTTGCGCGGCAGGTCGGACACGCGCTCAATGGTGTCGTAGTCGCTCATCGACAGGGACAGCGGCAGCAGCGATGCGAAATCTCTGGCCGTGGCGTTGTCGTACAGGGTGGCGGTGGCGACTTGCCCGCTGACGACCAGGCGAATCTTCATGGGGGAGTCCATCGAGGGCGAATGGGAGACGCCAGTCGGCGTTTGGGCAACCGAACTGCCGGGGGTGCAGGCTGCCAACCCGAGGGACGAGCCGATCAGCAGCGCTGAGCAGGCCACGCCGCCAAGGGGAAATTGGGGTTGACTTCTTCATGCCTCGTATCTTCCCCGTTGCGAGCCGCCTTGACTAGCTAATGAATACTTAAAGGCCATATAAGGTATGCTAATTAGTTGTTCTTCAAATACGTGGGAGACTGGGCACCATGGCCAGACGTAACCTCAACGACCTTCTGTACTTCGTGACCATCGCGCGCGAAGGCAGCTTCACGCGTGCCGCAGCGCATCTGGGGGTGACGCAATCGGCTCTGAGTCAAGCAATCAATGGCCTGGAAGCCCGACTTGAGATCCGGCTGCTCACCCGCACCACGCGCAGCGTTTCGCCGACAGCGGCGGGCGAGCGCCTGCTGAACGCCATCGGGCATCGTTTCGATGAGATCGAGTCCGAGCTGGACGAACTGACCGAACTGCGAGACAAGCCAGCGGGAACGGTGCGCATCACCTGTGGCGACCACATCCTGCGCACCACGATCCTGCCCAAACTCACCCCGCTGCTGCGCGAGTATCCCGACATCAACATCGAGTTCGACGTGAACTACGGCTTCCGGGACATCGTGGCCGACCGTTTCGATGCGGGCGTGCGGCTGGGCGACACCATCGACAAGGACATGATCGCGGTGCCCATCGGGCCGCCGCTGCGCATGGCGATTGCTGCGTCGCCTGCGTACTTCGAGTCCCACCCCATCCCTAAGAAACCGCACGACCTGTTGAATCACAACTGCATCAACATGCGCTTGCAGACCAGCGGCGGAATCTATGTGTGGGACTTCATGCGGCGGGGCAAACAGGTGAACGTGCGTGTGGATGGGCAACTGATCTTCAACACCACGCCCAACATGGTGGATGCCGCGCTCGCCGGGCTCGGCATTGCAGCACTGCCCGAGGAGGAGTTCGGGCCGCACATTGAGGAAGGCCGCCTGGTGCGCGTGCTGGAGGACTGGTGCGAGCCGTTTTCGGGATATTTCCTGTACTACCCCAGCCGCAGGCAACCGTCGCCAGCGTTCTCACTGGTGCTCAACGCGCTGCGCGTGACACCCCCGCCAAGTCCGAAGAAGAAACGCTAGCCCCCTGCACAGAGAGCGCCGGGGCAGTTAGCCAATTGCCGGGCCTCGTTGACGCCCGATCTCCCATGACACCCCACCGCCGCGCAACGTGGCGGCAAGCTGCTGTCCCAGCCGCTGCTCGATCACCGGCTTCCAAGGCACCAGTGAGAAGCCCATGCCGTCATCGAGCATCGCGTAGCGCCCGCTGGCGAGCATGACGCTGCGCCGGTAGATGCCGGCCACACGCTGCCCGTCGGCCACGGGCCGATGCTCCAGGCCGGTTTTTGCGGCAATGTCCTTCGCTGCCTGCGCCAGCTCCCGGTTGCGCAGCGTGCCCAGCAGGTTGCGCGCCAGGATCACGCGCTGCCCGCGCCGCTCGGCCAGTCCCTGTTCGGCCAGGAAGTCGGCGCGCTGCTGCATCGCCTGCTTGGCCTCTGCGCCAAAGCCCAGGTCGCCCAGGCCTGAGCCGCCGCCGATCAACTGCTGATCCAGCCAGGTCGCGCCAATGACTCGGGCCTGCCGCTCAATGGGCAGGTGGGATTTCAGCTCCACGGCCACGCCGCCCAGGCGCTGCGCGTCGTACTGCCGGCCACGCTCGGTCAAGTCGTCCGGCACCTTCCACAGCCCCTCGGCCACACGTTCCACGATGCCTGCCCGGCGCAAGGCTTCCAGCCGGCGGACGTGGGTTGCTACGACTTCCTGCGGATCGCGGCCGGGCACGGCCTGCCCCTGGGCGATGGCAAGGTGATGATCGGTGCGGTACAGGCCACCGCTCGCCAGCGCGGCGATATTGCGATCGGCCGCGCGCACGTCGGTCGAACCCTTCACCTCCACCACGGCGCCAGCCGGGTAGCTCGCCAGCTCGTCACGGGCATTGAGCGCGACGTAGTGGGCCTTGCCGTCCACGCCGTCGATGACCAGATAGCCCCGGTCGTGCAGTTCATCGGCCAGTCCTTTCGCGGCGACGCGCCCGACCACCGTGCGCCCATCCTCTCCCGGCTCGAAGACGGCCAGCTCGCGCGGCTCGCCACTCATGGCCCGCTGCATGGTGCGGATGATGTCGCCACGCTCGCCCAGGGCGCGCAAGGTCTTCTCCGCATCGGCATGGACGGCCCAGGTGCCGGGCTGCGCTTCATCGGCCAGGCCCAGGCGTTGCAAACGCTGCAGGCGGCCGATCAACAGCAGGCGCTGGCGTTGCAGCCGCGGTTCGCTGAAGCGTTCGAGCTGCACCCGGCCATCGGCGCCAGCTTCACGCTTCAGCGTGCGATCCAGGTTCGTCCACCGCTCTTGTTCCACCTCGCGGGTCAGGGTCTGCTGGATCTCCAGCTCGGTGCGCGGCCCCAGCCATTCCGTCGCCAGCTCGGATGCGCGATGCCGAAAGCCATCGGCGATGTAGTCGCCCGCGATGATGAGGTCTTTGCCGGTATCGTCGCGCCCGCGCACGATCAGGTGGGTGTGCGGGTTGTCGGTGTTCCAGTGATCGACCGCCACCCATTCCAGTCGCGTACCCAGGTCGGCTTCCATTCGATTCATCAGGTGCCGCGTGTAGGTGCGCAGGTCTTCCAGCTCGGCGCCATCCTCGGGCGAGACGATGAAGCGGAAGTGGTGCCGGTCGTCGGCGCAGCGTTCCTTGAAGGCGTCGAGGTCGGCGGCATCGGTCTGCGGCCCGTAGGCCCGGCCCGGTTCTCCATCGCGGCCAGCGCCGTCGCGCTCGATGTAGCGCAGGTGCTTGGCGAGCGACTGCGGATTGGCCCGCTGCTGGTTGACCAGCAGCGTCTTGATGGTCACGCGCCGCGACATGGGCGTCAGCTTCGCCCCCGCGAAGCGCGCCGCCGTGTGGCCGCGCCCCAGGCGCGAGCCGGGCCGCTGGCCGGTGCCATGCGCCGACGCCGAACGGCGCACCGAGGACTTGCCGGCGCTGGCCTTGTCTGCCTGCTTGAGCACCTTGGAGACGAAGCCCTGGCCCCGATTCTTCGGGGCGCTGGGGCGGATGCGGAAATCGTCGTCGCGGCGGTCGGTCATGGCTGTGCTCCCTGCAAGTTACGGCGTGTCCTGTCGTGCGAAGCACGCGGACATGCCTGCATTGGCGCGAGCTTCGCGCCCCAAGCAGCACGGCAGCGCAGCCGCGCCGTGCTGCGCCAACCCCACGTGCAGACTGGCTTTC
>JAFLDQ010000059.1 GCA_017302355.1 Dechloromonas sp.
GTCGCGCCTTCTACGAGTACCACGCGGCGATGATGGAGCCGTGGGACGGCCCCGCCGCGGTCGCCTTCACCGACGGCCGTCAGATCGGCGCGACGCTCGACCGCAACGGCCTGCGTCCGGCGCGCTATCTCGTCACCGATGACGATTTCGTGGTCATGGCATCCGAGTCCGGGGTCCTGCCGATCCCCGAGAAGAAGATCGTCAAGAAGTGGCGCCTCCAGCCGGGCAAGATGTTCCTGATCGACATGGACCAGGGACGCATCATCGACGACAGGGAGCTCAAGGATTCGCTGGCCACGGCCAAGCCCTACCGCGAGTGGATCGAGAAGATCCGCATCAAGCTCGACGCCGTCCCGGCGCCGGAAGAAAAGGCCGAAGCCGCCACGGCCTCGCTGCTCGACCGCCAGCAGGCCTTCGGTTATACGCAGGAAGACATCAAGATCATCATCGAGCCGATGATCCAGAACGGCGAGGAGTCTACGGGATCGATGGGCACCGATTCGGCCCTGCCGGTCCTGTCGAACAAGAACAAGACCCTGTACGCGTATTTCAAGCAGCTGTTCGCCCAGGTGACCAATCCGCCGATCGACTCGATCCGCGAGGAACTGGTCATGTCGCTGGTGTCCTTCGTCGGTCCCAAGCCCAACCTGCTGAACATCACCGACATCAACCCGCCGATCCGCCTGGAGGTTTCGCAGCCGGTGCTGACCCGCACCGACATGGAGAAGCTGCGTCACATCTCCAAATACACCTCCGGCAAGTTCCGCTCCTTCGAGCTCGACATCTGCTACCCGGCGGCCTGGGGCCGGGCCGGCATCGAAGCCCGCCTCGCCTCGCTGGCGGCAGACGCCGAGGATGCGGTGCGTTCCGGCGCCAACGTGCTGATCGTCTCGGATCGCAAGGTCGACGCCGATCACGTGGCGATTCCGGCGCTGCTTGCGACATCGGTGGTTCACCAGCATCTGGTCAAAAAGGGGTTGCGCACCAGTACCGGTCTTGTCGTCGAGACCGGCTCGGCCCGCGAGACGCACCACTTCGCACTCCTCGGCGGCTATGGCGCCGAGGCGGTCCACCCCTATCTCGCCCTCGAGACCATCGAGGCGCTGGCCAGAGG
The DNA here is from genome assembly GCA_017302355.1 of Dechloromonas sp. The sequence goes on from JAFLDQ010000059.1 coordinate 1,115, forward strand.
CGACGCCGACAAGGCAGAAAAGTACATCAAGAACTTCGTCAAGGCCATCGGCAAAGGGCTGAACAAGGTCATGTCCAAGATGGGCATCTCGACCTACATGTCCTATACCGGCGCGCAGATCTTTGAAGCCATCGGTCTGCAGAAGGAGTTCGTCGAGAAGTACTTCACCGGCACGCCTTCCAATATTGAAGGCATCGGCGTCTTCGAAGTGGCCGAGGAAGCCATCCGCCTGCACCATGAAGCCTTTTCGGATGACCCCGTGCTGGCCACCATGCTCGATGCCGGCGGCGAGTACGCATTCCGCATCCGCGGCGAAGAGCATGTGTGGACCCCGGATTCGATCGCCAAGCTGCAGCATGCGACGCGTTCCGGCAAGGTCGAGACCTACCGGGAATATGCCAGGCTGATCAACGACCAGACCAGGCGCCACCTGACGCTGCGTGGGCTCTTCGAACTGCGGCCGGCCGATGGCCCGATACCACTCGGCGAGGTCGAGCCGGCAAGCGAGATCGTCAAGCGCTTCGCCACGGGAGCCATGTCGCTCGGCTCGATTTCGACCGAGGCGCATACCACCCTGGCGATCGCCATGAACCGGATCGGCGGCAGGTCGAACACCGGCGAAGGCGGCGAGGATGCCCGGCGTTTCGCGCCGGTCACGGGCGGCGCCATGCTGTCCGACATGATCGGCAGGAGCCGCATCGAGCGCGACATCGAGATGAAGGACGGTGACTCGCTGCGTTCGGCGATCAAGCAGGTGGCTTCCGGCCGCTTCGGGGTGACCGCCGAATACCTGGTCAATGCCGACCAGATCCAGATCAAGATGGCGCAGGGCGCCAAGCCGGGCGAAGGCGGTCAGTTGCCGGGGCACAAGGTTTCCGAGTACATCGGCTTCCTGCGCCACTCGGTGCCCGGCGTCGGCCTGATTTCCCCGCCGCCGCACCACGACATCTATTCGATCGAGGATCTGGCGCAGTTGATCCACGACCTGAAGAACGCGAATTCACGGGCCTCGATTTCGGTGAAGCTGGTCTCCGAGGTGGGCGTCGGCACGGTCGCCGCCGGCGTTGCCAAGGCCAAGGCCGATCATGTCGTGATCGCAGGTTTCGACGGCGGCACCGGCGCCTCGCCGCAGTCGTCGATCAAGCACGCGGGAACGCCGTGGGAACTCGGTCTCGCCGAGACGCAGCAGACGCTGGTGCTCAACCACCTGCGCAGCCGCATCCGGGTCCAGGTCGATGGCCAGATCAAGACCGGCCGTGACGTCGTCATCGGCGCGCTGCTTGGCGCCGACGAATTCGGCTTCGCCACGGCTCCGCTGGTCGTCGAAGGCTGCATCATGATGCGCAAGTGCCACCTGAACACCTGCCCGGTCGGCGTCGCCACCCAGGACCCGGTGCTGCGCAAGCGGTTTACCGGACAGCCCGAGCATGTCGTCAACTACTTCTTCTTCGTCGCCGAGGAAGTGCGCGAGATCATGGCCCAGCTCGGCATCCGCAGGTTCGACGATCTGATCGGTCGCGCCGACCTGCTCGACATGCGTCCCGGCATCGACCACTGGAAGGCCAGGGGTCTCGATTTCTCGCGGATCTTCCATCAGCCGGACGTGCCGGCCGGCGAGCCGCGCCGTCAGACCGAGGAACAGGATCACGGCCTGGCCCGGGTGCTCGACCATGAGTTGCTGGAGCAGGCCAGGCCGGCGCTGGAAAAAGGTCAGAAGGTCAAGATCGCGATGGCGATCAGCAACGTCAACCGTACCTGCGGCACCATGCTCTCGGGCGAAGTGGCGCGCCGCTACGGACATGCCGGTCTGGCCGACGACACCATCCGCGTCCGGCTGACCGGTACCGCCGGCCAGAGCTTCGGCGCCTTCCTCGCCAGGGGCGTGACGCTCGAACTGACCGGCGAAGGCAACGACTATGTCGGCAAGGGGCTTTCGGGCGGACGCATCATCATCAAGCCGAGCAAGGATTTCCGCCGCAACACGCAGGAGAACATCATCGTCGGCAATACCGTCATGTACGGCGCGATTGCCGGCGAGGCGTTCTTTTCGGGAGTGGGTGGCGAGCGCTTCTGCGTCCGCAACTCGGGCGGCACGGCGGTCGTCGAGGGTGTCGGCGATCACGGCTGCGAATACATGACCGGTGGCACGGTGGTCGTGCTCGGCAAGACGGGACGCAATTTTGCCGCCGGCATGTCCGGCGGCATCGCCTACGTTCTCGACGAGGATGGCAGCTTCAGGAACCACTGCAATCTCGCGCAGGTCGCGCTGGAAAAGGTCTTGCCCGCCAATCGTCACGCTGCCGGCGAGCCGCTGCATCTCGGGCGCGCCGATGAAGAGCAGCTCAAGGAACTCATCACCCGCCACGCCGAGTACACCGGCAGCATCATCGCCAGCGCCATTCTTGGCTCTTGGGACGGCTACCGTGAGAAATTCGTCAAGGTCTATCCGCACGAATACAGGCGCGCGCTCGCCGAGCTGGCCGCCGCTGCCGAGAAGGAGGCCGCATAATGGGCAAGCCGACTGGATTCATCGAGTTCGAGCGCCTCAACGAGGCCTACGATCCGGTGGACAAGCGTCTCAAGCATTACAAGGAATTCGTTCATACCCTGAACGATCGCGACGCCAGGATCCAGGGGGCGCGCTGCATGGATTGCGGCATTCCCTTCTGCACCAGCGGCTGCCCGGTCAACAACATCATTCCCGACTGGAATGACCTGGTTTATCGCGGCAACTGGAAACAGGCGCTGGATGTCCTGCATTCGACCAACAACTTCCCCGACTTTACAGGCCGCATCTGTCCGGCGCCCTGCGAAGCTGCGTGCACGCTGGGTATCAACTCGGCGCCGGTGGGGATCAAGTCGATCGAGCACTTCATCATCGACAAGGGCTGGGAATCGGGCTGGGTCGTGCCGCAACCACCGGCGACCCGGACCGGGAAGAAAATCGCCATTGTCGGCTCCGGACCGGCGGGTCTGGCTGCCGCCCAGCAGCTGGCGCGGGTCGGGCATGACGTCACGGTGTTCGAGAAGAGCGAGCGCATCGGCGGGTTGCTTGCCTACGGCATCCCTGACTTCAAGCTGGAAAAATCCGTGGTCGACCGTCGCATCGCCCAGATGGAAGCCGAGGGCGTCACCTTCAAGACGCGGGTCATCGTCGGCAGCAAGGAGCTTCCGCCCGGCATCAACAACGATGCGAGCGAATTCGTCTCCGCGGAGGAGTTGACCGCAGCATTCGACGCCGTGATCCTGGCCGCCGGTTCCGAAGTGCCGCGCGAGCTGCCGGTTCCCGGCCGCGAGCTGAAGGGCATCCACGCCGCGCTGGAATTCCTCATTCCACAGAACAAGGAGGTCCGGGTCGGCAAGCTCAACCCGATCAACGTCCGCGGCAAGCACGTCGTCGTCATCGGCGGCGGCGATACCGGATCCGACTGCGTCGGCACTTCCAACCGGCATGGCGCCGCCTCGGTGACCCAGTTCGAGCTGATGCCGATGCCGCCGGAGCTTGAAAACAAGGCGCTGACCTGGCCCTACTGGCCCTTCAAGCTGCGCACGTCGTCTTCGCACGACGAGGGTTGCGCGCGCGATTTCGCCGTGGCGACCAAGAAGTTCATCGACGACGGCAAGGGCAAGGTCAAGGCGCTGCAGGCGGTTCGCGTCGAATGGAGCGACGGCCGGATGAGCGAAGTAGCCGGTTCGGAGTTCGAACTGCCGTGCGACACCGCCTTCCTGGCGATGGGCTTCACCAATCCGGTCGGCAGCCTGCTCGAAGCCTTCGGCGTGGCCAGGGACGAACGGGGCAACGCGCGGGCGACGACCGATGGCGAAGGTTGCTACGCGACCAATGTCAGCAAGGTGTTCGCGGCCGGCGACGTCCGTCGCGGCCAGTCCCTGGTCGTCTGGGCGATCCGCGAAGGCCGTCAGGCCGCCCGCGAAGTCGATGTCTTCCTGATGGGCGACTCGACGCTGCCCCGGTAACGGCAGAAGCATCATGCGATAATGCGAAGGCGGCCCGAGTGGTCGCCTTCGTCATTTCCGGAGTCAAAAAAATGGCTGAAACGCCTGTACAAGTCGTCATCCTTGCCGCCGGCCAGGGCAAGCGCATGCATTCCAATCTGCCCAAGGTGCTGCATCCCGTGGCCGGCAAGCCGCTGCTGCAGCATGTCATCGACACCGCGCGTTCGCTTGCGCCGGCGAAGCTGGTCGTGGTTTTCGGGCATGGCGGCGAAGTGGTGCGGTCGACCGTCGATTCCCCCGATATTTCGTGGGCCCTCCAGGAGCCGCAGCTGGGCACCGGTCACGCCGTCGCCCAGGCGCTGCCCGCCCTTGCCGGCACGGGCCAGACGCTGGTCCTCTACGGTGACGTGCCGCTGACCCGGGCCGCCACCCTCAGGCGCCTGTTGCAGGCCGGAAGGGACGGCCTGTCGGTCCTGACCGTCGAGCTGGCCAATGCGGCCGGCTACGGCCGCATCGTCCGCGATGCCGCCGGCAATGTCCGGCGCGTCGTCGAGGAGAAGGACGCGACACCCGAGGAGAAGGCGATCCGCGAGATCAATACCGGCATCATGGCGATTCCCTCCGCGCGCCTCGCCGACTGGCTGGGCCGTCTGTCGAACAGCAACGCGCAGGGCGAGTATTACCTGACCGACATCGTCGCGCTCGCCGTTGGCGAAGGGCTGCCGGTGCGCACCGTGCACCCCGATCGCGAGTGGGAGGTTCTCGGAGTCAACAGCAAGGTGCAACTGGCCGGCCTGGAGCGTGTACACCAACGCTACCTGGCCGACGCCATGCTGGTTGGCGGCGTGCGTCTCGCCGATCCCGAGCGCATCGACGTGCGCGGCGAACTGACCTATGGTCGCGATGTCTTCATCGACGTCGGCTGTGTCTTCGAGGGGCGGGTCGAGCTGGGCGATGCCGTCGAGGTTGGTCCGTATTGCGTGCTGAAGAATGTCAGGGTCGGCGCCGGCGCGCAGATCGCCGCCTTCTGCCACTTCGACGATGCGGTGATCGGGCCCGATGCGGTGGTCGGCCCCTTTGCCCGCCTGCGTCCGGGCGCCGATCTCGGGCCCGAGGTCCATATCGGCAATTTTGTCGAGGTCAAGAAGAGCACGATTGCCGCCCGCTCCAAGGCCAGTCACCTGGCCTACATCGGCGATGCCGAGATCGGCGAGCGGGTCAATGTCGGCGCCGGCACCATCGTCTGCAACTATGACGGGGCCAACAAGCACCGGACGGTCATCGAGGATGACGTGTTCATCGGTTCCGACACGCAGCTGGTCGCCCCGGTGACGGTCGGGCGCGGGGCGACGCTGGGGGCGGGAACGACCCTGACCAGGGACGCCCCGCCCGACGCCCTGACCATCTCACGCGCCCGCCAGACCACGGTGCCGGGGTGGGTGCGCCCGCAAAAGGCCAGGAAGTGATGTGCCGGCGCGCCTGGACACAGGCGTAAAATAGGCGGCTGAATTTCTCACAAGCTCAGGGAGAGCAGGATGTCCAAATACAATACCGAGGCGATTCGCGCCATGGCCCTGGTCGGCCATGGCGCATCCGGAAAAACCAGTCTGGCGGAGGCCCTGCTGTTCGCGGCCGGGGCGATCACGGCCAAGGGCAGCGTCGAGCGAGGCAGCACCGTCTGCGACTTCGACGCCCAGGAGAAGGAGGCCGGCCACTCGCTGAACTCGGCGATCGTCAATTTCGCCCACGAAGGCACGCACATTCACCTGATCGATACGCCGGGCTACCCGGATTTCTCGGGCCAGGCGATCGCGGCGCTCGCCGGGGCCGATACCGCGCTGATCGTCGTCAACGCGCAGAACGGCGTCGAACTGATGACCGAGCGGATGATGCGCCACGCGGCCGAACGCAAGCTGTGCCGGATGATCGTCATCAACAAGATCGATGCCGACAATCTCGATCTGCCCGGGCTGGTGGCCGACATCCGCGAGCGCTTCGGCAAGCAGTGCATGCTGCTCGACCTCCCCGCCCATGGCGCGGCGGATGTCGTCGAAGTGCTCGAGCATGATGCCGGCGACGCCGATTTCGCGTCGGTCGCCGCCGCCCACCGCGCCCTGATCGACCAGATCGTCGAGGAAGACGAGGATCTGCTCGCCCAGTACCTCGAGGATGGCGCCGACCCCAGTCCCGCAGCGCTGCACGCGCCATTCGAGAAGGCGTTGCGCGAAGGCCACCTGATTCCCATCCTGTTCGTTTCCGCCAGGACCGGCGCCGGGATCAAGGAACTCCTGCATGTCCTGGCCAGTCTCGCGCCCAACCCGGCCGAAGGCAACCCGCCGCCGTTCTACAAGGGCGAGCCGGGTGGCGCCATCGCTGCCTTCCAGGCCGAGCCGGATGCCGGCAAGCATGTGCTGGCCCACGTCTTCAAGGTTGTCGCCGATCCGTATCTTGGCAAGATCGGCGTCTTCCGCGTCCATCAGGGCACGATGAAGAAGGACATGCAGTTGTTCGTGGGGGACGGCAAGCGCCCGTTCAAGGTCGGCCACCTGTATCAGTTGCAGGGCAGGGAACCGCTGGAGGTCGACGAGCTGCTGCCCGGCGACATCGGCGCCGTCGCCAAGGTCGATGAGATCGAGTTCGACTGCGTACTGCACGACTCGCACGACGAGGATCACATTCATCTCGTTCCGCTCGAGTTTCCCAAACCCATGGCCGGACTGGCGGTGGAAACCAGGAAGAAGGGTGACGAGCAGAGGCTGTTCGACATCCTCGGCAAGCTCGCGGTGGAAGACCCGACCTTTATCGTCGAGCGCCACCCGACCAGCAACGAGACGGTGATCCGCGGCCTCGGCGAAATCCATCTCAAGGCCAAGCTGGAAAAGATGGCCGCGCAGTACAAGCTGGAGGTCGATACCAAGCCGCCGACGATCCCCTACCGCGAAACGATCACCGGCTCGGCCGAAGGCATTCACCGCCACAAGAAGCAGAGCGGCGGCGCCGGGCAGTTCGGCGAGGTACACCTGCGCATCGAGCCCAGGGGCCGCGGGGAAGGCATCGAGTTCGTCGATGCGGTCAAGGGCGGCGTGATTCCGGGCGTCTTCATGGCGGCGGTGGAAAAGGGCGTGCGCCAGGGTCTGGAAGGCGGCGTCGTGGCGGGTTACGCGGTCGACGACCTGAAAGTGACCGTTTTCGACGGCAAGACCCACCCGGTCGATGGCAAGGAAGTCGCCTTCGTCACCGCCGGGCGCAAGGCGGTGATCGAAGCGGTCCGGGGCGCGCGACCGATCGTCCTCGAACCCATCGTCAGCGTCGAGATCGTCGCTCCCGAGGCTTCCATCGGCGATCTGACCGGCGACCTGTCAAGCCGCCGCGGCCACATCACCGGCACCGACGGCCGCGGCCACGGGATGTCCGCGATTACCGGCGAGGTGCCGCTGGCCGAGATCAGCGACTACCAGTCGCGGCTGAAGTCGCTCACCGGCGGTCAGGGCAGCTACACCATCGAGTTCGCGCGCTATGCGGCCGTTCCGCCCAACGTTCAGCAGCAGATGGCCGGCAAGTTCCAGTTGCGCGAAGACGACGAGTGAGCGCCACCCCAGGCAAACAAAAAGGCCGGATTCATCCGGCCTTTTTTGTCTCCATGGGTCTGGCCGGGATTCGCCCCGGCCCGGGCGGGATCATCTGCGGACCCGATCGAAAGCCCCCTCGGCATCGTGCGTGGGTTGCGGGTCGTCGGCTGCTTCGTCGGACCGGGGGCCAAAGTAGGTTGCCCACTGGCTGTCGGTCACATCGACCTCTTCGGTCACCGGAATGCGCCGCTCCACCCCCTTGCGCCGGTCGCGCCAACCCACAGGCGGCCCCACATCCTCGATGCGGCGGTCTTCTGCAAGCTTGCGCTTCTCCTTGCGGTTCATGAAAGGCCAAACCTCCGCGGCGTCTCGATTCTGGAAGTGCGAAGCGTAGCGCATTTGTGACCGCAACGGAAGGGCCGAACCCGCGGCTGCCGTAGCGCCCGCACGCGCCGGACCGTCACCTGCCGCCCGTCCAGCGCCTGCGATACCGGACTGGCGCCATGCCGGTCCACTCGACGCAGGCCCGATAGAATGCCGAGGTGTCGGCATAGCCGAGATCGGCGGCGATCCGGGTGACCGCATCGCGGGTCCGGGTCAGCCGGGCCAGCGCCATGTCGCGGCGCAACGCATCCTTGATGGCGCGGAAATTCGACCCTTCCTCGTCCAGGCGGCGGTGGATCGTGCGTGGCGACAGGTGCAGGCGGCCGCCGATGTCTTCGAGGCTGAGCGTGGCCGGCAGCGCGGCGCGCAACAGGTCGCGGATGCGGATGACCATCTCCCGGTCACGCCGGTATAGCGTGGTGATCTTGCCGGGCGCGCCGTCGAGGAAACCGGCCAGCGCCGCCTCGTCGCGGCGCACGGGCAGGTCGAGCAGGTTGGCGTTCAAGGTGGCGACCAGCGTTCCGCCGCCGCCGGGCAAGGTCGGGGCGAATCGGGAATTCTCGGTAAAGATCAGCGCGTAGTCGCCGGCATGGGCCGGGCGGCGGTAGGGAAAGATGACCCTGTCGAGCGCCAGGCCGCGACCGGCAAGCCAGCACGACAGCCCGTGCAGCAGGCGGAGCAGCCATTCGAAGGCGAAGATCCGGCCGGGGTCATCCGGGTTGTCGGCCAGGCGCCGGCTCTCGCGGATCCGCAGTTCGGCATCCATCCGATCGCGATGCGTGGAGACGGCAAGATCGGGCAACACGAGGCGCAGGAAGCGGGCGGCGCGAAGCAGGGCCTCCGCCAGTGTCGGCGCGCTGATGCAGGAGCGGCAGAGAAATTCGAAACTGCCGACGCGCAGCGGTTGCGAAAACAGCCCGAACCCTTCGTCGTCGAGCCGGTGGTTGATCCGGTTGTACAGCGCGGCGTAGCGATCGACCGGAACCCGGCTGGCGGGATCTGCAATGTCGATGCCGGCCGCGGCCAGCAGTGGCGTGGCATCGACGCCGTGGCGCGCCAGCCCGGAGAGCATGCCATGCACAAATCCCATTGCAACAGTGGCTTGCGCTCTCGCGGTCGCGCGGGGGGCGGTACGCTGCGGCATTTTCGGCCTTTTTCGACGGTCGACCGCGACAGTCTAGCATCCTGGCGGAATTTGCACGACAAGAGTCAATTCGGACAATTGCGGCGCGGGCAAAGCGCCGTAATATGATGGACCTTCCGCGTACTCGATGAGGCAATTGCCATGACCGATCTTTCCGTTGCCAAGAAACTCGCTCCCTACAAGCCGAAGAACAAGCTGCGCTTCGTCACGGCGGCCTCGCTGTTCGACGGGCACGATGCGTCGATCAACATCATGCGCCGCATCATCCAGGCCACCGGCGCCGAAGTCATCCATCTCGGACACAACCGTTCGGTGCAGGAGATCGTCAATGCCGCCCTGCAGGAGGATGTCCAGGGAATCGCGATCACCTCCTACCAGGGCGGGCACGTCGAGTTCTTCAAGTACATGCTGGATCTGCTGAAGGCCAACGGGGGAAGCGAGATCAGGATCTTCGGCGGCGGCGGCGGGGTGATCGTCCCGGCCGAGATCAAGGAACTGCACGAATATGGCGTGACCCGCATCTACGCGCCCGAGGACGGCGTGGTCATGGGACTGCAGGGCATGATCAACGACGTCGTCGAGAAATCGGATTTCGCGATGAGCGGCGAAACCGGCGCACCGCAGGAGGTGGTCGATGCGCTGCGTTCGGGCGACCGGCGCAAGCTGGCGCGCGTCATCACGCTCCTCGAGAACGGCGTCGCCGATGGACTCAAGCAGCCGATCCTGCAGGCGGCTTCCGGGCTGGCCGTGCCCGTCCTTGGAATTACCGGGACCGGGGGCGCCGGCAAGTCTTCACTGACCGACGAAATCGTTCGCCGTTTCCGCCTCGATCAAGGGGACAGCGTGAAGATCGCGCTGGTCTCGATCGATCCCTCGCGCAAGCGCACCGGCGGCGCGCTGCTCGGTGACCGCATCCGCATGAACGCGATCGAGCACCCGAACATCTTCATGCGCTCCCTGGCGACCCGCGATACCGGCTCGGAAATTTCCGTCGCGCTGCCCGAAGTGATCGCGGCGTGCAAGCTGGCCGGCTTCGACCTGGTCATCGTCGAGACTTCGGGCATCGGTCAGGGCAATGCCGCCATCGTGCCTTTCGTCGATGTCTCGCTGTACGTCATGACGCCCGAGTTCGGCGCCGCCTCGCAGCTCGAGAAGATCGACATGCTCGACTTCGCCGATTTCGTCGCCATCAACAAGTTCGACCGCAAGGGCGCCGAGGATGCGCTGCGCGATGTCCGCAAGCAGTATCAGCGCAACCGCGAGTTGTTTTCGCAGCCGACCGACGAAATGCCGGTCTTCGGTACCATGGCCGCCCGCTTCAACGACGACGGCATCACTGCCCTTTATCAGGCGCTGGTCCCGGTGCTGGTCGACAAGGGGCTCAAGCTCAAGGCGGGCAGGCTGCCGCAGGTCGGCGTCAAGCAGTCGTCGAGCCAGCGCGCCATCGTGCCGGCCCAGCGCATCCGCTATCTGGCGGAGATCGCCGATACCGTGCGCGCCTATCATGCCCATACCGGGGAGCAGGTGCGGATTGCCCGTGAGCGCCAGTCGCTGCGCATCGCCGCAGGCCTTTTCGGGGCTTGCGACAAGCCGACGGCCGACTTCGACGAAATGCTCGCCTGGAAGGAGGGGCAGCTCGACCCGAAAGCCCGCAAGCTGCTCGACATGTGGCCGGACACCGTCAAGGCGTATTCCGGCGACGAATATGTCGTCAAGATCCGCGACAAGGAAATCCGTACCCGTCTGGTCAGCGAATCGCTGTCCGGCACCAAGATCCGCAAGGTCATCCTGCCGAACTTCGGTGACGACGGCGAAACGCTGCGTTTCCTGATGAAGGAAAACGTTCCCGGGTCGTTCCCGTTCACCGCCGGCGTCTTCGCCTTCAAGCGCGAGAACGAGGATCCGACGCGGATGTTCGCCGGCGAGGGCGATGCTTTCCGCACCAACCGCCGCTTCAAGCGCGTCTCCGAGGGTATGCCGGCCAAGCGCCTGTCGACCGCCTTCGACTCGGTCACGCTGTACGGCTGCGACCCCGACGAGCGCCCGGACATTTACGGCAAGATCGGCAATTCCGGCGTCTCGATCGCCACGCTCGACGACATGAAGGTGCTCTACGACGGCTTCGGCCTGTGCTCGCCGACGACCAGTGTGTCGATGACCATCAACGGTCCGGCGCCGATCATCCTCGCCTGCTACTTCAACACCGCGATCGACGAGCAGATCGCCAAATTCAAGGCCGACAACGGCCGCGATCCGACCGAGGACGAAGTCGAGAAGATCCGTGAATGGACGTTGTCGACCGTGCGCGGCACGGTGCAGGCCGACATCCTCAAGGAAGACCAGGGCCAGAACACCTGCATCTTCTCGACCGAGTTCGCGTTGAAGATGATGGGCGACATCCAGGAGTTCTTCGTCCACAACAACATCCAGAACTTCTATTCGGTGTCGATCTCCGGCTATCACATCGCCGAAGCCGGCGCCAACCCGATCAGCCAGCTCGCCTTCACGCTGTCCAACGGCTTCACCTATGTCGAGTCCTACCTGGCGCGCGGCATGCACATCGACGACTTCGCGCCCAACCTGTCCTTCTTCTTCAGCAACGGCATGGACCCGGAATACTCGGTGATCGGCCGCGTCGCCCGCCGCATCTGGGCGGTGGCGATGAAGAACAAGTACGGCGCCAACGAGCGCAGCCAGAAGCTCAAGTACCACATCCAGACGAGTGGGCGCTCACTGCACGCGCAGGAGATGGACTTCAACGACATCCGCACCACGCTGCAGGCGCTGATCGCCATCTACGACAACTGTAACTCGCTGCACACCAACGCCTACGACGAGGCGATCACGACGCCGACCGAGGAATCCGTGCGCCGGGCGATGGCCATCCAGCTCATCATCAACCGCGAGTGGGGCGTCGCCAAGAACGAGAACCCGAACCAGGGCGCTTTCGTCATCGACGAACTGACCGACCTCGTCGAGGAAGCCGTGTTGAAGGAATTCGAAGCCATCGCCTCGCGCGGCGGCGTGCTCGGCGCCATGGAAACCGGCTACCAGCGCGGCAAGATCCAGGAAGAGTCGCTCTACTACGAGCACAAGAAGCACGACGGCTCCTACCCGATCATCGGCGTGAACACCTTCCTCAACCCGAAGGGCATGGCGCAGCAGGAAATCGAACTGGCGCGCTCGACCGAGGAAGAGAAACAGTCGCAGATCCGGCGCCTGCGCGAATTTCAGGCAAGAAACGCGTCGACCGCGCCGGCCATGCTGGAAAAGCTCAAGCAGACGGTGATCGAGAACGGCAACGTCTTCGCCGTGCTGGTCGATGCCGTCAAGTACTGCTCGCTCGGTCAGATCAGCAGCGCGCTCTATGAAGTCGGCGGCCAGTACCGGCGCAGTATGTAGATCGGCGAGAGAACGGGGGTAGCGCCAGTCTGGTGGACTTCGTCCGGTTGTGGGCGTCAATTTGCGCAAGACTGATCTGGTGAGAAGTCGAATGTGGCCCGCAATACGTCGGTCAGTTGGCTGGCGTTTCGCGGGCCTCAGCATGAATGGGCAGCGGGCTTCTTGAGAGCAGGGGAAATCCTGTTGGAAATTCCCGGTCGGTTGACGATGGCTCGCAAGATCGGAGATGCCGATTAAATGACGCCTTGAATTTCCTGATCTTCGGATCGGTGGGACTACCATCGTTCCCATTTTGGAGAAGAACCGTGCCGCTCATCCTGACCGAAACCCAAGACGCCGTCGGAACGATCGTGATGAACCACGCGCAAAAACGCAATGCGCTTAGCGAAGCGTTGATCAGCGAAATCATCACTGCCCTGGAGTGTTTTCGGGAACAAGACATTCGCGCCGCCGTGTTGCGGGCGCCTGCTGACGCCAAGGTCTGGTCCGCCGGCCACGATGTCAGCGAGTTGCCCGACCGCGGCCGCGACCCGCTCGGCTGGGGCGACTCGTTGCGCGTGCTGGTTCGCGCTATTCAGGAATTTCCCGCGCCGGTCATCGCCATGCTCGAAGGCGGCGTCTGGGGCGGCGGCTGCGAAGTCGCCATGGCCTGCGACATTCTGGTCGCCACACCCGAAACCGCCTTCGCCATCACCCCGGCCAAGCTGGGCGTTCCCTATAATCTGGGCGGAATACTGACGCTGATGAACATGGTGCCGCTACCGATCGGCAAGGAGATGTTGTTCACCGCACAGCCGATCCCGGCGGCGCAGGCGTTGAACCTCGGCGTTATCAACTACATCAAACCCGCCGCTGAAATCGAAGCGTTTGTGTATGGCCTGGCGAGTCAGATCGTCGCCAACTCGCCCCTGAGCATCGCGGTGATGAAGGAAGAGTTGCGACTGCTGGCCAGTGCGCGCACCCTGAGTCCGGAACTGTTCGAGCGGATTCAGGGCCTGCGCCGTGTCGTGTACGACAGCCATGACTATCAGGAAGGCTTGAATGCGTTCCGGGAGAAGCGCAAACCCCGGTTCCGGGGCGAATAGACCCGAGGGGTGGCTTGGAGACCATTGGTGCGGTCGTGGTTGGCGCGGGGGTGGCCGGCTTGGCAGTCACGGCCATTGGCGCTGACTGGCCGCCAGGCGCTGATCCTGGAGAGGACACTCCCTTTGGCGCAGAGACCTCCGCGCGTAACTCCAAGGTCATCCACGCCGGCCTGTATTGCCCGACCGGATCGCACAGGGCCCGCCTGTGCGTGCGGGGCAGGGAATGGCTCTATCGGCACTGAGCGGAGTGAGGCGTCGCCCATGGCCGGATCGGCAAGCTTCCAATCGCTGCCTACGAGGAAAAATTGCCCGCACGGGCTCCTGCCCGATCATCGTGCTTGGCCAGATCAGCGGCATCCTGCACGAAGCCGGCGGCCAGTATCGGCGCAGCATGTGACGCCGGTTACTTAGCCGACAGTCAGCAGGGCTTCGCCGCGCGGTTCGACCGCGCCGATCTCGGCCGCGCTGGCGAATCCGTGCCGCCGGAAGATTTCCAGAACCGCGGCGACGCTGTCCGCGCTACAGGAGACCAGCAGGCCGCCGCTGGTCTGCGGGTCGGTGAGCAGCGCCCGGGCCGCGGGCGCGAAGTCCCGGGGCAGGGCGATGTCGTGGCCGTAGGACGCGAAGTTGCGGCCCGAGGCGCCGGTGACGATGCCTTGTGCCGCCAGGCTGTCGACCCCGTCGATCAGCGGAACGCGCGACCAGTCGATGCTCAGGCTGCATTGCGCGGCGCGCGCCAGCTCGAGGGCGTGTCCGGCAAGTCCGAAGCCGGTGACGTCGGTCATGGCGTGCACGCCGGGCAGCGCGGCAAGTTCGGGGCCGGGGGTGTTCAGCCGGGTCGTGATCTCGATCATTTTGGCGTACCCGGCGGCGTCGACCGCATCCTTCTTCAGGGCGGCGGAGAGGATGCCGACGCCAAGCGGCTTGCCGAGGATGATGCGGTCGCCAGCGCGGGCATCGGCATTGCGCTTGACCAGCTTCGGATGGACCAGCCCGAGGGCGACCAGACCGTAGATCGGCTCGACCGAATCGATGCTGTGGCCGCCGGCAATCGGGATTCCGGCAGCGCGGCAGACCGCCTCGCCGCCGGCGAGGATGCGTGCGATGACCTCGGCCGGCAGCACGTTGATCGGCATGCCGACCAGCGCCAGCGCCATGATCGGCCGGCCGCCCATGGCATAGACGTCGGAGATGGCGTTGGTGGCGGCGATGCGGCCGAAGTCGTAGGGATCGTCGACGATGGGCATGAAAAAGTCGGTCGTGGCGATCAGCGCCTGTTCGTCATTCAGCTGGTAGACGGCGGCGTCGTCGGAGGTCTCGATGCCGACCAGCAGCTCCGGCGGGAGCGGCAGGCGGCTGCCGCCCTTGAGGATTTCCGTCAGCAGGCCGGGAGCGATCTTGCAACCGCAGCCACCGCCGTGCGACAGCGAGGTGAGGCGGGGAATGTTCGTCGTCATGGTCATCCTGTGCCAGGGTGGAATGGAAGGAAGGTGCGCCGCGGGTGGGAGATCACTCGCCGAAACGGCCCAGCCCGTCGAGGTCGAGAATGTCGATGCCGCCGTATTCGCTGCGCACCAGCCCGGCGTCCTCCAGCGCCTTGAGCGCCTGGTTGGCGCGCTGGCGCGAGACGCCGGCAAGGTAACCCAGCTCTTCCTGCGAGATCTGCAGCCGGCGGCTGGTCCCCGGATAGAGGACCGGGTTGAACAGGCCGGCGAGGCAGCGGGCGATGCGGGCGTCAGGGTCGAGCATGCGCTCGTTCTCGATCATGCCGATGAACTGGCCGAGACGCTCGTTCAGCTGCACGATCAGGAAGCGGTTGAAGGCAATGCTGTGATCCATCAGCCACAGGAAGGTGCTACGGTTCATCAGCGCCACCCGCGTTTCGCGCAGGGCCATGACATCGTAGCGACGCGGTTCGTCCTTGAGCAGCGAGCCTTCGCCAAACCAGCCGCCGGAACTGATCCCGGTCAGCGAGGTGGTCTTGCCGGTCGTCCAGTGGCTGGCCATCTTGCCGAGACCGTCGATGATTCCGATCCACGAGTCGACCGGCTCCCCCTTCATGCAGATGAACGCGCCGGCGGCGTAAGTCCGCTCGCAGGTGCCGGCGAGCGCGCGGGACATCTCGGGGGCGGTCAATGCCTGGCCCCACAGCGAGGCGTGCAGCAATTCCTCCGCGTTTTTCAAGGTCTTTTTTTCCAAATGTCCGCCGGATGACAATTATAAGCCGGCGACTTCCCCTAGACTCTGCGTGAACAGTGATTCATTGCCTTTGTGCACTGCAAGGTTTACGCGGGCCGGCGCTTTGGACACAATGCAGGACGAACACCAGACCGTGTCCCGACGAGGCGCGGCGGAGAGGAGACAAGAATGGCCGTACAGGCAAGTTCCGGGTCGCTGGGCGGGCTCCATACCTTCCCGCGCCTGCTGCTCGATCACGCGAGGAATCGCCCCGACGCTCCGGCGATGCGCGAAAAGTATCTCGGGATCTGGCAGACCCTGTCCTGGGCCGAGGTTGCCCAACGCGTGCGGGCGCTCGCCTGCGGCCTCGCGGAACTCGGTTTCCGGCGCGGCGACAACCTCGCCATCATCGGCGACAACCGGCCGCACCTCTACATGATGATGAGCGCCGCGCAAGCCCTGGGCGGGGTGCCGGTTCCGCTCTACCAGGACGCGGTGGCCAACGAGATGCTGTTCGTCATGCAGGATGCCGGCATCCGCTTCGCGGTCGTCGAGGACCAGGAGCAGGTCGACAAGCTGCTGGAGATCATGGCCCAGGTCGGCACGCTGGAGCACATCATCTATGACGATGCCCGCGGCATGCGACACTACACGCAGCCCTTCCTGCACGACATCCAGGAACTGATCGAAATGGGGCGTGTCCATGACCGCAACCATCCCGACATTTTCGACAGCGAAGTCGCCAAGGGCCGTCACGATGACGTTTCGGTGATGCTCTACACGTCGGGGACGACCGGAAAGCCGAAAGGCGTCTGCCAGACCCATGCCGCATTCATTTCCGCCGCCCAGGGCGGCGTGCAGGTCGACCGCATGAGCGGCGATGGCGACATCCTTTCCTACCTGCCGATGGCCTGGGTTGGCGATCATCTGTTCTCGTATGCCCAGGCGCTGGTGGCCGGGTTCACCATCAACTGCCCGGAGTCCGCCGAGACGGTCATGACCGATCTCCGCGAGATCGGCCCGACCTACTATTTCGCCCCGCCGCGGGTCTTCGAGAGCCTGCTGACTTCGGTGATGATCCGCATGGAAGACGCGGGCAAGTTGAAGCAGAAGCTCTTCCACCATTTCATGGGCGTCGCCAAGCGCTGCGGCGGGGCCATTCTCGACGGCAAACCGGCGGGGGCCGGCGATCGTCTGCAGTACTGGCTCGGCAACGTGCTGATCTACGGACCGTTGCGCAACGTCCTCGGCATGAGCCGCATCCGCGTGGCCTATACCGCCGGTGCGGCGATCGGCCCCGAACTGTTCAGCTTCTTCCGGTCGATCGGGATCAATCTCAAGCAGCTCTACGGGCAGACCGAAACCTGCGCCTATGTCTGCCTGCAGCCCGACGGCCAGGTCAAGCCGGATACCGTCGGCGCGCCGGCGCCCAGCGTCGAGATCCGGATCGCCGCCAACGGCGAGGTGCTGGTCCGGGGGCCGATGCTGCTCAAGGGTTACTACAAGCGGCCGGACGCCACCGCCGAGTCGATCAACGCCGAGGGCTACTTCATGACCGGCGACGCCGGCTTTCTCGACGCCGACGGCCACCTCAAGATCATCGACCGCGCCAAGGATGTCGGCCAGCTGTCCAGTGGCGCCATGTTCGCGCCCAACTACATCGAGAACAAGCTCAAGTTCTTCCAGCACATCAAGGAGGTGGTCTGCTTCGGTCATCAGCGCGACATGGTCTGCGCCTTCATCAACATCGACGTCGGGGCGGTCGGCAACTGGGCCGAGCGGCGCGGCATCGCCTACTCGGGGTATACCGATCTGGCCGGCAAGCCGGAAGTGCTCGACCTGATCCGCGAATGCGTCGAGAAGGTCAACGCCGATCTGGTCCATGATGCGATGGTGGCCGACTCGCAGATCCACCGCTTCCTCGTTCTGCACAAGGAACTCGACCCGGACGACGACGAACTGACCCGGACGCGCAAGGTGCGCCGCAACTTCGTCGCCGAGAAGTACGGGGTGCTGATCGACGCGCTGTACGGCGGCAAGAGCAGCCAGTTCATCGAGACCGAGGTCAAGTTCGAGGACGGCCGGCGCGGCAAGGTCTCGGCCGACCTGAAGATCATCGACGTGAAGACCTTCCCGGTCGTGAAAAGGGCGGCATGAGCATGGGTAAGGAGATCGGCGGCATCATCCTCGACCTGCAGAACATTTCGCTGCGCTTTGGCGGCGTCAAGGCGCTGAGCGACATTTCCTTCGATGTACGCGAGCATGAGATCCGCGCCATCATCGGCCCCAACGGCGCCGGCAAGAGCTCGATGCTCAACGTCATCAACGGCGTCTACCATCCCCAGGAAGGCCGCATCCTGTTCCGTGGCGAGGAGCGCACGCAGATGGATCCGCACCTGGCGGCCCGCCACGGGATCTCGCGGACGTTCCAGAACATCGCGCTGTTCAAGGGCATGAGCGTTCTCGACAACATCATGACCGGCCGCAACCTCAAGATGAAGAGCAACTTCCTGCTGCAGGCGCTCTGGTGGGGTCCGGCGCGCAACGAGGAACTCGCGCACCGGGCCAAGGTCGAGGAGATCATCGACTTCCTGGAAATCCAGCACATCCGCAAGACGCCGGTCGGGCGCTTGCCCTACGGATTCCAGAAGCGCGTCGATCTCGGCCGCGCGCTGGCCATGGAGCCGCAGATCCTGCTGCTCGACGAGCCGATGGCCGGCATGAACGTCGAGGAAAAGCAGGACATGTGCCGCTTCAT
>JAFLDQ010000006.1 GCA_017302355.1 Dechloromonas sp.
CGCGAGATCAAGCGCCGCACCCGCGTCGCTTCGATCTTCCCCAATACCGCGTCCTGTCTCCGGCTCGTCTCCGCACTGCTCGCCGAGTGCGACGAGGAGTGGATGACCGGCAAGGTCTATCTCAACTGGAAAGACTGATCCCACTATCCCAATGGAATCGCCACGGATTATTTACAGAAAGAAGGTTGCACAATCTCATCCCAAGCCTCCTTTGAGCTCAAGTGAAACCGGACAGATTACTTGCTCACTACATTTTTTTGGTTTGATAGTTGGCCATGTAGATCGATATAATCATACTGGTCCAAGCAGATTAAGGAAGGGCAAATGATGATCACGGAAACCAGTGCAGTCGCTTTCAGGCAGAACCTTGGTGAAATGCTCAACCAGGTACAGTATCGGCATGACAGCGTAGTGATCAACAAGGACGGCAAGCCGGTTGCCGCGCTGGTCGACGCCCGGTTGTTCGAGCGCATCCGCCGCCTGCAGGAACGCTTCGATCGGCTGTGTCAGCGTATCGAGGATGGATTTTCGGACACCCCCGAAGCTGAAGGCCTGAAGGAAATTGATGATGCCGTTGCCCGTGAACGCTCAGCCTATGGAAACGCCTTGACCGGGCGTTGAGCATGCAATGGCAACGCTATGCATCGTGCTCGACACGAACGTCCTGCTTTCCGGCATTGCCTACCCGACCAGCATTCCAGGCAAGATCATGGCCGCTTGGCGCCATGGCTCGGTCGAGGTCATTCTGTCGAGTTTCATCCTCGATGAACTGCGGCGGGTTCTTCCCCGGCTTGCCGGCAGACATGGCCTGACTGCCGCGGAGATCGACGATCTTGTTGACATTCTTTCCATCCAGGCCAATTTGATCGACCCATTCCCGGATCACGAACCTGCCTTGCGTGACATCAACGACCAACCTGTGCTGGGAACATTGCTGGCTGCAAGGCGCTTGACCGGGGCTGACTATCTGGTCACGGGGGACAAGGATTTGCTGACGCTGGCCGGCAGCTTTCCAATTGTTTCGCCGGCGCAATTCTGGAGCAGGCACGGCAGTCTTTGACGATACCCATCCAGGATTGCACAAAATCGTTGTCACCTGCCCAGCACGGCAAGTTCTTTCGGCAAGGGAAACGAACCCCCCCCTCCTCGACACCCATCACCTGCGATACCGCGGCTCCGGCCAGCAGGCTGATACGGTCGACGGGCCCTTTTCTGCGTATGCGGTGGGCCTGGCTCACGGATGATCGCCTTGGCAGGATCGCCAGGAATGGGCCACGATGTAGCTCAAAAGGAGGTATGGCCATGACTACGAATACCGTTGTTCGCGCTCGCATTGACGAGCGCATCAAGGAAGAAGCATCGGCGTTGCTGGCGGCGATGGGCCTTACGGTATCTGATGCTTTCCGCATCATGCTCACTCGCGTCGCCCGCGAGAAAGCGTTGCCGTTTGAGCCGTTAATCCCGAACGAAACCACCATCGCAGCCATGCGCGAGGCGCGTGCTGGTAAGCCCAACAGCTTCGACAGCGCCGGGGCGTTGCGCCGGGGCGCCACCATCGCGCACAAGACGCGGCCCCAACGCGAATGCCTCACGACGAAGCGGAAGGTGCTGCGGATTGAGGGCAATCGCATGCGGGTTGTCTAGATACTGCAACCCATAGGCAAGTTGCCCGCTTTCCCGCAGGTCACTGCGCCACAACTTCATCAGCGCTGCCGGGGTGGCAAGTTCGTCGCCCGGCAGGAACAGGCCAGCGTAGAGAAGGCTTTCAGAAGTTCCGTTCATCGTCACGTATTCCCGGCGCGACAGGGCGGGCACGTTGCCGCCGACCATGGCCCAGCATGGCCATGTCGAGAGGGCAAACCCCATCCATGCCCTTCAAGGCGCCCAACAACCAGAGCGCGTGCGCGAGCAGCCCCAGACTTACCGTCG
Organism: Dechloromonas sp.; assembly: GCA_017302355.1. Next base: position 1,930 of record JAFLDQ010000006.1, read on the forward strand.
GCCGACCTGCTTCGAGATTGCGATAGGTGGTAGGCGAACACAGTAGCCGCTCCGCTGCCTGCCCCAAGGTCAGGTTGTCGGCCAGCCGTCGGGCACGCAGGCGCTGCCCAAGCAGCCTCAATGCCTCGGCAGGTTCTGGCGGAAGCGCGACCAAACTATTTGAGGAGCGCGGCATAGGCAATAGACCAGTCGATATAAATCACAATGGCCAGTTTAATGGCTATTTGTTGGTTTGAATAGCTTACCGGTGAGACAAGACGGTCCGTTGAAGAATCCAGGACATGCACACCAAAAGGGCGTTTCTTCATCATCGTGCTCTTGGTGACGAAGGGAAGTGCACCCGGAGCATGGACCCTGGGACTCCTGACATCTTCGGGGTTTCGACAAGGTACATGCCATCGCGGCTCAGCGTCATCGTGCCGTCGACTTCCGGACGCCACTTGTGGCCGATCATGACGACTTGCCTCCCCTGGCTGCAGACCCTCTCCGGAAACCTGCAAAACATTGCAAAGATGGCAATCCAATTCCATAATTGCAGCCATGATTACCCGAACCCTTACACCAAGGCTACTTGAGACATTGGCCTATTCGCCCGCTACCGGCCTGCTGGGTCCGCGTCAGGCAGGGAAAACGACGCTGGCACTGGAGGGCGCGAAGGCAAGCGGCTTGCCATTCATCTATCTTGACCTTGAATCCGAGCAGGATCGCGCCAAGCTGGAGCAGGCTGAACTCTACCTTGGCGACCATCTCGACAAGCTGGTCATTCTGGATGAGGTGCATCGTGCTCCCGGGTTATTTCCGACGCTGCGCGGTCTGATTGATCGCAATCGCAGAGCAGGCCGCCGGTCAGGGCAATACCTGCTGCTCGGTTCGGCATCTCTGGAATTGCTCAAACAATCGGGCGAGACCTTGGCGGGACGAATCGCCTACCTTGAACTGGCGCCCTTCAGTCTGTTGGAGGCACATCAATACGGTGCCGACAATCTATGGGTTCGCGGCGGATTTCCCGAGAGTCAGATCGCGCCAAATGATGCAGGCAGCCTGCGCTGGCGGCAAGACTTCATCCGCACTTATCTGGAGCGGGACATTCCTCAGTTCGGCCCGCGCATTGCCGCCGAAACGCTTCGCCGTTTCTGGATCATGCTCGCCCATCATCAAGGCGGCATTCTCAATACCGCCCAGTTCGCGCGGAATCTTGGCGTCGATGCCAAGACGGCAGCGGCCTACCTTGATCTGCTGGTCGATCTGCTGCTGGTTCGCCGGCTGCCCACGTGGCATGCAAATCTTGGCAAGCGACTGGTCAAGTCGCCGAAAGTCTATGTCCGCGACACGGGCCTGGTGCATGCGCTGCTTGCCATTCCGGACAAGGAAAGTCTGCTTGCCCACCCGGTCGTCGGGCCTAGCTGGGAGGGATTCGTTGTCGAAAACCTGCTCAACTGCGCACCCGAAGGAGTTCATGGCCACTTTTACCGCAGCAGCAGCGGGGCGGAAATCGATCTCCTCCTGGAGTGGCCCAACGGTGATCTGTGGGCCATCGAAATCAAGCGCAGCCTGTCACCCAAGGTGGAACGCGGCTTCCATAGCGCCTGCACGGACTTGAAACCGGCACGCAAACTGCTGATCTACCCCGGCCAGGAAACCTGGCGGGTCGCCGAGGACATCGAAGCGATGTCCCCACTCACTGCTGCGGCGGAAGTCGCCGATACCCGTTGAGCGCCGTCAGCTCCTTCGGCAACGGGAACGAAACGCCCTCCTCGACACCGATCGCCTGCGATACCACTGCCCCGGTCAGCCGGCTGATGCGGTCGACGACCCGCCGGACCAGGATTTCCGGGGCCGAGGCGCCGGCGGTGACGCCGATCTTCTGCCTGCCGGCCAGCCATTCCGGATCGATCTCGTCCGGCCCGTCGATCAGGTGGCCGGCGATGCCGCGGGCAATCGCCACTTCCTTCAGGCGCCGTGAGTTGGAACTGTTCGGGCTGCCGACGACGATGACCAGGTCGCACTGTTCGGCCAGCGCCTTGACGGCGTCCTGGCGGTTCTGCGTCGCGTAGCAGATGTCGTCCTTCTTCGGACCCTGAATATCGGGGAACTGCTCCTTGAGGGCGGCGATGACGACCGAGGCATCGTCGACGGACAGCGTGGTCTGGGTGACGAAGGAGAGTCGGTCCGGGGCGCCGACCACGAGGCTTCTGGCGTCTTCCGGCGTTTCGACGAGGTACATGCCATCGCCGCTCTGCCCCATGGTTCCCTCGACTTCGGGGTGCCCCTTGTGGCCGATCATCACCACTTCCCGCGCCTGGTTGCGCATCTTGCCGACTTCGACATGCACCTTGGTGACCAGCGGACAGGTGGCGTCGAAGACCTTGAGGCCACGCGCCTCGGCTTCGTCGCGCACCGCCTTCGAGACCCCGTGGGCGCTGAAGATCACCGTGCTGCCGGCGGGCGCCTCGGCCAGTTCCTCGATGAACACCGCCCCCTTGCCGCGCAGGTCGTCGCAGACGAACTTGTTGTGCACGACTTCGTGCCGGACGTAGATCGGCGCGCCGAATTTTTCCAGGGCGCGCTCGACGATGGCGATGGCGCGTTCGACGCCGGCGCAGAAGCCGCGGGGGTTGGCGAGGAGAATTTGCATTACATGATCCCGATGATTTCCACCTCGAAGCGGATCGTCTTGCCGGCCAGCGGGTGGTTGAAGTCGAAGAGCGCGTGCGTGGCGTCCAGTTCGCGCAGGAATCCGGCGAAGGCGCCGCCGCTCGGCGCGGTGAATTCGACGACCGAGTTCTCCTTGAGTTCCATGTCGGCGGGCAGGCTCCCGCGGGCGAGGCGCTCGACGAGGCGCGGGTTGTACTGGCCGAAGGCTTCTTCCGGTTCCAGTTCGAAAACGAAGCGTTCGTGCGCCGGCAGGCCGATCAGCACCGATTCCAAGGGGTCGGCGAGCTGGCCGCTGCCCATCTGCAGCGTCGCCGGACTCATGTCGAAGGTGGACAGGAACTCCTCGCCGTCGACCGCGGTGATGCGGTAATGCAGGGTCAGGTAGCTGTCGGAACGGACGGTTGCGCTCATCGCGGAGCCTCTTTCTTGCCGGTTGCGGTCAACGTCGAAAAAACCAGCAAAATCGCGCCGAGCGTGATGGCCGAATCGGCGACGTTGAACGCCGGCCAGTAGTAGCCGGCGGCATGCCATTGAACGAAATCGACGACGGCGCCGAAGCGCACGCGGTCGATGACGTTGCCGAGCGCGCCGCCCATGACCAGCGCCAGGGCGAGCGAGAGGAGCTTCTGCTCGGGGTGGCGGCGCAATTCCAGCGCGATCCAGCCGGAAACCGCCAGCGCCAGCACGGTGAACAGCCAGCGCTGCCAGCCCGGCTGATCGGCCAGGAAACTGAACGCTGCGCCGGGGTTGAAGGTCAGCACCCAGTTCCAGAACGGCGCAACGTAGATCGTTTCGCCGAACCGGATGTTCTCCAGCACCACCCACTTGGTCAGTTGGTCAAGGATGACGACCAGCCCGGCGAGACCGAACCAGGGCTTGCTGCTGGCCGTGCTCATGCTTCCCAGTCTTCGCTCAATAGGCCGGGCACGCGGGAGAATTCGGCGGTATTGTGGGTGACGAGAATGGCGCCGTGCGCCAGCGCCGTGGCGGCGATCAACAGGTCGTTGGGGCCGATGATCTGGCCCTTCGCGGTGAATTCTGCCCGAATCAAGGCATGCCGGTAAGCAGCTTCATCGTCAAAGGGTAGGCTTTGAAAACCCGCCAAAAAAGAATTGGTTCGCTCAAGGTTTTGAGTTCGCCGCTGGCTGCGAAAGGCGCCAAACAGCAACTCCGCCCGAACGACAGCGCACAACACGGCCCCCCCCATGGCTTGTGGACGCGAGATCGCCCGCGACTCAAAATCCGGCTTCCCGCCACGCATCCAGGTAATGCATGCGTTCGTATCCAGCAACAACATCAGTCGTCGAAACTCTTGCGGATTTCGTACTCACCTTGTGGAAAGCGATCCGGAAAGTCCGGGATCGAACCCATGGTGCTCTTGACGAAAGCCTCCCACGATTCCCTGGATTCGCTCTGCGTCGTTTCTTCGCCCACCGGCAAAACGATCACCTCGGCTTTCGTCAAATGCCAGTCCGCCGGCAAATCGACAGTAAGCGTGGGGCCGGAAACATCGACAATCTTTCTAAGTGCCTGCATCGTAATCTCCAATTTTCAGCCGGATCCCATCTTACACCGCTCAGGCAAACGCCCGTGCTTCGCCCGCGCCGTAGAGGTTGCTGACGCAGCGGCCGCACAGGCCAGGATGCTCCGGGTCGGCGCCGACATCCGCGCGCACGTGCCAGCAGCGCTCGCACTTGGCATGGGTCAGCGGCGTGGCGACGACCTGTTCGTTTTCGTCCTGGATGACCGCGGTCGACGAGCAGATCAGGACGAATTTCAGGTCGTCACCCAACGACGCCAGCGCATCGTATCTTTCGCCGGCGCAGCGGATCTCGACCGCCGCCTGCAGCGCCGACCCGATCCTGCCGGCTTCGCGCAACGCCTCCAGCGCCTTGGTCACCTCGGCGCGCACCGCGCGCACGAGCGCCCACCTGGCCAGCAGTTCGCCCTCGCCTTCGGGCTTGGGCATTTCGTGCCAGACCTGGAACATCACCGACTGCTCGCTGTTCCCGGTCAGCACCTGCCAGACTTCCTCGGCGGTAAATGCAAGGATCGGCGCCATCAGCCGGGTGAAGGACTGCAGGATGTGCCAGAGCGCCGATTGCGCCGAGCGCCGCGCGCGCGAATCCGGCGCCGTCGTGTACAGCCGGTCCTTCAGGATATCGAGGTAGAAGCCGCCGAGGTCTTCGGAGCAGAAGGTCTGCAGCGCCTGGACGACGCGATGGAACTCGTAGCGTTCGTAATCGGCGACGCAGCCTTCCTGCAGCTCGCGGGCCAGCGCCAGCGCGTAACGGTCGATGTCGAGCCACCGGTCGACCGGCAGCATGTCCTTGCCCGCGTCGAAATCGGCGGTATTGGCCAGCAGAAAGCGGAGCGTGTTGCGGATGCGGCGGTAGCCTTCGACGACGCGCTTGAGGATTTCGTCGGAAATCGACAGCTCGCCGGAGTAATCGGTCGATGCCGTCCACAAGCGCAGGATTTCGGCGCCCATCTTGTCCGACACCTGTTGCGGCGCGATGACGTTGCCCTTCGACTTCGACATCTTGTGGCCCTTGCCGTCGACGACGAAGCCGTGCGTCAGCAGGGACTTGTACGGGGCGCGGCCGTCGATGGCGCAGCCGGAGAGCAGCGACGACTGGAACCAGCCGCGATGCTGGTCGGAACCTTCGAGATACATGTCGGCCGGATAGGCGAGATCGCCGGCGTGCGAGCCGCGCAGCACGTGACAGTGCGTGGTGCCGGAGTCGAACCAGACATCGAGCGTGTCCGTCATCTTGACGTAGCGCCCGGCGTCGTCCCCGAGCAGTTCGGCGGCATCCAGCCTGAACCAGGCCTCGATGCCCTCCTTCTCGACCCGCAGCGCGACCTGTTCGATCAGTTCGGCGGTCCGCGGGTGCGGCAGCGCCGTTTCCCTGTGCAGGAAGAAGGGAATCGGCACCCCCCAGTTGCGCTGACGCGAGACGCACCAGTCCGGCCGGGTGCGCATCATCGCCTCCAGGCGGGCGCGCCCCCAGGACGGGAAGAACTGCGTCTCGTCGACCGCGCGCTCGGCGATCCAGCGCAGCGTCGAGGCGTTCTCGTCCTTCTTGTGCTCCATGCCGATGAACCATTGCGTCGTCGCGCGGAAGATGATCGGCGTCTTGTGGCGCCAGCAGTGCGGATAGCTGTGCCGGATTTTCTCCATCTTCAGCAGTCGACCGCGGCCATCGAGTTCCTCGAGGACCAGCGGGTTGGCCTCCCACACCGTCCGGCCGGCGAGTTCGCCGGCCGCCAGCGCCGGCGTATCGGAAAGGAACCGGCCGTCGCTGCCGACCGGATTGTTCACCGGCAGGCCGTAGCGCTTGCCGATGACGAAGTCCTCGGCGCCGTGCGCCGGCGCGGTGTGCACCAGGCCGGTGCCGGCCTCGGTGGTGACGTGCGCGCCGCAGATGATGTTGACATGGCGCTCGTAGAACGGGTGCCTCAGCAATACGTACTCAAGATCCCGCCCTTTGCACACCCCCGCGAATACGCGATCCCCACCAGAGTACAAACCATATTTTTCAGCCCGCTCTCTCGCTAGCTCAAGAGCAAGAATCAAATACCCCTTAGTTGTTGGAACAAGAGTGTAGTCAAGATCTGGATGAACCGAGACGGCTTCATTAGCCGGCAACGTCCATGGAGTGGTAGTCCAAATAACTGCAAAAGTTGGTCCATCCAAATGGTCATGTCCAAACGCCTGCGCAACTTTCGTCAGATGATTCTCATGTACCTCGAAGGCGACGTCGATGGCCGGCGACGTTCTGTCCTCATATTCCACCTCGGCCTCCGCCAGCGCCGAACCGCAGTCGAGACACCAGTTGACCGGCTTGAGCCCCTGATACAGGTAACCCTGGTCGAGAATCCTGCCCAGCGCGCGCATTTCGTCGGCCTCGGCCTTGAAACTCATGGTCAGGTAGGGGTTGTCCCAGTCACCGAGCACACCGAGACGGATGAAATCCTTCTTCTGGCGCTCGACCTGCTCGGCGGCGAAGGCGCGCGAGAGTTCGCGCACCTTGTCGGCGGGGATGGCCTTGCCGTGCAGCTTCTCGATCTGGTGCTCGATCGGCAGCCCGTGGCAGTCCCAGCCCGGCACGTAGGGTGCATCGAAGCCAGCCAGCGTCTTCGCGCGGACGATGATGTCCTTGAGGATCTTGTTGACGGCGTGGCCGATGTGGATATCGCCGTTGGCGTAGGGTGGGCCGTCGTGCAGCACGAAGCGCGGGCGGCCGGCGCTGATCTCGCGGATCCGCCGGTAGAGTTTTTTGTGCTGCCATTCGGCCACCCACCGCGGCTCGCGCCCGGGCAGGTCGCCGCGCATCGGGAACGGGGTGTCGGGGAGATTCAGCGTGTCTTTGTAATCAGCCATTGTGCATGCTCACAGCGTGAAGAAGGCCCGCGCCGCCGCGGCATCGGCCGCGATCTGCGCCTTGAGGGCGTCGAGATTCGGAAAGCGCCGCTCGTTGCGCAGCTTGTGCTCGAAACGAACGGAAATATGGGCGCCGTAGATGTCGCGGTCGAAATCGAACAGATGCACTTCGAGCAGCGGCCGCGTCCCCCCCAACGTCGGCCGGATGCCGAGATTGGCCACCCCGGGCAGGGGCTTGCCGCCGAGGCCGCCGACCGCGACGGCGAAGACGCCGGTCATCGGCAGCGGATTGTGCCGGATGCGCAGGTTGGCGGTGGCGAAGCCGAGCTGGCGGCCGATCTTCTCGCCATGCACGACCTGGCCATCGATGATGTACGGCCGGCCGAGCAGGCGTGCCGCATGCTCCATGTCGCCCGCGGCCAGCGCGCCGCGGACGCCGGAACTGGAGACCCTTTCGCCGCCGGCCGTGACGCTGCCCATCGCCTCGACGGCGAAGCCGCGCTGGGCGCCGGCCTGTTGCAGCAGCGCGAAATCGCCGGCGCGCCCCTGGCCGAAGCGGAAATCGTCGCCGATGATCAGGTGGCGGACGCGCAACCCGCGCACCAGCACCCTGTCGATGAACTGGTCGGCGGAGAGCGCGGCATACGAAGCATTGAAGCGGCAGACCATGACCTGCGCGATGCCCGCCTCCGCAAGCAGTTCGATCTTCTCGCGGAAGGTCGTCAGACGCGCCGGCGCCGAAGCCGGACTGAAGAATTCGCGGGGATGCGGCTCGAAGGTGAGCACGGTCGGCGGCATCGCCGATCGCGAGGAAATCTCGCACAGGCGGCCCAGGAGGGCGCCATGTCCGAGGTGAACGCCGTCGAAGTTGCCGATCGCCAACGCCGTCGGCCCCGGAACCGGGCGCGAAGAACCGCGAAAGACCCGCATCTGATGCCCGAAAAAATGGGCAATTATAGCGGCTTGTGCCCGGCTCCGCTCATCGCCGATGACCGCATGGCGCGCGGCCTGCCGTGCGCGCGCATCGCGGGGCGAAATTTGCTACAGTTGGCGTTCCCTTCCGGCGAAGATCGGCCCAGCCATGCTCCAGTTGATCGAGCACATCATCCGCATATCGTCGCGGCGCGACCACACCGAGATCAATTCGGCGCTGGTCGACGCGATGCGCGATATCTTCGACCCGATTGCCCTGGCCATCCATCGCTGTTACGCGGCCTCCGGCAGCACGATCGTCTTCACCTGCGCCGGGCTGGGGCCAGGCGGCCCGTTCTCGCAGAACGCCTACCTGCCGGAGCGCCGTCACTGCCGGCCGATCGACCACGATCCGTTGCTGCGGCGTTGCCAGGACGAGCGCGCCATGGTTCGCGCAGCACCCGCCAGCCGCGCCGACCGGCTGGTTTTCCCGGTGATCCGGCAGGATCAGCTGATCTATCTGATCGACATATCCCTGCCCGCCGGCTTTCCGGACGACCGCCGCGGGCTGCTGACGGGTCTCGTCGAGTATTTCGGACACCATGTCTCGCTGCTCGACTACGGGGAGACCGACACCCTGACCGGTCTCGCCAACCGCAAGACCTTCGACAAGCATCTGTTCGAGGTGCTCGGCAAGGCTGCCGGCGACGAGACCGCCGACGGCCTCGCCGGTCCCGCCCGCCGCCACGGCGCAGGCAACGACGGCCACTGGCTGGCCGTCTGCGACATCGATCATTTCAAGCAGATCAACGATACCTGGGGACACCTCGCCGGCGACGCCGTGCTGGTCCGCTTCGCCCAGTTGATGCGCGAGTCCTTCCGCTACGACGACCAGTTGTTCCGCTTTGGCGGCGAGGAATTCATCGCCGTTCTGCAACCGGCAAGCCAGAACAGCGCCGAGCGGGCGTTCGAGCGCTTTCGTGAAACGGTCGAACATCATGCCTTTGGCGACGCCGGCCGGGTCACGGTGAGCGTCGGCATCTGTCACTTGCTGGCCAACGACACGCCGACGGCCATCATCGACCGCGCCGATGCGGCGCTCTACTGGGCCAAGCAGAACGGGCGCAACCGGGTCGCCTGCTACGACACGCTGGCGGCCTCGGGATAGCTGGCGATGAAGTCTGCCGCACACTGAGCGGCGCCAGCGGTACATACTCGCCACAAACCGTTGCAATCGGTTACTTGAGCCGGCGGCCGAACCCCGCTATCTTGCAGACATGCGCTGAAGCCCTTCAGCGTGGGCGGCTCACCTCTCCCCCTCGCAAAACCCGGCCGCCTTGAAAGCCCCTTGCCCCCCTCAAGGGGCTTTCGCCTATCTGCAACACGGAAAGACGCGAATGCAACCGGTTTGTTGCGGCGCAACAAGCCAATGTGTATACTGAACGCGTCTCCTCCTCCAGTCCTCTGGACGGATTTAAGCCCGCCTCGTGCGGGCTTCTTTTTTCCGCCGGTTGCCGGCGACGGCCGTTCCTGCTTCGCGCGTCAGGCGATGCTCGCCAGTTTGGCCTTCGGGCCAGGCGGATGCTTGATGAAATACTGTTTCACGCCGCGGACGATGGCATCGGCCAGCTTGTTCTGGTAGGCATCGTCATTCAGCCGGCGCTCTTCGTCGGGATTGGAGATGAACGCCGTCTCGATCAGCGCCGAAGGGATATCCGGGGCCTTGAGGACCGCAAAGCCGGCCTGCTCGACACTCGTCTTGTGCAGCGTATTGACCGAACCGAGTTCGCCGAGCAAGTATTTTCCCAGCTTGAGGCTGTCGTTGATCGTCGCGGTCTGCGACAGATCGAGCAGGGTGCGGGCGAGGAACAGATCCTTGGCGCCAAGATTGACGCCACCGACCAGGTCGGCATCGTTCTCGCGCTGGGCGAGCATGCGGGCCTGCGTGCTCGACGCCCCGCGCTCGGACAGGACAAACACCGACGAACCGCGGGCATCGGGCTTGACCCAGGCGTCGGCGTGGATCGACAGGAAGAGGTCGGACTGCACGCGACGCGCCTTCTGCACGCGCATCTGCAGGGGCACGAAGAAGTCCGAGTCGCGCGTCAGCACGGCGCGCATGTTCGGCTCGGCATCCAGGCGCGCCTTGAGGCGCCTGGCGACCGCCAGCGTGACGGTCTTCTCGTAGGTCCCGCCGCGGCCGACCGCGCCAGGATCTTCGCCGCCATGCCCGGGATCGAGGGTGATGGTGACCAGCCGGTCGACGATCGGCTTGCCCGACTTGCGCGCGGTCCGGATTTCCGGAGCTTCCGGCGCCGACGCCGGCTCGGCCTTTTTCGTCGGCGCCTCCTGGGGCTTGGGCTCGGGATCGAGTTGCAGCGGCTCGACGGCATCCTTGCGCCCCTCGACCAGCGACATCAGCGGGTCGACCGGCGTCAGCGGGTAGACATCGAGCACCAGCCGATGGGCGTATTCGCCGACCGGCTTGACCTCGAAGACCTGCGGCGCAACCTTCGACTTGAGGTCCATGACCAGGCGCACGACGCCCGGCTTGTAGCGCCCGGCCCGCAACAGCTTGATGTACGGATCGTCGGTCGTCACCTTGCGCGCGATGCTGTCGAGGACGCTGTTGAACTCGACGCCCTCGATATCGACGACCAGGCGGTCGGGATCCTCGACGGTGAAATGCGTGAATTTCAGCGGCCGGTCGTGCTCCAGGGTGACCCGCGTGTAGTCGGCGGCCGGCCAGATGCGCACCGACAGGACCACGGGCTGTTTCGCCGCGGCGCCGGCCAGCGGTGAAACGGAGAGGATCAGCGAGGCGCCGGCATAGCGCAGGAGCCGCCGTCGCCCGCCGCTGTGTGGATGGCCCTTATGCATTGCTGCCCCTCCAGTGACCGGGCGACGGCCTCGAGGACACGGCCGGAACCCGCATGTTCAAGACGCAGTCGCAGGTCGGGCTCGGGCACGCAGCCTTGAGCACGCTCCGGCCATTCGACCAGGCAGACGGTGTTGTCGTGGAAGTATTCATCAAGGCCCGCATCGAGAAACTCCTCCGGTGACTCGAAACGATAAAAATCAAAGTGATATAAGTATAAGCTCGAAACTACGTAAACTTCAACAAGAGAATACGTCGGGCTCTTCACCGGCCCCGGATGACCGAGCGCCCGGATCAGGGCGCGAACCAGCGTCGTCTTCCCGGCGCCGAGGTCGCCTTCGAGAAAAATCACCATTCCCGGCTGCAGCGCCGGCGCCAGCGATTGGCCGAGGCGCTGCGTGGCCGCCTCGTCGGGCAAGGCAAGAACGGCGGTACTATCGGTGCTATGCACGATCCGAACTCCAGGCTGGATGATGCGGCGCTGAAGGAAGCCATCCGTCAGGCCGGCGGGGAACTGGGTTTCGCCGCGCTCGGCTTCGCGCGCGCCGACACCACGGGGGCGGCGGAACATCTGCGCGACTGGCTGGGCGCCGGCTGCCACGGGGAGATGGATTATATGGCCCGTCATGCGGAATTGCGCGCCGACCCGCGGCGGCTCCATGCCGGGACGGTGACCGTGATCTCTGCCGCGGTCGACTACCTGCCGCACGGCAAGATCGTCGGCGAGCCCGGACAGGCGGCGATTTCACGCTATGCGCAGGGCCGCGATTACCACAAGGTCGTGCGTCACCGCCTGCAGCGGCTGGCCACGGCGATCGCCTCGCTGGCCGGCCCGTTCGGCTACCGCGTCTTCTCGGATTCGGCGCCGGTCATGGAAGTGCATTTCGCGCAACGGGCCGGCCTCGGCTGGCGCGGCAAGCATACGCTGCTGCTGTCGCAGCAAGGTTCCTGGCGCTTTCTCGGCGAAATCTACTGCGATCTGCCGCTGACCCCGGACGCGCCGCTCGAGGAACATTGCGGTACGTGTACGGCCTGCCTCGACGCCTGCCCCACTGGGGCGATCACCGCGCCCAACCGCGTCGACGCGCGGCGCTGCATTTCCTACCTGACCATCGAACTGGCCGGCAGCATTCCCGAGGAATTCCGCCCGCTGCTCGGCAACCGCATCTACGGCTGCGACGATTGCCAGCTCTGCTGCCCGTGGAACCGCTTCGCGCAGTCCGGCGACCCGGAATTCGCACCGCGCCACGGGCTTGACGAAGCCCGGCTGGTCGAGCTTTTTGCCTGGACCGAGGCGGAATTCAATGAACGGCTGGCCGGCAACCCGATCCGCCGCATCGGCCATGAGCGCTGGTTGCGCAATATCGCCGTGGCACTGGGCAATTCCGGCGATTCGGCCGAAACTCGCCCGGCGCTAGGTAGCCGCGCCGACCACCCCTCCCTCATCGTTCGCGAACACGTCGCCTGGGCGCTGGCCCGGCTGCCGGCTGCCGGACCGGCGACTGCCCGCCCGGAATGAGGTGCACCGGCGTATCGCCAAGCCTGGCCAACCCCCTGCTTCCCGCCGCTCGTCAGCGCACTTTCCCGACGGCTTGACGGCTGCCATCAGCGAGCCGCCGCACCTGTTGCAAGAATGCAACAAACCCTCCGCGCGGCCCCCGTGGCCATCCCTCTCCTCAGGCGGGACCGGTGTGGTGATGCTCCATGTAGTGCTTCAGAACATTCTTGAGCACCGCGGCATGTTCGGCATTGCCGGTATCCTGAGCATGCTTGATGTCGTCGACGATCATCCCCTTGATCCGCTTTTCGCCGGCTTCCGTATGGACAAGGTAGTTGCCCATTTCCAGCGCCACCATTTCCGGGATGTGCTCGTGCTCCGCAATGGCGAGAATTTCTTCCTCGGTCAGTTCGGACAGTTCGATGCAGTCTTGCAGTGTCAACATGGCTCACCTTTCCTCACTAGAATTGCCAATCGCATCATTTAGTCGCAAGCATCGGAGCGCCGCCTTGACCTGCGACAATGTTTGTCGAGAAATCCGGTCATCGGTCACCGGTCACGCAAGGCCGCCCTGGGTCGGCACACCATTCGCTCCACGAGCCGGCATAGAGACGCGATCCTGGCAAACCGGCGATTTCCATGGCCAGCAGGTTGTGGCAGGCCGAAACCCCGGAACCGCACTGATGAACGACCTGTTCCGGCAGCGTGCCGGCGAGCACGGCGAGCCATTCGGCGCGCAACTCGGCGGCCGGCTTGTAGCGCCCGTCGGCCCGGAGATTGTCGCGAAAAAAGCGGTTGACCGCGCCAGGGATGTGGCCGCCGACCGGGTCGATCGTTTCGTTCTCGCCACGGTAACGGTCGGGGCCGCGCGCATCGACCAGACGCATTCCCGGCGTCTCCAGACGCTCCAGCACGTCATCGGCGGTCACCGGCCCGGCCCCCTCGTTCACCTCGAAATCAACCCGCCCGGCGTTCGCCGGCAGCGCCGTCATCGCCCCGCCCGCCGCCTGCCACGCCTGCAGCCCGCCGTCGAGCAGGGCCACGCGCTCATGGCCGAGCCAGCGCAGGAGCGCCCACAGGCGCCCGGCAATCATTCCCTGGGCGTCGTCGTACGCGACCACCTGGGTCCGCGGCCCGATGCCGATCTCGCCGAGGCGCGCCGCCAGGCGGTCGCGCCCCGGCCAGGGATGGCGACCGTTGCTGCCGGTCGGCGACCCCGAGAGATCGCGGTCGCAATGCAGGAAGACCGCCCCCGGAATATGGCCAGCGGCATGCGCCCGCTCGCCGTAGCCAACGTCGGACAACTGATGGCGCACATCGACGACCCGCCAGTCCGGGTCGCCGAGATGGCCGGCCAGCGTGGCGACATCGACCAGCGTCGTGAAGCTCATTGCCCGGAATCCAGCCAGGAAACGGCGTCGTCGGCGTTGTCGAAGACCTCGACATCGGCGCTGACGAAGGTCTGCGACAGCCACGCGCTCCAGGTGACCCACTGACTGTCGGTGACCACCGCAACCCGCCTGAAGTCGTCGGCATGGGCGCGCGAGAACTTGATCTCCTCCCACGCGACATCGATGGTCAGGTCGGCCATCTGGCTGAGGTCGAAATAAAGGTCGACCGGCCCTTCGAACCTGACCTTGAAATTGACCACCTCCTCGAACTCCCGGTAATCGGCCAGCGTGAATTCGCCGAAGACGGAAACGCTGACACGCTGAGGTTGCTGGTCGATGACGATCATGGCGGATCTCCGGTGTTGTCTGCTGCCAGTTTAATCCTGTTCGCCGGGGCTGGCGCGGGAAAAATGCGTCGCCGCGATGCCCGACGCGACGATCAGCCCGATGGCCAGCCACGCCGAGGCGTCGAGCACCTCGCCCCAGAGCAGCGCGCCGAAGAGGCTCGAAAAGATCACAGTGCTGTAGGCGAGCGCCGCCGAGAGCAGCGTCTTGCCGCGCGTAAAGGCGCGCGTCATGGCCAGCTGGGCCAGCGTCGCGAAGAAGGCGACGCCGAGGAGAAGCAGGCCGCTGCGCAGGTCGACCGCATGCAGGTCGCTGAACGACAGCCAGAGCCCGGCGCAGATCGCGGAAACCAGCGAGAAATAGAAGACCGTGCGGGTTTCCGGTTCACCGCGGGCGCCGAGTTCGCGCACGCTGAAATAAGCCATTCCGGCCAGCACACCGGAAGCGAGCCCGATCAGCCCGGCGCCCAGCTGGTCGGCATGCAGGGTCGGCTTGAGCAGCAGCGCCACCCCGACGAGGCCGACTCCCAGCGCCCCGAGTATTCCGACGCCCAGGCGCATTCCGGCCAGCGCCAGGCAGATGGCGAGAAAGATGGCCGACGTGTAGTTGAGCGTCACCGCCGTCGCCAGCGGCAGCAGGGCAATGGCATGGAAATAGGCGAACAGCGCCGAGAATCCGACGATCCCGCGGCTGACTTGCCAGCGCCAGTGCGGGGTCGCCAGCCGCACCCCGCGCAGGCGCACCAGCCCGAACATCAGGAGCAGCGCGACGAAACTGCGATAGAAGGTGATCTCGACCGCCGAATGCGTCTCCGCCGCCAGCTTGACGCAAACCCCCATGCTGGCAAAAAACAGGCTGGCGACCAGCATCCAGAGGGATTGCATTGACGGGCGGCTCGGAAATGTCAGGACGGCGGATTTTACCGCGCCGCCCGGGGCAAGCGGCGAAGTTCCCGGTTCCACCCCGATCGGGCTTGCGGGACGCAGGCAGCCCTCGCCATGGTCGCGCGGCCTCCGCTCAATTTGACCGCGGAGCCACTGATGGAGTATTTTTCCGTGTTTCCCCGAATCCGGTCGCCATGGATCACGCCCCCGCCACCGACATGAAATTCGAGACCGCCCTCGCCGAGCTCGAAGCCATCGTCCACAGCATGGAAGACGGCAAGCTCGAGCTCGAAGCGTCGATTGCCGCCTATCGCCGTGGAATGGAGCTGATGAAGCACTGCCAGGCGCAGCTGGCCGATGCCGAGCAGCAGGTTCGCATCCTTGAAAATGGCCAGTTCAAGGACGTCGACCCCGACAGTCTGGACGCTCGGTGAGCGCCCCCGCCATCGCCGACTGGATGGCGGCCACGCAGGCCCATGTCGAAGCGGCGCTGAGCCGTTTCCTCCCCCCCGCCGACAGCATTCCCGCCCGCCTGCACGACGCCATGCGCTATGCGACGCTGGGCGGCGGCAAGCGTATCCGCCCGCTGCTCGTCTGGGCAGCCGGCGAACTGACCGGAGCCGCCCCGGAGAGGCTGGACCGCATCGGCTGCGCGGTCGAGCTGATCCACGCCTACTCGCTGGTGCACGACGACCTCCCGTGCATGGACGACGACGTGCTGCGCCGCGGCCGCCCGACCTGTCACGTCGAGTTCGACGAAGCGACCGCCCTGCTCGTCGGTGACAGCCTGCAAACCCTGGCCTTCGAGCTGCTCGCCGGCGAGCCTGCCGGCGACCCGGCGCGCCAGATCGAAATGATCGCCCTGCTGGCCCGCGCCAGCGGTTCGCGCGGCATGGCCGGCGGCCAGGCGATCGACCTCGCGGCGGTCGGCCAGGAACTCGATCAGCCGCAACTGGAACTGATGCACGCGCTCAAGACCGGCGCCCTGATCCGCGCCGCCATCCTGCTCGGCGCCCTCGCCGGCCATCCGCCAAGCGCCGACGAGCGCGGCAATCTCGACCGTTTCGCCAAACGCGCCGGCCTCATGTTCCAGGTGGTCGACGACATTCTCGACTGCACGGCGAGCACCGCCACGCTCGGCAAGACCGCCGGCAAGGACGATGCCGCCGAGAAGCCGACCTATGTCCGCCTGCTCGGTCTCGACGCCGCCCGCAGCTATGCCGGGGAACTGCGGGCCGATGCGCTCGCCGCCCTCGCCATCTTCGGCAAGCGCGCCACCCGCCTGAGCGAACTGGCGGACTTCATCTGTCACCGGCAATTCTGAATCCCGAAATGAGCGCCTTCTCCCTGCTGGACAAGATCAAAAGCCCGGCCGACCTGCGCCGCCTGGAGCGCAAGCAGCTGCCGCAACTGGCGACGGAACTGCGCGCCTTCCTGATCGACTCGGTGGCGCAGACCGGCGGCCACCTGTCGTCCAATCTGGGCACCGTCGAACTGACCATCGCCCTGCACACCGTCTTCGATACGCCGGAAGACCGGCTGGTCTGGGACGTCGGCCATCAGTGCTATGCGCACAAGATCCTTACCGGGCGCCGCGCCGGGATGAGCCGGCTGCGCATGCAGGGCGGCGTTTCCGGCTTTCCCAAGCGCAGCGAGAGCCCGCATGACACCTTCGGCGTCGGTCACTCGTCGACGTCGATCTCGGCCGCGCTGGGCATGGCCCTGGCCGCAAGGCAGAAAGGCGAGGAGCACAAGGCGATCGCCATCATCGGCGATGGCGCGATGTCGGCCGGCATGGCCTTCGAGGCGCTCAACAATGCCGGTGTCGCCGACGCCGACATGCTGGTCATCCTCAATGACAACGAGATGTCGATCTCGCCGCCGGTCGGCGCGTTGAACAATATCCTGACCCGCCTGACCTCGAGCAGGACCTTCAACGCCGCCCGCGAGGCCGGCCGCCACATGCTCGGCTTCGCGCCGCCGTTGCTCGAACTGGCGCGGCGCGCCGAGGAGCACGTCAAGGGAATGATCGCCCCCGGCACGCTGTTCGAGGAATTCGGCTTCCAGTATTACGGCCCGATCGACGGCCACGACCTCGACGCCCTGATTCCGACGCTGGAGAACCTGCGCGACCTCAAGGGTCCCAAGTTCCTCCACGTCATCACCAAGAAGGGCCAGGGCTACAAGTTGGCCGAGGCCGACCCCATCCTCTACCACGGCGTCTCGAAGTTCGCCCCGGGCGAAGGGATCCAGTCGGCCAAGGGCCCCGGCAAGCTGACCTATACCCAGGTCTTCGGCGACTGGCTGTGCGACATGGCCAGGGCGGATTCGCGCCTCGTCGGCATCACCCCGGCGATGCGCGAAGGTTCCGGTCTGGTGCGCTTCGCCTGCGAGCACCCGGACCGCTACTTCGATGTCGGCATCGCCGAGCAGCACGCCGTGACCTTCGCCGCCGGCCTCGCCTGCGAGGGACTGAAGCCGGTGGTCGCCATCTACTCGACCTTCCTGCAGCGCGCCTACGACCAGCTGATCCACGACGTCGCGCTGCAGAATCTTCCCGTCGTCTTCGCGGTCGACCGCGGCGGCCTGGTCGGCGCCGACGGGCCGACGCACCACGGGACCTTCGATCTTTCCTTCGTCACCTGCATCCCGAACATGGTGGTCATGACCCCGGCCGGCGAGGCCGAGTGCCGCCGCATGCTGTCGACCGCCTATGCGCTGGACTGCCCGAGCATGGTTCGCTACCCGCGTGGCGGCGGCATGGGTACGGTCCCGGAAGCGAACCTCGACACCCTGCCGCTGGGCAGGGGCGAGATCATCCGCCGCGGCTCGGGCGTCGCCCTGCTCGCCTTCGGCAGCCTGGTTGCCGCAGCCCTCGCCGCCGGCGAGGAGCTTGACGCCACCGTCATCAACATGCGCTTCGTCAAGCCGATCGATGCCGAACTGATCGTCGAACTGGCCGGGAACCATTCGCTGCTGGTCAGCGTCGAAGAGAACGCCGTGATCGGCGGCGCGGGTTCGGAGGTCGGACGTGTCCTGACGGAACATTGCCTCGACGTGCCGCTCATCCGCCTCGGACTGCCCGACCGCTTCATCGACCATGGCGAGCAGGGACAACTTCTCGCCGAACTCGGCCTGGACAAGGACGGCATCCTGCGCGCCATACGGGCGCGAGGCCATACACCATAGAAGCGACGGCACCGTTGATGAACACTCCCCATTTCCCGATCCCCGACGTCCAGAGTTCGGCCGACACGCGCCGCATCGCCATCAACAAGGTGGGCATCAAGGCCATCCGCCACCCGGTCAGGGTGCGGGACAAGTCAGCCGGCAGTCAGCACACCATCGCTGTCTTCAACATGTACGTCGGGCTGCCGCACAACTTCAAGGGCACCCACATGTCGCGCTTCGTGGAGATCCTGAACAGCCACGAACGCGAGATTTCGGTCGAGAACTTCCCGGTCATGCTGCGCGACATGGTCGTCAAGCTGGAAGCCGAAACCGGTCACATCGAGATGAATTTTCCCTACTTCATCAACAAGACCGCCCCGGTTTCCGGCGTCCAGAGCCTGATGGACTACGACGTCACCTTCATCGGCGACATCTGCCACGGCGAGATCGCCACCTCGGTCAAGGTCGTCGTCCCGGTGACCAGCCTGTGCCCGTGCTCGAAGAAGATCTCCGAGCGCGGCGCGCACAACCAGCGGTCGCACGTCACCGTCACCGCCCGCACCAACGACTTCGTGTGGATCGAGGAAATCGTGCAACTGGTCGAGACGGAAGCCTCGTGCGAGTTGTTCGGCCTGCTCAAGCGCCCGGACGAGAAATTTGTCACCGAACGCGCCTATGACAATCCCAAGTTCGTCGAGGACATGGTTCGCGACGTCGCCGCGCGTCTCAACGCTGAAGCGCGCATCGACGCCTACGTCGTCGAGTCGGAGAACTTCGAGTCGATCCACAACCATTCGGCGTACGCACTGATCGAACGCGACAAGACGCAAGATTGAACCGGCCTGTTGCGGTCGACGCCAGATTCAAGGCAAAAACCAAGAAAACGCAGAAAAGGGTGCCGAAGCGCCCTTTTCACCAGTGGTCGTCACAACCATTCGCCACGTCTATTGATGAATCCCCACCGTCCATTCATCCTGACAGCCGCTTTTCCATTCGAAAACCCCTTGGCGTCTTCAAATTTCGCCGGGATCACCCATACCTGTTGTTCGTTAACGAACCCCCAACGTCCGTTGCTTGCCTGCACGGCAGCCAGCCCTTCGCTGTAAGAACGGACATTCTGGTACTTGGGGCCGGCCGATTGGCAACCGCCAACAGTCACCACGAATAAGGAGAGCGCAACGGATATTACAAACGACTTCAACATAAAATCTTCCTCACAATACAGAAACCCGACAACGACGAGCAGTCAGGCTATTTCCTTGGCGGCATCACCTTCTTCTCGGCCAGCTTCCAGTTCCCCTTCTCGTCCAACTTCAGGGTGAAGCGCACCACAATCGACGGGCAACAGTTGGAGTCTTCCGGCCCGTACTCCAATCCTTCGAGAATCATCGAATCGCGGGTATTTCCCACAATTCGGCTGACATATCGCACCGGGCTATCAAATTGAATGACCGGCGAAGATTGAAGCGGATCGACAATATACGAATCGCCAGCGCCAATCGTGACGATAGATACGTGCGTTCCATTCGTCCCAGAGCCGCCCGCACAGCCAATATCTCCTCCCCACAATACGGCGTACATCGCATCCGGCCGACCATAAAATGTCTTCCAGGGAACCAAGGCCGCAATATCCTTCGCGCCAATCTTGCCCTCATCAGCGCAGGCAATCGCGTCCTTGTAACTCGTGGCCGCCTTGATGACTTGCCTGGTGATTTCCTGAACCGGCGGCACACTCTGAGCAAAACAACTCGACCCCATGCCAAGTAACATCGCGGCGATTACGACAACCCGATTTTTCATGCACGAATCTCCCGAATTAGCGTGGACAGACAGCAGTCCGCAGCACACATATAGACACAATATGACCAGTAAATTCAACTTTTTGAATTCTGTCAGAATCACTCCATAAAAACAACCATGAATGACCTATTCAGGCCACATTCATGGTTGATACACTCTCCGACATACCCCTCCCCAAGCGCTTGGGGAAAAATCTAGCCAGAACCCGGAAGACCAGAGGCTGGACGCAGGCCACCTTGGCCGAGCGCCTGGGAATGGAACCGGAATCGATCTCGCGCTTCGAGCGCGGGGCAACGCTGCCGTCACTGGCAACCCTTGAGCAAATTGCCGCGTTCCTTGATACCAGCATTGCCGACCTGCTGGCTGAATATCCCGATACGGCCTATGCGGAAGCCCAGCGTATCTCAGCCCTAATGGCAGACTTGGAACCCGATGCCCGCGCAAGCGTGTTAAGCATCGTCAAGACCGTTTGCGCCACGCTAAGGCGTCGCTAGCCTCGATCGCGCCACGAAACCGGTGACTGACTTCAGCCTGTTGCGGTCGACACCAAAAAGAGGGCGAAAATGACAACGGGGCGCCGCAGCGCCCCGTTTGCTTGTGCCCTCCGGAAACCGCTCAGGCAGCCGTCCGGGGAGCCTTGCGGACCAGCTTTTCCTTGATCCGCGCCGATTTGCCGGAACGCTCGCGCAGGTAGTAGAGCTTGGCGCGACGGACATCGCCACGTCGCTTGACCTCAATGGCCGCGACCAGTGGCGAATAGGTCTGGAAGGTCCGCTCGACGCCTTCGCCGGAAGAAATTTTGCGGACGATGAAGGAGGAATTCAGGCCGCGGTTACGCTTGGCGATGACGACGCCTTCGTACGCCTGCAGACGCTCGCGCGTGCCTTCCTTGACCTTGACCTGGATGACGACGGTGTCGCCTGGCGCGAATTCGGGAATGGTCTTGCCCAGCCGGGCAATTTCTTCTTGTTCCAGTTGTTGAATCAGGTTCATGTGAGATCCTTGAAAATTATGAACATCTACTCACCGCATTGCTCCTCGCCGGCGATTTCGGTGAGGAGTTGCGCTTCTTCCGCGGTCAACCCGCGGTGCGCCAGCAAATCCGGCCGGCGCTTCCGGGTCCGCGCCAGCGACTGTTTCAGCCGCCAGCGGCGAATTCTCTTGTGGTCGCCGGACATCAGCACTTCCGGCACTGCCTGACCTTCGTACACTTCGGGCCGCGTGTAGTGCGGACATTCCAGCAGCCCGGCTGCAAACGAATCCTCCACCGCCGAAGCGGCATCCCCCAACACCCCCGGCAACTGACGGACGACGGCATCGATCAACACCATCGCCGGCAACTCGCCGCCGGAGAGAACGAAATCTCCGATCGAAATTTCTTCATCGACACAGCGCTCGATCAGCCGCTCGTCGATTCCTTCATAACGACCGCAAAGCAGGATCAAGCCCTCTTCGCCGGTCGCCAGCTGCATGACCCGCTGATGCGTCAGCGGCGCGCCCTGCGGCGTCAGGCAGATGACCCGGCTGTTCGCCAGTCCCGCCGCACGCTGTCCTGCCTGCGCGGCGGCGATCGCCTTTTCCAGCGGGCCCGGCTGCATCACCATGCCCGGCCCGCCACCGAAGGGGCGATCATCGACCCGGCCCCAGGCATTCCCGGCGAAATCGCGCGGATTCCACGCCTGCAACACCCAGCGCTTCTCTTCCAGCGCCCGGCGGGTTACGCCGTTTTGCGTCACCGCGGCGAACATCTCCGGGAAAATGGTAACGCAGTCGAACCGGATCACCAGTCGCCGCCCCACTCCACACGAATCCGTCCCGCTTCCCTGTCGACCGCCAGCACCACCGCCGAAACAAACGGCAGCAGGCGTTCGGCGCCATCATCGTCCGCCACGCGCAACACCGCGTTGGCCCCGGTTTCGATCAACCCGGCCACCTTGCCGAGCCGTTCACCCGCGGTGTTGACGACTTCCAGTCCGACCAGATCGACCCAGTAGAACTCGTCCTCTTCCGTCTTCGGCAACGCGGCGCGCGGCGCCCCGACCAGAAACCCCTTCAGCGCCTCGGCCGCCGTGCGGTCGGCAACGCCATCCAGCAGAACCACCAGTCCCTCGCCATGCGCCTTCAGGCTCTTCAGCCGGCATTCGCGCCACGGGCCACCTTCCCTGCCAACCCACCAGACCGGCATCCCGCCCCAGGAAAGAGGATCGTCGGCAAATGCATACAACCTGAGCCAGCCCTGCATCCCGTACGGGTCGGCGAGCCGCCCCAGAACGACGATGTCGTCGCCGGCCAAGGCGCGGACCGCTTACGCGGCCTGCCGGGCGGCGTGTTGCTTGACCAGGCGGGCAACGGTCGGCGACACCCGGGCGCCGTTCTGCTGCCAGTAGGCAAGACGGTCGACGGCGACACGCAGCCCTTCCGCAGCGCCGGCGGCAACCGGATTGTAAAAACCAATGCGCTCGACGAAGCGACCATCGCGGCGGCTGCGCGAATCGGCCACGACCATGTTGTAGAAGGGACGCTGCTTGGCGCCACTGCGGGCAAGGCGGATGACAACCATGGAAATTCTTTCGTTGCTCTAGAAAAGACCGGGGATTATATCGCCTGATCAAGGAAATACAATATCCCCGAAGGCGATTCGGCGGTCACGCGGCACGCGATGGCGAGGCGTGACCGTTGCCGGGCGTTGCGACATGGCAAGATTCGTCACAATTGGTTATTCTGAGCGCTCATCATGTCGCACGGCGCCGCCAGACCTTCCCGACGTTCCGCTGATGGCAGGAGCAAGGCCATCATGGAGTGGCTCGCCCGGGCAACCGGCAGAACCGGTTGCGACGATGCCGGCCAGCTTCTCAGACAGGTCTTGCTGTTGCGCGAGTCGCCGCTCGCCGCCGGACAGCGCACGCGACTCCTCGACCTGCTTTTCGAGCAGGCCGCGAGGATCGTCATGGCCCAGCTGCCAATGCTGCATGAAGTCACGCTACCCGTTTCGCGCAAGGTCCGGCAGCGCATCGGCATCATCCAGGAGTTCCTTGAGGCGCTGACCCAGGAATACTCCAACACGCTCGCGGAACTGTTCGACCCGCCGGCCGCTTCCCCTG
The DNA here is from genome assembly GCA_017302355.1 of Dechloromonas sp. The sequence continues at coordinate 24,952 of JAFLDQ010000006.1, forward strand.
TGCGCCCGCCGCAGGATACCCTGCGGCGGATCATGACGTGCACCGCCTGGCACATCCGCATCAGCCATCTGGTTGCCTCGCCCAACGGCGTCGGAATCTGGCAGCAGCTCCATGCGGCGTACCGCACGTCGCGCCGGCTCGGTCTCGCGGAGACGCCCGGGCCAGACAACGAGCCTACCATCCAGCAGTCGTATCTGCGCGTCCTGCTGGCCGCAATCGCCCAGCCAGCGTCGTTCCACTCCAGCGAACTCGAGTTCATTGCCGACTACATCGCGGCGTGCGTGCGGCCCGTCGACATCCTCGAGAGCCCGCCGCAGGACCGCAGCGGCGTCTTCTGGGTCGCCCTGGACAGGGACTTTCCGGCGCATGCCCTGGCGCGGCGCCAGCCGCCCGGCGACACCTTTCCCCTCTATTTTGCCTGCGATATCGTCGCCCGCGACACGCGGGAGCATCTCGCCGCCCTGGGCAAGGGAGCGCCGGCGGCGACCCTGGGACTCCCGGAATTCGCCGATACCCCGGCCGGCCGCGGCGTATTGCGCCGGCTGGCGGCGCTTTGGGGCCAGCCGGCAAAGCGAAGGTTCCCGCGCCGCCGCCAGTCCTACCGGGTCAACCTCTGCGCCGGACTGGAGCAGCTCTGGCAACGGGTCCGCCACCCTGGAACGGAAGGTCAGACAAGCGAGTGGATGGTGATCAACGAGAGTCCCGACGGCTACTCGCTGATGCACATGTCGGGCGAGACATCGCAGCTGCGGGTCGGCGACATCGTTGCCGTTCGGCCCACGGGCGAACACGCCGCCGAGGCGGTCCACAACTGGCATGTGGGCATCGTGCGCTGGGCGATCTCGGAGAATCCCGAGCATATCGAACTGGGGATGCAGCAACTCGCCGCAGGGGCCATCGCCGCACAGATCATCAGGCCCGTCGAACTCGAGGCCGGCAGATTCTCCGCACTGATCCTGCCCGAGATGCCGCCGTTGCGCACCGGCCAGGCGCTGGTGGCCCCGACCGGACAAATGAAGGAACACGAGAATCGCCTGATCGTCCTCGTCGAGCAGGACAACGTCGAGATCCGCGAGGTCCGCCCGACGGCCCTGACCGAGCAGACCTCGAGCATCGAGGTCTTCAGCGTCGAGCCGGACGAGTCGGACGAGACGGGCGGGACGGTGGAAGAGCGGTAGCGGCGATCAATCCCCCGAACAGAACGACCGCCCAGCTCAGGTGCAGCCAGAGCAGGAAGATCGGGAATGCGGCAAAGGCGCCGTAGACGCTCTTCAGGATTGCCGAACTCGCCAGGTACCACTCGAAGAGCTTCTGCATGATGGCGAAGGCCAGCGAGGCGAAGACACCGCCGAGCACTGCCCCGCGCCACGATACCGGCGCATTCGGCACGGCGTGGTAGAGAAACGAGAAGCACATGCCGAGGACGGTCACCGATATCGCCTTGAGTGAGGCGCGGCGCACCCACTCCACATCCTCGACGAAGCCGAGCGAAGTCGTGACGGCGAACGAGATGGCGGCGGCCACGGCGGCCAGGACGAATGGCCAGACGGCGATCGCGAACAGATAGAGCTTGAGCCGGGCCAGGAAGGGCCGCGGCTGGACCTGCCAGACGTGATTGAACGCGCGTTCGATGGTGTGCATCAGGAGGAACGCGGTGATGCTGAGGAAAGCGATGCCGGCCACGGTCAACTGCTGCGCACGGTGCGAAAAGCGGGATATGCTGCCGGAAATCGTCCCCGCCGCGCTGCTCGGCAGCAATGCGTCCCGAATCAGCACTTCGAGCCGGGTCAGCAGCAGACTCAGGTACGGAACGGCATCGGCGACCGACAGCACGAGCGTGACCAGCGGGACCAGCGCCATCAGCGTCGTGAAGGCCAGCGCGGAACTGGTCTGCATCATGTTCTCGCTGCGGAAACGGCGGAAGATCGTCAGCGGCACGCCCTGCCTGGGCGCCGGCCGACGATAGCGGGAATGGGTCTGCATGGGGCCGTATAATAGCCGACCATGCCTGACATCCTCGTTCTCTATTACAGCCACCGCGGCTCGGTGCGCGCCCTCGCCGAACGGGTCGCGCGCGGGATCGAGTCGGTTCCCGGCGCGCAGGCGCGGCTGCGCACGGTGCCGCGGGTGTCGACGGTCTGCGAAGTGGCGGAAGCTGCCGTTCCTGACTGCGGGGCGCCCTACGTCGAGGCGGCCGATCTTGAGGAATGCCTCGGCCTGGCGCTGGGCAGCCCGGTCCGCTTCGGCAACATGGCGGCGCCGATGAAGTATTTCTGGGACGGCACGCTCGCCGCCTGGCAGAACGGTACGCTGGTCGGCAAGCCGGCCTGCGTGTTCACCTCGAGCGGCAGCCAGCACGGCGGCAACGAGGCGACCCTGCTGTCGATGACCCTGCCGCTGATCCATCACGGAATGCTGGTCATGGGCCTGCCGTTCACGGAGCCGGATGTCGGCCATACCCAGCGGGGCGGAACGCCCTATGGCGCCAGCCATGTCGCCGGCGCCGACGGCGACCCGCTGCTGTCCGACGCCGAAAGCCGGCTCGCCTTCGCCCAGGGCCGGCGGCTGGCAAATATCGCCCTGAAACTGGGTCGACCGTGACAGCGACACGTTATCAGTTCATCGCCAGCGCCAGCCTGATCGCCCTGATTTTCCTCTGCCTCGCCTGGGAACTCCGCTGGGCGCCGCTCAAGCCGGGCGGCTCGTGGCTGGCGCTCAAGGCGGTGTTCCTGCTGGCGCCGCTGTTCGGCATCCTGCGCGGCAAGCGCTATACGTACAAATGGCTGTTGTTGTTCATCCAGTTCTACCTGCTCGAAGGACTGACCCGCGCCACCAGTGACAGCGGGCTTTCACGAGGACTCGCCATCACCGAAACCGTGCTGGCGGCGGTCCTGTTCGTCGCAAGCATTCTCTACGTCCGCGCCACGCGTCCGGTTCGACCGGAAAGGACGGTCCAGCCAGGCTGACGAACTGGCAGCGGAGCGGTGTCGATCAGACGTCGCCCTGGGCATGCACCCGGTCGAGGCTGGAGTGCAGCCTGTTCAGCGCATTCAGGTAGGAGCGCGCCGAGGCGATGACGATGTCGGTATCGGCGCCATTGCCATTGACGATCCGGCCGGACTTGGCGAGACGGGTCGTCACTTCACCCTGGGCATCGGTGCCCGTGGTGATGGCATTGACCGAATAGAGAAGAAGTTCGGCGCCGCTCCCGGCGATGCTCTCGATCGCCTTGAACGTGGCATCGACCGGACCGCCGCCACTGGCCTCGCCCTTGTGCTCGACCCCGCCGACACTCAGGATCACCCTGGCATGCGGCATCTCGCCGGTTTCGGAACAGACGTGCGAATAGACGAGTTTGTAATGTTCATTCTCCGGCGTCACCAGTTCTTCCGAAACCAGGGCGTGAAGGTCCTCGTCGAAGATCTCGTGCTTGCGGTCCGCCAGTTCCTTGAAACGCGCAAAGGCGGCATTCAGCGCTTCGTCGCTCTCCAGCTCGATGCCAAGTTCCTGCAGGCGGGCCTTGAAGGCGTTGCGCCCCGAATGCTTGCCGAGGACGAGCTTGTTCTGGGCCCAGCCGACATCCTGGGCGCGCATGATCTCGTAGGTCTCGCGATGCTTGAGGACGCCATCCTGATGAATGCCGGCTTCGTGGGCGAAGGCGTTGGCGCCGACGACCGCCTTGTTGGGCTGCACCGGATAACCGGTGATCTGCGATACCAGCTTCGAGGCCGGAACGATCTGCGTCGTGTCGATCCGCGTCTCCACGGGGAAGACGTCGCTGCGCGTGCGCACCGCCATCACCACCTCTTCCAGCGAGGCGTTGCCGGCCCGCTCGCCGAGGCCGTTGATCGTGCACTCGACCTGGCGCGCGCCGGCCAAGACAGCGGCGAGCGAGTTGGACACCGCCAGCCCGAGGTCATTGTGGCAATGCACAGACCAGATTACCCGGTCCGAGTTGGGCACGCGCTCGATCAACTGGCGCATGGTCTCGGCGTACTGGAACGGAATGTTGTAACCCACCGTGTCGGGAACGTTGATCGTCGTCGCACCGGCCTTGATGACCTCCTCGAAGATCCGGCACAGGAAATCGAGTTCCGAGCGACCGGCATCCTCGGCGGAGAATTCCACGTCATCCGTATACTCGCGGGCCCAGCCGATGGCCTTGATCGCCTGTTCGACGACCTGATCCGGGCTCATGCGCAGCTTCTTCTCCATGTGGATCGGCGAAGTGGCGATGAACGTGTGGACACGCCCCGACCTCGCCGGCCTGATCGCCTCTCCCGCCTGGCGGATGTCGTTCTCGTTGGCGCGCGCCAGCGAACAGACGGTCGACTCCTTGATGGCGTTGGCAATCGCCCGGATGGCATCGAAATCGCCGGGCGAAGCCGCGGCAAAGCCTGCCTCGATGACATCCACCCGCATCTTCTCGAGCTGGCGGGCGACGCGGATCTTTTCCTCCCGGGTCATCGAGGCGCCGGGACTCTGCTCGCCATCGCGCAGGGTGGTGTCGAAAATTACCAGATGCTGTTTCATTTTCTGCTCCGAAGCGTCAAAGGCTCCTGCGCCTGAACATGCCGGCCGCAGCAAGCACATAGCCGGACAAACCGTAAACGACAAAGAACCCGAACAGGGCAATTTCAGGACTGTGGGCAACCAGGGCGAAACCGAGTGCGATGGCCGCCACCACGAAGAACGGCACGCTCTTCCGGAGATTGATGTCCTTGAAACTGTAGTAGCGAACATTGGAAATCATCGTCAGCCCGGCAAAGATGGTCAGCCCGCAAGCCAGCCAGCGCACGTCGCGGCCAGGAATGCCATTGTCGATCATCACCCAGACCAGGCCGGCCACCAGCGCGGCAGCCGCCGGCGAAGGCAGACCCTGAAAATAGCGTTTGTCCATGACTTCCAGCGTCGTGTTGAAGCGGGCCAGACGCAGGGCCGCACCGGCACAATAGATGAAGGCGGCGACCCAGCCCAGCCGCCCAAGATCGCGCAGGGCCCATTCATAGATCACCAGCGCCGGCGCCGCGCCGAAGCTGACCATGTCGGACAGCGAATCGTACTCGGCGCCGAAAGCGGACTGCGTATGCGTCAACCGCGCCACGCGACCGTCGAGGCCGTCGAGCACCATGGCGATGAAAATGGCCATCGCCGCCCGCTCGAAGTCGCCCTGCATTGCCTGGACGATGGCGAAGAAGCCCGCGAACAGAGCCGCCGTGGTGAACAGGTTGGGCAGGACATAGATACCGCGCCTCCTGAGTTCCGGATTGAACAGGGTCTTGCGGGGCTTGAGTTCGGTCATGGAAAAAACCTGCTGAAACGACCTGCGAAGGATACACCGACACAAACAACAAGGGCGGTGCAGATAACCACACCGCCCAAAGCGAAGACGAGGCTAGGCGCGAGCGCGCAGACAGTACGTTAGTACGGCAAGCGCGAGTAACGACGCACGTCGAGCCTGCGACTACCCAATCAGTTCCTGGATTGGTCGACCAGCTTGTTCTTCTTGATCCAGGGCATCATGTCACGCAGCGTCTCGCCGACCTGTTCGATCGGATGAGCAGCCGTCAGCCGACGGCGAGCGGTCATGGCCGGATAATTCGTGCGGCCTTCGAGGATGAACATCTTGGCGTAGTCACCCTGCTGGATGCGCTTCAGGGCGTTGCGCATGGCGGCACGGGACTGCTCGTTGATGACCTCGGGGCCGGTGACGTACTCGCCATACTCGGCGTTGTTGGAGATCGAGTAGTTCATGTTGGCGATGCCGCCCTCGTACATCAGGTCGACAATCAGCTTCAGTTCGTGCAAGCACTCGAAATAGGCCATCTCGGGCGCATAGCCGGCTTCGGTAAGCGTCTCGAAGCCCATCTTGACCAGTTCGACGGCGCCGCCGCAGAGCACCGCCTGTTCGCCGAACAGGTCGGTCTCGGTCTCCTCGCGGAAGTTGGTCTCGATCACCCCGCCCTTGGTTCCGCCATTCGCCGCCGCGTACGACAGGGCGATGTCCCTGGCCTTGCCGGTCCGGTCCTGATGGACGGCAATCAGGGACGGCACGCCACCGCCCTTCAGGTATTCGGAACGCACGGTGTGGCCCGGGCCTTTCGGCGCGACCATGATGACGTCCACGTCATCGCGCGGAACGACCTGGTTGTAATGGACGTTGAAGCCGTGGGCGAACGCCAGCGCGGCTCCCTTCTTCAAATTTGGCCCGACTTCTTCGTTGTACACCTGCGGAATGTTCTCGTCCGGCAGGAGCATCATGACGATGTCGGCTGCCTTGACCGCCTTGGCGATCTCTTCAACCTTGAGTCCGGCCGCTTCGGCCTTCTTCCAGGAAGCGCCGCCCTTGCGCAGGCCGACGGTGACCTTGACGCCGGAATCATTCAGGTTCTGGGCGTGGGCGTGGCCTTGCGACCCGTACCCGACGATCGTGACCTTCCTGCCCTTGATCAGGGAAAGGTCGGCGTCCTTGTCGTAATAGACTTTCATGAGATCCTCGTGCAGATGGTCAGACTTTGAGAATGCGATCGCCGCGTCCGATGCCGCAGACGCCGGTACGAACGGTCTCCAGAATCAGTCCGCCGTCGAGCGCGGCGATGAACGAATCGAGCTTCGAGCTTGATCCGGTCAACTCGATCACATAGGTCGTTTCGGTGACGTCGATGATCCGGCCACGGAAGATGTCGGCCATCCGCTTCATCTCTTCGCGGTCCTTGCCGGTGGCCCGAACCTTGATCAGCATCAGTTCGCGTTCGACATGCGCGGCTTCGGAAAGATCGACCACCTTGACCACGTCGATCAGCTTGTTCAGCTGCTTGGTGATCTGCTCGAGCACTTCGTCGGAACCCCGGGTCAGGATGGTCATCCGTGACAGCGAGGAATCTTCCGTCGGCGCCACGGTCAGCGATTCGATGTTGTAACCGCGGGCGGAGAACAGCCCGGCCACCCGGGAAAGCGCACCCGATTCGTTCTCGATCAGGATGGAAATGATGTGTCGCATAGTGTTTTCCTCCCCCGCCTACAGCTCTTCGGCGAGGATCATTTCGGTCAGGCCCTTGCCGGCCGCAATCATCGGGAAGACGTTGGCCGCCGGATCGATGATGAAATCCAGGAACACAAGATCGTCCTTGTGCTCGGTAAAGGCCTTGCGCAACGCCGGCTCGACGTCTTCCGGCTTCTCGATTTTCATGCCGACGTGGCCATAGGCTTCGGCCAGCTTGACGAAATCCGGGAGCGAGGTCACATAGGACTCCGAATAGCGCTTCGAATAGAACATTTCCTGCCATTGACGGACCATGCCCAGCATGCCGTTATTCAGGTTGATGATCTTGATCGGCAGACCGTACTGCTTGCAGGTCGACAATTCCTGGATGCACATCTGGATCGAGCCCTCGCCGGTGACACAGGCGACGGTAGCCCCCGGATGGGCCATCAGGACGCCCATGCCGTACGGCAGGCCGACCCCCATCGTACCCAGACCGCCGGAGTTGATCCAGCGGCGAGGCTGGTCGAAATGGTAGTACTGGGCGGCAAACATCTGGTGCTGACCGACGTCCGAGGTGATGAAGGCATCGCCACCGGTCACCTCGTAGAGTTTTTCCATCACGTACTGCGGCATGATCATCCGGTCCTGCCGGTAGCGCAGGCTGCCGCGCGCGCGCCATTCATCAATCTGTTTCCACCAGTTGGCGAGATCCGGATTGGCCTTGAACCCGGCACTGGCCAGCTTGATCATTTCTTCGAGGACATCCGCGACGTTGCCGACGATGGGCACATCGACCTTGACGCGCTTGGATATCGACGACGGGTCGATATCGATGTGGATCACACGGCGCTCTTCCTCGCCGAAATGCGCCGGATTGCCGATGACCCGGTCGTCGAAGCGCGCGCCGACCGCGAGGATCACATCCGCGTAGTGCATCGCGTTGTTGGCTTCATAGGTGCCATGCATGCCGAGCATGCCCACGAACTGCGGATCGGTGGCCGGATAGCCGCCCAGCCCCATCAGCGTATTGGTAACCGGGAAGTTCAGCCGGCGCGCAAGTTCCGTCAGCTGGGCCGCTGCGTTCGAGAGAATGACGCCGCCGCCCGTATAGATGATCGGACGCTTCGCCTCCTGAAGGACCTGCACCGCTTTCTTGATCTGGCCGAGATGCCCCTTGACGACCGGGTTGTACGAACGCATCTGGATGGACTTGGGGTACTCGAATTCGCACACCTGGGCGGTGACATCCTTCGGTATGTCGACCACGACCGGGCCGGGACGTCCCGTGGCGGCGATGTGGAAGGCCTTCCTGAGCGTCAGCGCGAGATCCCGGACGTCCTTGACCAGGAAATTGTGCTTGACGCAGGGGCGGGTGATGCCGACCGCGTCACATTCCTGGAAAGCATCCTGGCCGATGTACGCGGTCGGCACCTGACCGGTAATCACGACCACGGGAATGGAGTCCATGTAGGCGGTGGCGATGCCGGTCACCGTATTGGTAACCCCGGGACCCGACGTCACGAGAGCGACGCCGACCTTTTGCGACGAGCGCGAGTAGGCGTCGGCGGCATGAACGGCGGCCTGCTCGTGGCGGACCAGGATGTGCCGCACCTGATCCTGCTTGAAGAGTGCATCGTAGATGTGCAGAACGGACCCGCCGGGGTAACCGAACACACACTCGACCTTTTCTTCCTGCAGGCACCTGACTACAATTTCCGCACCGCTGATCATCATTCTTGAGCCCAATAAATCTGTTGCCTGAAAAGGGTGTAACCTTAAAGCAGTGACTCTGTTCGGTCAAGGCGTTACTGCATGACCACAGGCTTTCCCAGGCCTTTCCACCGGAAGAGACAACCCTGGCCTCACCCAACGAACTGGCTTTCTTTCTTGAATCCGTCGAACGCCGCGCCTTCAAGCAGGCGATGTTTGCCGTGCGCGAACAGGAAAATGCCCTCGATATCGTCCAGGACAGCATGCTCAAGCTCGCCGAGAAATATGGCGACCGTCCGGCGGATGAGTTCCCGATGCTCTTTCAGCGCATCCTGCAGAACACGATTCGCGACTTCTATCGGCGCAGCAAGGTTCGCTCGATGTGGACGACCGTTCTGTCGGCCTTCTCGCCCGACGACGACGATGACCACGACCCGCTGGAGACCCTGGCAGCGGATGAGGGTCCGCATGGTCCGCACACGCCGGAAAGTCAGCTTCTCCAGGTCCAGACCTTGACCGCAATCGAAGACGAGATAAAAAGGTTGCCGGCACGTCAACGCGAAGCCTTTCTCATGCGTTACTGGGAAGACATGGACGTCGCTGAGACCGCAGCGGCGATGGGCTGCTCAGAAGGCAGCGTCAAGACCCATTGTTCACGCGCCACCAACGCGTTGGCAACCGCCCTGTCGGCAAGAGGCATCAAGCTATGAACGAAGAACGTTATGCATCGCGGGTTCGGCAGGTGCTGAACCATGGACTGAAAGAGATCCCCGCCGCCTCCGCCCGGAGGCTGGAAGCCGCCCGCCATCTGGCGCTCTCGCACCAGAAACAGGAAGCGCCCCAGTTGGCGCCGGCCGGCGACCATCGCCACGGCCGTTTCCATTTCATGTCGGAAAGCCGCCGCCTGCGGCAAATCCTGGCGGTCCTGGCGCTGCTGTTCGGCATGTGGATTTCTTTCTACCTGGACAGCGTGAAGTACGTGACGGCAATGGAAGAAGTGGACAGCGCCCTGCTTTCCGACGACCTGCCTCCCGAAGCCTTTCTGGATAACGACTTCTTCGAATGGTTAAAAGACGATACAGCGGCGGAGTAATCCTCGGCCTGGCGCTGGCAGCGCCTCTTGCAGCCCAGCCACCGGCCACCGCGGTCCTGGGCACTCCGCCACAACCTGGCTGGAGCCTGCTCAGCGCGCAACAGAAAACCATCCTGAATCCCCTCGCTGCGGAATGGGACAGGCTCGACAACATTCGCCGCAAGAAGTGGCTGGGAATCGCCGAGCGTTACCCCGCCATGAAGCCCGAAGAACAGCAGCGCATGCAGGATCGCATGCGCGAGTGGGCGAATCTGACCTCCGAACAGCGCGCCAAGGTCAGGGACAGTTACAAGGAGTTCAACCAGCTCCCGTCAGAGCAGAAGCAGACGGTCAAGCAGAAATGGGAAGCCTATTCCAGCCTGCCTCCCGAGGAGCAACAGCGCCTGCGCCAGGAAGGCCGGTCCGCCAGGCTTCTGGCGCCACCGCCGGTCGCCGAGCCAGCGCCGGCTCTTCAGGAGCCGGTCGCGGCGGAGGCTGAAAGCGCTGCCGATGCCCATCCGCCGGCCGAGCCCGGGAAGAACTGATGGCGGATGCTGTACCCGGCATCGCGCGCCGGCTCGCGAGCATGCTGTATGAGAGCCTGGTCGTTTTCGCGGTGCTGCTGATCGGGTTCCTTCTGCCGCAGATCCTGCTCTCGGGATTCGGGCTTGCCATGGCGGGCAGGCTGCTGTGGCTGCACGTGTTGTTGTTGCTGATGGTCTATTTCGTGTGGTTCTGGCTCAACGGCGGCCAGACGCTGCCGATGAAGACCTGGAAACTTCGTCTTGCCGGCGCCGACGGGCGGCCGCCGCGACCACTGCAAGCCCTGCTGCGCTATCTGGCTGCCTGGCCAAGCATCCTGCTCGGCTGCATCGGGTTGTTCTGGGCGTTGGTCGACAAGGACCGGCAATTCCTGCACGACCGCATCGCCGGCACCTGCATCGTCTTCGCCGAGGGACGATGAGTCTGGCGCCGCCTCAGCGGCGCTCGACCCACCACAGCATCGCCATCGCAGCCAGCAGGAACATGGCCGACGGCGCGACGGCGCTGGCAAAGGGCGGCCACGAGTTGATCGCGCCGAGATTGGAAAAAAGGCCATTCAGCATGTAGAAGAGAATGCCGAACATCACGCCGACGAAAAGCTTCAGGCTGATCCCGCCGACCCGGCTGTGCGAGTAACCGAAGGGAAGCGCGAGGGCGACCATCACGAAAACTGTCAGGGGATAGACCAGCTTCTTCCAGATCGCGATCTCGTAACGGTCGGTCTTCTGCCGATTCTCCGACAGGTGCTGCAGGTAACCCGACAGCCCGGCGATGGACATCCGGTCCGGTGACACCATCAATGTGGACAACAACGCCGGCGTGACCGCCGACCTCCACTCGTCCGTCTCCGTCCGCTCGACCCGCGCCGTATCGCCTTCGAGCGTCGTCCGCACGACACCATGCAGGAGCCAGTGCTCCGGCGGACTGAAAGTCGCCTCGCGGGCTTCGGTGACCGATTCGAGTGCGTTCGCCGCGGTGAATTTGTAGATTCTGACGAATTGCAGACGGGCATCGGGAGTGGCATAACGAACGTTGATGAAACTCCGTCCGTCCTTCAGCCAGAGGCCGCTCGTGAAGCCGTGCTGGGCGATGATCCTGCTCAACGCCCGCGCTCGCAGCTCCTGGGCATGACGTTCGGACACCGGCGCCAGCACCTCGCCGACCAGCATGGTGAGCACAGCCAGCAGTCCGGCCACCCGGAACAGGGTCAGCAGCAAATCGCGGGTCGCCAACCCGGAAGCACGCAGCACCGTGATCTCGGAATGCCGTGCCAGCGTCGAAAGCGCATAGAGAGTGCCGATCAGCGCGGCGATGGGAATCAGTTCGTACACCAGCCCCGGGACGCCCAGGGCCACGAAAATCACCGCATGAGCGAACTGATACCCGGCCTTGCCGACACTGGGCAACTCGTTGACCAGGCTGAAGAAACTGAAGAGCGCGAGGAATGCCGCGAGCACCAGAAAGACGGCCGCGAATGTCTCGCGCATCAGGTAACGCTGGTACAGACGCCGGCGGAACATCAGCCGCCCCTCCGCTGCCACGGCAGCAGCACCGCGATCCGCCTGTAGAACAGCAGCAGCAAGGGCAGGATCATCAGGGCATGCGCCGCCCAGACACCGATGGAGAACGACAGCTTGCCCTGCGCCACCCAAGCCTGGCTGAGCGACACGAGGTTGCTGTAGATCGCATAGATCAGGATGGCGATCAGCAGGTTGGCGGAACGGCCGGCGCGCGGATTCACGTAGGACAGGGGAATCGCCATCAGCGCAAGGATGACCGCGGAAACCGGCATGCCGATCCGCCACAGCAATTCCCCGCGCGCCTGTTTGCTCGTCTCGCGCACCAGTTCGCCGAGGGGCAGGCGGCTCGGAGAGCGTTCCCCGGGCTTGACCTCGGCATCCTCGGTGCGCACCTTGTAGCGCTCGAAATCCATGACCTTGAACTGCGGCGTTCCCGGCTCGACCTCATAGCGCCGGCCATTTTCCAGAACCACGAAACGGTCGCCGTTGGGCGCGCTCTCCTGATAGCCCGTATCGGACATCACCACGCCCAGCTTGCCCTCCTGCATCGACGCGACGAAGACATTGCCGACCCTGCTCGCATCGTCCGCCAGCGACTCGACGAAGATCACGCGCTGCCCGCTCCTGGCTTCGCGGAACAAGCCCGGCGTCACCTGCGAGACATCGCTGCGCGCCGAGAGTCGTTGCTTGTACTCGTCCGCGTTGTATTGGGCCCAGGGCGACAGAAACCCGGACAGGGCTGCAATGGCGAGCACGATCGGCCAGGCAAACCTCAGCACCGGGCGAATCCAGGCCGTCAACGACTGTCCGCTGGAAAACCAGACCACCATCTCCGAATCACGGTACGCTCGCGAAAGCGTCAGCAGAACCGCGACGAACAGGGTCAGGGAAAGCAGTACCGGCATGAAATTCAGGGTCGCAAAACCGAGCAGCGAGGCTACCGCTTCGGGCGCGATCTTTCCGCCAGCGGCTTCCTTCAACAAGCGGATGAGTTGCGTGGAGAGGAGGATCGCCAGCAGGGCGACACCGATGCCAGACGCTGCCTGGGCCAACTCGCGCCGGGCGGCGCGCTCGAATATCATGCTTTGACGAAACCAAAAAAATGCGGGGATAATCCCGCGGAATTTGAGATATCCATGAACTGGAGCAGCGAGTGGAATTTAGCATAAAAAGCGGCAGCCCGGAAAAGCAGCGCAGCGCTTGCGTCGTCGTCGGGGTTTTCGAGTCAAGGAAGCTTACCCTGCCCGCCGAACTGCTGGACAAGGCTGCCGGCGGCTACATTTCCGACGTCGTCCGGCGCGGCGACATGGAAGGCAAGGCCGGCACCACGTTGCTGCTGCACCACGTACCCGGCACGCTCTGCGACCGTGTCCTGCTCGTTGGTCTGGGCAAGGAAAGGGAATTTCACGAAAAGGAATTCCTCGGCGCCATCCGCGTCGCCGTCAGGACGCTGGATGGAACCGGCGCTTCCGACGCGTCGCTCTTTCTCAGCGAATTGCCGGTGCGGAAGCGCGGCGTCGCCTGGCGGGTACGCCAGACGGTGATGATCGCGCTGGATGCCACCTACCGTTTTGACCGGTTCAAGAGCAAGAAGGAGGACGCACGCCGGCCGTTGCGCAAGCTGACGCTCGCGGTCGACCGGCGCAACGAGCATGCGCCTGCTGAACGAGGCCTGGCCCAAGGAATGGCGATTGCCGAGGGCATGGCCGTGGCGAAAGATCTCGGCAACCTGCCGCCCAACATCTGCCACCCGGCCTATGTAGCCGAGCAGGCCCGGACGATGGCGCGGGAATTCAACCTGGAATGCGAGGTTCTCGAACGCGCCGACATGGAAAAGCTCGGCATGCGCTCGCTGCTCGCGGTAGCCGCCGGTTCGCACCAGCCGCCCAGGCTGATCGTCCTCCGCTACCGCGGCGGGGCGAGCGACGCGAAGCCTGTCGTCCTGATCGGCAAGGGCGTCACTTTCGATACCGGCGGCATTTCCCTGAAGCCGGCAGCCGAGATGGATGAAATGAAGTACGACATGTGCGGCGCCGCCGGCGTGCTCGGCACACTGCAGGCGGTGGCGCGCCTGAAGCTGCCGGTCAATCTGACCGTGGTCGTTCCGGCTACCGAAAACATGCCCGGCGGCGGCGCTTCGCGGCCGGGCGACATCGTCACCTCGATGTCCGGGCAGACGATCGAGATTCTCAATACCGATGCCGAAGGCCGCCTGATCCTGTGCGATGCGCTGACCTACGCCGAACGCTTCGAACCGGACACCGTGATTGATGTCGCGACGCTGACCGGCGCCTGTGTCGTCGCCCTGGGCGGCGTCGCCAGCGGCCTGTTCGCCAACCACGACGCGCTCGCCCGCGACCTGCTCGCCGCCGGCGAGGAAGCCCACGACCGCGCCTGGCACATGCCGTTGTGGGACGATTATCAGGAGCTGCTGAAGAGCCCGTTCGCCGACATGGGTAACATCGGCGGCCGCTGGGCGGGGGCCGTCACGGCGGCCTGCTTCCTGTCGCGCTTCACCAAGAAGTTCAAGTGGGCGCACCTCGACATCGCCGGCGCCGCCTGGAAATCGGGTAAAGACAAAGGCGCCACGGGGCGGCCCGTCGCCCTGCTTGCCCACTACCTGCTGCAGCGCGCCGGCCAACTCAATTGACCCAGGTCTTCTTCTACCATGGCGCATCGGACAAAATTGCCGCCGCCTGTGCGCTGCTCGGCGGAGCCTACGCCAGGAACAAGCCGGTACTGGTCTACGCACCTGACAACGATGTCGCGAGCGATGTCGACCGCATGCTGTGGACCCACTCCGCGTTGAGTTTTGTGCCGCACTGCCGGAGCGGGTCTCCTCTCGCCGGCGAAACGCCGATCCTGATCACCGACAATCTCGACCACCCGCCGCAGGATGACCGCCTGATGAATCTCAGCCAGGTCGTCCCGCCCGGTTTTTCGCGTTTCCACAGCCTGATCGAGGTCGTCGGCCAGCAGGAGGCCGACCGCGGCAGCGCCCGCGATCGTGTCAGGTTCTACAAGGACCGCGGTTACGAGGTCCGCTATTTCGACCTCGGCGAGCGCTAGGGGAAAACCGATGAGCAGTCCCGTCCTTGCCCGTGCCGACCGGCTGATGCGGCGGCGCAGCGCGCGAAGCGCCGATAGCGACGAGGTTCCGGTTCTTGTCGACGCCATCGACCCGGATACGGACATCCCGGTTCTCCTCGATGCCGAGCCTGCCGTTGCGGCGCCAGAACCGCGCCCCGAAATGATGCCTGCGGCGACGCCACAAACCGGCGTCGCGCTGGACGGAGAGATGCTCGACATCATCGCCCACGAACTGGCTCGGCGCGTCCATGATCGCCTGGCGGCCGAACTCCCGAACATCGTCGAGACCACCATCCGCGAATTCCTCGACGAGCCGGAGATCATGGCATTGCTCCGTCCGCGCGACTGAGATCGCGTCAAAGCCGGAGCGACGCTCCGGTATAATTTCCGGTTTTCCCCTTTTCCGACCGACCCATGGAACTCGCCAAAGCTTTCGAGCCTGCGGAGATCGAACGCCGCTGGTACCCCGAGTGGGAAGCCCGAAATTACTTCGCTGCCGGGGTCGACCGCAGCAAACAGGACAATTTCTGCATCCTGCTGCCGCCGCCCAATGTCACTGGCACGCTGCACATGGGGCACGGCTTCAACCAGACGCTGATGGACGCGCTGACCCGTTACTACCGGATGCGCGGCCACAACACGCTGTGGCAGCCGGGTACCGACCACGCCGGCATCGCCACGCAGATCGTCGTCGAGCGCCAGCTGGACGCGCAGGGCATTTCCCGCCAAGACCTCGGCCGCGAGAAATTCCTGGAAAAGGTCTGGGAATGGAAGGAATACTCGGGCAACACCATTACCAAGCAAATGCGCCGCCTGGGCACCAGCCCGGACTGGACGCGCGAGCGCTTCACGATGGACATCGGCCTCAACAAGGTGGTCACCGAGACCTTCGTCCGCCTCTACAACGAAGGCCTGATCTACCGCGGCAAGCGCCTGGTCAACTGGGATCCGGAGCTGCACACCGCCGTCTCCGACCTGGAAGTCGTTCAGGAGGAGGAAGACGGCTTCATGTGGCGCATCCGCTACCCGCTGGCCGACGGCTGGGGCAGCCTGGTCGTCGCCACGACCAGGCCGGAGACCATGCTCGGCGACACCGCCGTGATGGTTCATCCGGAAGACGAGCGTTACAGGGCGATGATCGGCAAGATGGTCAGGCTGCCGCTGACCGAGCGGGAAATCCCGATCATTGCCGACAGCTACGTCGATCTCGAATTCGGCACCGGCTGCGTCAAGGTCACGCCGGCGCACGACTTCAACGACTACGCCGTCGGCCAGCGCCACGGCCTGCCGATGATCTCCATCCTGACGCTCGACGCCAGGATCAACGAGCACGCGCCCGAGAAATACCGCGGCCTCGACCGCTTCGACGCCCGCAAGGCCGTCGTCGCCGACCTCGAAGCCCTCGGCCTTCTGGAAAAGACCGACAAGCACAAGCTCAAGGTGCCGCGCGGCGACCGCACCCATGCCGTCATCGAGCCGATGCTCACCGACCAGTGGTTCGTCGCGATGTCGAAGCCCGGCGCCGACGGCAGGTCGATCACCGAAAAGGCGCTGGAAGCCGTCCATTCCGGCGAGATCAAGTTCTATCCGGAAAACTGGGTCAATACCTACAACCAGTGGCTGAACAACATCCAGGACTGGTGCATCTCGCGCCAGCTCTGGTGGGGCCACCAGATTCCCGCGTGGTACGGCGAAAGCGGCCAGATCTTCGTGGCGCACGATGAGGAAAAAGCCAGGGCCGAAGCGGCGCGAGCAGGCTACGCCGGCCCGCTGACGCGCGATCCGGACGTCCTCGACACCTGGTACTCGTCGGCCCTGTGGCCGTTCTCGACGCTGGACTGGACGGGCGACGACGCTCTTGATGCGGTCAACCCAGTTTTGCAGCAATATTTGCCGTCGACCGTGCTGGTCACCGGCTTCGACATCATTTTCTTCTGGGTCGCCCGCATGGTGATGATGACCGGGCAGATTACCGGCCGGATCCCGTTCAGGCACGTCTACGTGCACGGCCTGATCCGCGACGGCGAAGGCCAGAAGATGTCGAAATCCAAGGGCAACGTCCTCGACCCGATCGACCTGATCGACGGCATCGGCCTCGACGCGCTGGTCGAAAAGCGCACCAGCGGCCTGTTGAACCCGAAGCAGGCGGAAAGCATCGCGAAGAAGACGCGCAACGAATTCCCCGAAGGCATCCCGGCCTTCGGCGCCGACGCGTTGCGCTTCACCTTCGCCAGCCTCGCCAGCCCCGGCCGCGACATCAAGTTCGACCTCAACCGCTGCGACGGCTACCGCAATTTCTGCAACAAGCTGTGGAACGCAACGCGCTTCGTGCTGATGAACGTCCACGGCCATGACCTGGCGCTCGACCATCAGCAGCAACCGAACACCGGCGCCTGCGCCGTGCCGGCCGGCGACGAGCCGCGCCTGAAGTTCAGCTTCGCCGACCGCTGGATCGTCAGCCAGTTGCAGCGCGTCGAAGCCGAAATCGAGCAGCACTTCGCCGATTACCGCTTCGACCTGCTCGCCCAGGCGATCTACAAATTCGTCTGGGACGAGTTCTGCGACTGGTATCTGGAAATCGCCAAGGTCGAGATCCAGACCGGCGACGACGCCCGGCAGCGCGGCGCCCGGCGCACCCTGGTTCGCGTGCTGGAAGCCGTCCTGCGCCTGGCCCACCCGCTGCTGCCGTTCATCACCGAGGAACTGTGGCAGACGGTGGCGCCCATCGCCGGGCGCAAGACGCACGAATCCATCATGCTCGCCGCCTACCCGCGCGCCGATCTGGCGCGCCTCGATGCCGCCTCGGAAGCGAGGATCGAGCGCCTGAAGGCGCTGACCTACGCCTGCCGCAACCTGCGGGGCGAGATGAACGTTTCGCCGGCGCAGCGCATGCCCCTGCTGGTCGCCGGAGGCGGCGCCGAGATCGCCGAGTTCGCCCCCATCCTGCAGACGCTCGCCAAGCTTTCCGAAGTGCAGATCGTGGACGACATGCCGGCCGATGCCCTGGCGCCGGTCGCCGTCGTCGGCGAGACGCGGCTGATGCTCAAGATGGAGATCGACCTCGCCGCCGAGCGCGAGCGTCTGGCCAGGGAAATCGACAAGTTGGAAAAACAGATCGCCACCGCCCGAAGCAAACTCGACAACGACAGCTTCGTCGCCCGCGCCCCGGCCGCCGTGGTTGCTCAGGAAAAACAGCGCATGGCCGATTTCACGGCGACGCTGGAACGACTCAAACCCCAGCTTGCCCGGCTGGGAAACTGAAAAGAGGGAAGACATGTCCGGCGACCAGCGCAGTCTCCTTGCCAACATATTCCTGGCCATGATGATCTTCACCGGCCTCGTCTGGGTGTGGACCGTGGCCTTCATCATCTCCTGGCCGTGGGAGAAGAGCGACGTCTGGAAGCCCGAGTTCCGGGTCGTCGCCGTCTGCGCCAACGACGAACCCTGCGGCTTCGCCCATCGCGACCTGGCCGATGCCAGGGCCAGGAGCCTCTACACGTCGCTGACGCCCGCCGAACCCGCCGGCGAGATCGAGGAGGCGCAGAACTGGCTGAAATGGAAGGTCGACCAAGGGATGATCGAGGCGAAGGCGTCGTCCTGGTACTTCCAGACCACCATCCGCTACAAGGTCGAAGACGGCACCCCGGTCCTGATCGAGTATCAGGATGTCGGCGCCAAGGCGTTCTACTTCGGCATTGCGGCAGGCCTGTTCTCGCTGCTCGGCCTCTACCTGCGCCGGTTGCGCGGCTGATTGCCGGCGGCGATCCGGAGCCGCCCTTTTTCAGGGCGCTGCCGGGCCGGGCAGGCAGACCCTGATCAGACCGCGCAGGGCGTTGCCCAGCCAGAATCCCGCCTGCAGGTCGGCGGGCGTCAGCGCCGCTTCCCGGGCCTCGCCGCTCGCCAGCAGTTCGCCGCGCAGGACGCCGGGAAGGCAGCCGCTGGCGAGCGGCGGCGTCAGCAGGATTCCGTCGCGGTCAACGAATACGTTGCTGCGCGCGCCCTCGGCCACCTCGCCCCGTTCATTCAGGAACACCAGGTCGAAGATCGTGGAGTCTGCCGGCAGGCCGCGCAGCGCGTCGTCGTAGACCCTGCGTTCGCTGGTCTTGTGTCCGCGCAGCGGGTCGCCGGAGTCGATGCGGGTGGCGGCCAGCCGGGCCTGCCGGATCCGCCCCGGTTCGTCCGCCAGCGGGAAGCTCTGCGCCGCAAGATCGCCGCTCTTGACCAGCGTCACCCGGACCCGCCAGATTCCTTCCGCCGGTTGCGCTTCAAGGCGCCGGCGAAGGGCGCTCTCGTCGAGGGCGAAGCCAAGCCAATCCGCCGAATGGCGCAGACGCGCCAGGTGCCCGGCAAGGCGTGGGTACCGTCCATTCTCGCGGCGCAGGGTCTCGATCAGGTGCAGACCGGGGTCGCAATCGCGCAGGAAATCCGCCTTGAGCAGGCATTCCTGCCATTCCGCCGCCGCTAGGGAATCGGCGACGATGCCGCTGCCGATGCCCAGCGTCCCCGTCCGGCCGGCCGCAAGTTCCAGAGTCCGGATGGCGACATTGAGCCGGAAGTCTCCGTTCGGGGCGAACCAGCCGAAGGCGCCGGTGTACAGGCCGCGCGACCGGCCTTCGAGTTCTCCGAGGATCCGCATGGCGCGAATCTTCGGCGCCCCGGTGACCGAGCCGCAGGGAAAGAGCGCACGCAGGATCGCCGCAAGGCTCACCCCGGGAGCGTTCGCCGACACTTCCGACACCATCTGCCAGAGCGTCGGATAATCCTCGATGTCGAACAGGCGGTCGACCCGGACACTGCCGTTCCTCGCCACCCTGCCGAGATCGTTGCGCAGCAGGTCGACGATCATCAGGTTCTCGGCCCGGTCCTTGGCCGAAGTGCGCAGGCGCTCCGCCGGTTGCCCGCGCGCCAGCGTTCCCTTCATCGGCCGGGTGACCAGACGGGCGCCCGCGCGCTCCAGGAAGAGTTCCGGCGACAGCGAGACGACACCGCCCGCGGCATCGCCGAGGAAGCCGCCGTAGCGCACCGGCTGGCGTTCGCGGAGCCTGGCGTAAACCGCCAGAGGATGTCCAAACCATTGAAATGTCAGCGGAAAGGTGAAGTTCACCTGATAGCAGTCGCCGGCGGAAATGTAGTCCCGGATGCGGTCGACCGCTGCCGCATGGCGATTTTCGCCGATGCCTGCGCGCAGCCCGCCAATCCCCGCCGGCTGCCCCGCCCCGTGCTCCGCAAGCCAGGTCCCGGCGGCTTCGCCAGTCATGGCGACACGGCGCCTGAACCGCCAGAAGCGCGCGAGCGGCCGGTCAGCCGGCAGCGTCCACCCGGCGGGCATTGCCGCCGGCTCAAGGAGGTAGCCCAGGGCGAAATCGAGCGCCGCCACACACCACAGGCCGTCGCCCTCGACCGCCTTGAGCGTTGCGCCCAGACTGACGTCGTCGTAAACCGTCAGGCAGTCGACCGGTTCTTCGAAACGCCAAGCGGCGGGACTACCCTGCGGCGCCCGCCGATCTTCAAAAAACGCGAGGAACGCTGAATCTATTTGCGCTTGAGATAGAACTCGAAGACGCGGTTCTCTTCCTTCTGCTCCAGCAACTCGTTCCCGGTCTGCTTGGCAAAAGCCGCGAAATCCTTGACCGAGCCGGGATCGGTCGCCTGCACGCGAAGCACCTGGCCGGTTTCCATTTCAGCCAGAGCCTTCTTGGTCCGCAGAATGGGAAGCGGGCAGTTGAGCCCCTTTACATCGAGATCGCGATCAAATTCCATGGCGGGTCACCCAATAGGACGATAGCGGATTTTACCCCTAATTCCGCCGTTCCTTCATTTCCTCGATCTGTCGCTTCTTCATCTCGCGCAGACGCCCGTCGATCATCGACATCTCGTAGAAGTTGGCATCACCCGCCTGCTGCGCCAGTTGCAGTTGCTCGATCGCACCGGCGGTCTGTCCCTTGAGAGCGGTCAGTTCGGCCAGCGCCAGATGATGCTGCGAACGCCGCCCGAGACCGGCATAGGAATCCGCCCGCAACTTGAGGAAACGCGCATCCTGAGGGTGGTTCTGCAACTGCTCGTCGGCAAACCCGAGGGCGGCCGAAAACTGCTTCTCCGCGAGCAGAGCACTGCCGTAGCCGTAGAGCAACGGCATGTTCAGCGGGTAGCGGGCCATCGCCTCGCGGTAGAGCGCCAGCCCCGCATCCTTGTCGCCACGACCCATCCTGACCTCGGCGAGTTGCCGGTCGACCATCGGCGACGTGACCTTGAGCTTGCGCACCGCCGCGAGTTCCTGCTCGGCCGCCCTCCAGTCCCGGTTGCGCGCCAGCGCGACCGCCAGTCCGTAGCGCGTGCTTGCCTCGGAGGCATACTTGCGGTCACGCAACGACGTCTCGAATTCCCTGACCGCGTCTACCGGACGTCCTTGCAATGCCCGCACCCTGGCCCGCACCAGATGGAACTCCGGGCTGTCGGCGACCTGCCGGTAGGTGACCGGGCGCTCCCGATTCTGCATGTCGGACATGCGCTCGCCGGACAGCGGATGGGTCCGCAGATAGGTGGTGGCGTTGTTCTCATACTGGCGCGTCGACTGTTGCAGACGCCCGAAGAACGTCGACATTCCGCGCACATCGTAACCCGCACGGCGCAGCATCTCGAAACCAAGACGGTCGGATTCACGTTCGAAATCACGCGAGAAAGCCAGCTGCGCCGATATCGCTCCGGCCTGCGTCGTGCTGATCGCCGCCATGGTCCCCTGCGGGCTGGAGCGCGCGGCGAGCAGCGAAAGGCCCATGGCCACCATCGAGGCCATCGAGAGCTGTTTCGACT
>JAFLDQ010000060.1 GCA_017302355.1 Dechloromonas sp.
ATCATGCTGTCCTCGAAGGACGGGCTGTTCGACCGTGCGCGGGGACGCATGGTCGGCTCCGATCAGTACCTGACCAAGCCTTTCACCAAGGACAGTCTGTTGCAGACCGTTGCCGCCTTCGCCCTGCCGTCCGCTTCCGAAACTTCCTAGCATTGATGGAGAAATGATGCCCGTCAAAAACATACTCGTCGTCGACGACTCTCCGACAGAAAGGTTCTTCTCGGTCGATTTCCTGACCAAGGCCGGCTATCAGGTCACCACTGCGGAGAATGGCGAGGAAGGAATTGCCAAGGCCAGGGCGACGAAGCCGGACCTGATCCTGATGGATGTCGTGATGCCGGGACTGAACGGCTTCCAGGCGACCCGCACGCTGACTCGTGACGAGGAGACCAAGCACATTCCGGTCATCGTGTGCACCTCCAAGGGGCAGGAAACCGACAAGATCTGGGGATTGCGCCAGGGAGCGGCCGACTACGTCGTGAAGCCGGTCAATCCGGAAGAGTTGCTCAAGAAGATCGCCGAGTTTCCCTGATCCCGATGGCGATAAAGACCAGCCTCCGCGACTTTCAGGAATACCTTTCGGGGCGTCTCACCGGCGCCACGCACGGACACGGCACATCTTCCTGGCTGGGGGTGCGGGCGGGTGACCAGAACTGGCTTGTCGACCTGTCCGAAGGCGGCGAGATCGTCCAGGCGCTCAAACTTACACCCGTTCCGCTGACGCGACCCTGGTTCGCGGGGATCGCCAATATCCGCGGGAGCCTCTACGCCGTCGCCGATTTCGCGGTCTTCTGCGGGGGCGCCGCCACGCCGCAGAGCAGCGATTCGCGATTGCTGCTGGTTGGCAGCAAGTACGGCGCCAACGCCGCGCTGCTGGTCAATCGCATGCTGGGCCTGAAGAACCCCGGCGACTTTGTCGCCGAATCGGTGGATACCGCGGACCCTGCCTGGGGTACGGCCCGCTTTTCCGACAGCCAGGGCCAAGTCTGGCGAAAACTCTCGGTGCGCGAGTTGCTTGCCGATAACGATTTCATGAATATTGGGGTCTGATTGCTCCTGACCCCGAGCGGAGGATAGAGATGGCGTTGAGCTTGAACAACCCTGGTCAGGGTGGCAAGGAGGGTGCAAAAGCCACGGGGAAGGCGGCGAAGGCGCCTTCGGCCGGGGGCTGGCTGCCGGGATCATTCACGCAGCAGCCGGTCATCCAGCAGATGAAGACCCTGGGCGGCATCTTCGTCGTGCTGTTGGTCGCCATCGCCATCCTGGTCTTCTTCAACAACCGGACCTCGACCTACGGCACCGCTTACGTCGCGGCTTCGGGCGAAATGCGCATGCTCTCGCAGCGTTTGGCCAAGGCGTCGACGCTGGCCCTGCAGGGCAATCCCGCGGCCTTCGCGCAGCTGAAGGATTCCCGGGAGACCTTCGGCCGCCTGCTGGAGCGGCTGACCTCGGGTGGCGACATCGCCGGTACCGACGTGCCCGCTTCGCCGGCGGCCGTGCAGGCGCAGCTGGAAGCGCTGACCAGGATCTGGGCGGAGACCGACAAGGACGCCATGACGGTGATCGGCCAGGAGGCGAACCTCGTCGCCCTGGGCAAGAACGTGACCACCATCGACAACGAAAACCCGGTGATGCTGGAACTGGCGGAGCAGGTGGCCGCCCTCAAGCTGCAAACCGGCGGCGGCGCGCGGGAGATCGCGGCAGCCAACCAGTTGGTCATGTTGACGCAGCGGATCGCCAAGAACGCCTCGGCGCTTCTGGTCGGTGACGAGATCAACCCGGAAGTGGCCTTTCTGCTGGGCAAGGACACCAATGCCTTCCGCGATACCCTGCAGGGGCTGAACAAGGGTGGCGGCGACGCGGATACGCGCGAGAAACTGGCGGAGCTCGACAACGCCTTCAAGTCCTACCAGGCGGCGATCAGCGGAATTCTCGGCAACATGCAGCCGCTGGTCCTCTCCAAACAGGCGGGCGCCCGCATCTTCCGCGGCAGCGAGGAGTTGCTGAAGGCGACCGACGATCTGGCGACCGGCTATCAGCAGGAACTTTCCGAGCAGGGGTTCTTCATCGTGTTGCTGATTGTCCTCACCGTCCTGGCTGTGGCCGTCCTCTCCTTGCTGGCCAAGATCTATCTCGCGGACACCCGGCGCCGCGCCGAGGACGCGGAACAGCAACGCCAGGTCTCGGAGCGAACCAACCGCGAGAACCAGGACGCCATCCTGCAGTTGATGAACGAGCTGGGGGATCTGGCCGACGGCGACCTGACGGCCAACGCCACGGTGAGCGAGAACATCACGGGCGCCATCGCCGACTCCATCAACTACACCATCGAGGAACTTCGCCTGCTGGTCGGGCGCATCAACGATGCCGCAAACCGGGTGACGACGGCGACGGAAATCGCCCGCCAGACTTCCACCGAACTGCTGACCGCCGCCGAAAGGCAGTCGCGTGAAATTCGCGATGCCGGCCAATCGGCGCTGGAGATGGCCCGCTCGATGAGCGAGGTTTCCGGCAATGCGACCCAGTCGGCCCAGGTGGCACGCCAGTCGCTGGCCGCTGCCGAGAAGGGCACGCAGGCCGTCGAGGACTCGATCAAGGGCATGAACGAGATCCGCAACCAGATCCAGGAGACGTCGAAGCGGATCAAGCGCCTCGGTGAAAGCTCCCAGGAGATCGGCGAAATCGTTGAACTGATTTCGGACATTACCGAGCAGACCAACGTTCTCGCCCTGAATGCCGCCATCCAGGCGGCTTCGGCGGGTGACGCGGGTCGCGGCTTCACGGTGGTTGCCGAGGAAGTGCAGCGACTGGCCGAACGTTCCGCTGAAGCAACCAAGCAGATTTCGGCGATCGTCAAGACGATTCAGACCGATACGCAGGATGCCGTATCGGCCATGGAACAGTCGACGCAGGGTGTGGTTGAAGGAGCAAAGTTGTCCGATGCCGCGGGTCAGGCGCTGACCGAGATCGGCCAGGTGTCGCGCAACCTCTCGGACCTGATCGAAAACATCTCGACTTCGACCCAGGACCAGGCAAGGTCGGCGACCGATGTCGCCAGGCTGATGCAGGGGATCCTGAGCGTCACCGAGCAGACGACCGCCGGTACGGAGCGTACTGCGGCGGCGGTCGAGGAACTGAGTTCACTGGCCTCCGAACTGAAGGGTTCGGTTGCCGGCTTCAAGGTCGATTGAGCGAGAGCTTATGAATGCGGCAAGCGAATTCGATCTGGGTCCGCTGACCTGGGTCAAGGGTGAGATCGACCTGGCGCTCGAGCGTGCCGCCGATGCACTGGGTCAGTACGGGTTGACCGGCGATCCGACACAAATGCGGTTCTGCCGTACCCACATCCACCAGGTGCAGGGCGCCCTGTCCATTGTTGGCCTTGACGGCGTGACACAGGTGATCGAGTCGCTCGAAGCCTTGAGCGGCGCCGTGGAAGACAACCGGGTGCAGGCGACAGCCGGGGTTTCGGCCACGCTGGGGGACGCCATCGAGGCGATTCGCAGATACCTGGACGATCTGATCGCCGGCGAGCCGAATCAGCCGTTGCGCCTGTTGCCCACCTATGCGGCGCTGGCGAAGGCGCGCGGGCTTCCGGCATGCAACCCCGCTGACCTGTTCTATCCGGATATCACCCGCCGGCCGCCCCGGTACGCGGCGCCGGTTGCGCCGCTCTTGCCGGAACAGATGTTGACGCTGCTGAAATCCGAACGCGCACGCTTTCAGAAGGGACTGCTCGCCTGGCTGAAACACACGACGGATCCGCATCTTGCGCTCGAGCACATGCACACGGCGCTGGACAATATCGAGGCGACCCAGGAGTCACCCGCGGCGCGCGCTTTCTGGTGGGTCGCGCTGGCATTCGTCGAGTCGCTGTTCGATCATCGGGGGGAGGCCGACGCCGAGTCGCGGCAGTTGCTGGCCCGCATCGACACGCAGATGCGTCGTCTGTCGCAGGGATCGCGAAGCGTTGCCGACCGCCTGATGCGTGACGTCCTCTACGCGGTAGCCCTGGCCCCGGCCGCAGCGAGCCCCGGAGTCGCCGAGGTACAGGCGGTTTTCGGGTTGCGGGATTTGATACCGGCTGCTGCGGCAGGGCGGGAAACGACACAGCCGCAGGAGACTGCGCTGCGCCGGTTGCGCGATAACCTCGCCACTGCCGAGGAATTGTGGAACAAGTTCTGCACCGGCAGCGCATCGGCGCTTCCCGCATTCGAACAGCATGTACAGAGCTGCGCGGCCCTCGCCAACGAAATCGGGCACACGGATCTCAAGCGCCTCGGGCAGGGGTTTGGCGCCGTGGCGAGCTGGCTCGCAGAATCACCGGACCGCCACAATGACATGGTGGCGATGGAGGTGGCGACAGCCATCCTGCTGTTGCAGAATGCCCAGGAGAATTTCCGTCGCCTGGGAATGGACTTCGCGCAGCAGGTCGACCTCATGGTCGCCCGTCTGTACGCCTGCATCGCCGGCAGTCCGCCGGGCGGCAACCAGGAATTGCCGCTGCTCGACGAGATGACCCGCCGGGCCCAGGAAAAATTGCTGGTCGGGCAGGTCGCCCGCGAAATCCAGACCAATCTGGCCCAGGTCGAGCAGGCCCTCGACGCCTTTTTCAGGAATCCCGAGAAGAAGCAGGATCTGGCGGGACTCGATGCACCCGTCAGGCAGACCGCGGGCGCGCTGGCCATGCTCGGGCACATGTCCGCCGTTGCGCTGGTGCAGGGTTGCGGGACGCGGATCCAGGAATTCGCCCGTCCCGGCTATGCGCCGCTGGCCAGTGACTTCGAAGCCGTGGCGCAACAGCTGTCGACGCTCGGTTTCTTCGTCGATGCATTGCAGCATGGCGAAAGCGATTTCGATGCCTTCCTGCGGCGCCTGCATGGAGCGCCGGCGCCCGAGCCAGGGGAAGAGGCCGCGGAGGATCTGGCTGCCGTCCCGAGCGTCGAGGTGCAGCTCGAACAGCACAAGCACGAGACCCAGTCCCTGTTCGAGGCATTCAAGGATGCCCCCGGCGACGAACACGTTCGCACGGAGTTGAAACTCAATCTGCAGTCGTTGCAGAAGGACGCCGATCTGCTGGCGAATCCCGAACTGGCGGACACCGCGAAGACCGTCCTCAAGGCGCTCGAGAGCGGGGACGCCTTGCGGCCCGACATCGATGCCGCCGTATCGTCCCTGGTTGGGGCGCCGGTCGAGGCGGCGGCGCCTTCGACGGAGACGCTGGAACTTGCGCAATCGAGCCACGAGGCAATCGATGCCGAGCTTCTGGCGATCTTCCTCGAGGAAGCGCATGAGGTGCTCGCCACCATCGGCGACCAGGAACGAGTGCTGGCGGCCAACCTGAACGACAGCGCGGCGCTGACGACGATCCGCCGTTCGGCGCATACGCTCAAGGGCAGCGGCCGCATGGTCGGGCTGGCGGACATGGGCGAGGCCGCCTGGGCGCTCGAGCAGACGCTGAACATGTGGCTGCGCCAGGACATGGCCGCCACTTCCGGCCTGTTGAACCTGATCGGCGACGCCCATCAACTGTTCTCGCGCTGGGTCGCAGCGCTCGAGCACGGCAGCGAGGCCACTCCCGATCCCTCGGCGCTGGTCGCCGAAGCCGAGCGGTTGCGCGGCGAAGAGCCGGTTCCCCCGGCGCCACCGGCAGAAAGCGCCGTCAGCGTCGTCGAGCGGGTGGATATCCCGCCGGTCGAGACCGAGGAAGCCTTGTCCTTCGACCTTGATCTTGCGGTCAACCCTCCGTCGGCAGGCGAATTCGAAGGGTTCGCGGCCACGGAGATGGAGGAGATCGAGGTAGCCGGAACAAGCCCTGAGGAGGCGCTCGGACACCCCGTTGAAGCCATCGCAAGCGAAACCGCGGAGACGGAAGAGCCGTCCAGCGACATGGCAGATGCCTTCGCCGATCTTCTGGAAGAGGAAGTGGCCGAGCTTCCACAGCCGGCGGAAATTCCCGCCGCGGCGCCGACTCTCTACGACATCTTCTGTGAAGAGGCGCGTGGACACCTCGCCACCCTGGTCGCTTGCCATGCCGATATGGATGCCGATCCGACTGCCCTGACCGCATTCGACATGACGCGCGCCGCCCACACCTTGGGCGGCATTGCGGCGACCGTTGGCCTGATGCCGCTGCACCACCTGGCGCTGGCGCTGGAGCACGCATTGTTGCGCCGTGACGGTTCAGGCCGCCTGGACAGCATCGAGGGACTTGAAACCGTTCGCCAGGCGATCATCACCCTCGAGAACATGTTCACGGCTCTGGCGCGCCAGGAGGCGCCGGAAGAGCAGGTCCAGCTGATTGGCGCGCTTGCGGACATCTACCTTGCCGAAGCGCAACCCGAACCTGCGGCCATCGAGCCGGCCGGCGTTTCCGCCGAGGAAGAGCTTGCGGTTGCGTTGGAGCCGGCCATGCAGCCGGGCGGCGAGGCCGTCACGCCAGCCGCCCCCGCCCCGGTCGTCGCAAGACTCAAGGATGACCTCGACGAGCATTTGCTGCCCGTCTTTCTGGAAGAGGCCCAGGACCAGCTGCGCGAGCTGACCGTGCAGCTCCGCCTGTGGCGCGGCGATCCGGCCAGCGACGCCCAGCCGCACGCGATCGCCCGGCTGTTGCATACCTTCAAGGGCAATGCCCGGATGGCCGGTGCGATGAACCTCGGCGAGTTCACCCACTTGCTTGAAGCGCGGGTCGAGGACGTCCTCCGCGCCGAGGCGGCCACTCCTGCCTTCATCGACGAAATCGAGAGCGGCTGTGACATGCTGGCCCAGGCGACCGAGCGCCTGCGCTCTGGCGAGAGCGCCGAACTCGATGCGACGAGCGTGCTTCCGGGCGCAGCCATTGGCGAAGCCCCGTCCGCAGTTGCCCTGGCGCCGGATGTCGACCGCGACCATGAGGTCGAGACGGGCGCGCAACGCGCAACCCTGCGTGTCCGGGCCGACCTGATCGACCGGCTGGTCAACGAGGCGGGCGAGCTTTCGATCGCGCGGGCGCGGATCGAGGGGGAAATGCGCAGCCTCAAGGGATCCCTGCTCGATCTGACGGAAAACGTCATCCGTCTGCGGCGCCAGTTGCGCGAGATCGAGATCCAGGCCGAAGGCCAGATCCAGGCGCGTGTTGCCCAGGCGCACGACGGCCAGGCGGACTTCGACCCGCTCGAACTGGACCGGTTCACGCGCTTCCAGGAGTTGACCCGGTTCATGGCCGAGTCGGTCAACGACGTCGCCACGGTGCAGCAAAACCTGCTCAAGAACCTCGACGACGCGAATGCCGCCATCGTCGCGCAGGCGCGACTCAATCGCGGACTGCAGCAGGAACTGATGGGCGTGCGCATGATGCCTTTCGCCAGCCAGGCCGAAAGGTTGTTCCGCATCGTCCGCCAGAGTTCCAAGGAACTCGGCAAGCGCGCCAACTTCGACATCGTCGGCGGTCAGGTGGAACTCGACCGCTCGGTGCTCGACAAGATGATGGCGCCGCTCGAGCACATGCTGCGCAATGCCGTGACGCATGGCATTGAAGCGCGCGCCGAGCGCGTCGCCGCGGGCAAGCCGGAAATGGGCGACATCACGGTTTCACTGGCGCAGGAAGGCAACGAAATCATCCTCTCGATGGCGGACGATGGCCGCGGACTCGATCGCGAGCGTATCCGCGCCCGGGCCGAAGGACTGGGCCTGCTCGAACCCGGACAGGACGTCGAAGACGCACGCCTGTACGACTTCATCTTCCTTCCCGGGTTTTCGACTGCCGGCGAGGTCAGCCAGCTTGCCGGCCGCGGAGTCGGAATGGACGTGGTCAAGACCGAAGTCGCGGAACTGGGCGGGCGTATCGAAACCGTCTCCCGCCTCGGCCAGGGAACCACCTTCCGCATCTATCTGCCGCTGACGCTGGCGGTGACCCAGACACTGCTGGCGCGGGCCGGCGCCATCCTGTACGCGGTTCCATCGACGATGATCGAGCAGGTTCTCGATCTCAAGGAGGAACCGCTGGCCGTCCTTCGCGCGCGGGGCGAAGTCGAATGGCAAGGGAATCGCTACCCCTTCCATTACCTGCCGCACCTGCTCGGCGACACCTCGGCGGCGCCAGAGGCGCAGCGCCAGTACTGGATCCTTCTCCTGCGCTCCGGCTCGCAGCGTGTGGCGGTGCAGGTCGACGAACTGAGAGGCAACCAGGAAGTCGTCGTCAAGAACATCGGCGCCCAGCTCTCCCGGGTGGTCGGCATCGCCGGCGCCACGGTCCTCGGCGATGGCCAGGTCGTCCTGATACTCAACCCGGTCGCGCTGGCCAGCCGCAAGCCCGCAGCAAGCGTCGAGAGCGCAATTCCGGTGACGGCGGCGCCGGTCGTGACCACCACGACCACGGCGCCAACCGTGATGGTGGTCGACGATTCGCTGACCGTGCGCAAGATCACCGGCCGCCTTCTAGTCCGCGAGGGTTACCACGTCGCGCTGGCCAAGGATGGCATCGACGCCTTGGAACAACTGCTCGAACTGGTCCCGGATGTCGTCATTTCCGACATCGAGATGCCGCGCATGGACGGTTTCGACCTCGTGCGCAACATCCGCGCCGACAAGCGGCTGAGCAAGCTGCCGATCATCATGATCACGTCGCGCACCGCGGAGAAGCATCGCAGCCACGCGCTCGAAATCGGCGCCAGCGACTACCTCGGCAAGCCGTACGACGAGGACGAACTGCTGACACTGATTGCCGGCTACGTCAGGGCCAGGCAGGCATCCTGATCACCGGGTAATTCGAACTCCAGGCCAACCGCGACGTTGTCGCCTTCGCCTGGGCGTCCCACCCGCGCGGTCGGCGGCTGGTCTTCGCGTGGCGATTGATCTGGAAATGGAATTCGACGGCGCCAGGCCAACGATCTCACGGCCGCGGACGAAGGCGCAATCGACCTCGCGCGCTTCCGCCAGGGCCGCGGCAGAGGCCGTGTGGTCATGGTCGTGCAGATCGGGGCGAGACCGGGCGCGAGCTTTTTCTTTCTTCATGGGTTGGTTTGGGCGTCGCCGACGATTAGAATTCCCGGCATGAAGAGCGTCAACCTCACCGACAATTTCCTGATCGCCATGCCGACCCTGGAGGATCTCTATTTCTCCCATGCCTTGGTCTATGTCTGCGAGCACAATGAAGGCGGAGCGCTGGGGATCATCGTCAACCGGCCGATCGACATGACGCTGGCCGGGCTGCTGGAAAAGATCGACATCAGGCTGGCTGCGGAGAGTCTTACCAATCTGCCGGTGTATTTCGGTGGTCCGGTGCAACTGGACCGCGGATTCGTGCTGCATCGCCCGGTCGGACAGTGGCAATCGACGCTGGCCGTCAATGGCGAGGTCGGCCTGACCAGTTCGCGCGACGTCCTGGCGGCGGTGGGCAGCCTGGGCATGCCTTCGGAGATCATCGTCACGCTGGGGTACTCGGGCTGGGATGCAGGGCAACTTGAAGACGAACTGGCCCGGAATTCATGGTTGACCGTACCGGCGAAGAGCAGCATCCTGTTCGATCTGCCGCCGGAAGAGCGTTTGCCGGCGGCCATGCAGAAGCTCGGCGTCAGTTTCACGCAGCTTTCCGACGTCGCCGGACATGCCTGAAGGCACGGTGCTGGCGTTCGATTTCGGCGAGAAGCGCATCGGGGTAGCCACCGGGGAGACCCTGCTCGGCAGCGCTCATCCGTTGACGGTGATTCGTGCCGAATCGAACGAGGACCGCTTCGCCGCCATCGCCAAGCTGGTTGGCGAATGGCGGCCGGTCCAGCTGGTGGTCGGACTGCCGACGCACGCCGACGGAACCCCGCACGCCATGACGCGACTCGCGCAGAAGTTCGCCGAGGGTCTGCGTCGTCGTTTCGCGCTGCCGGTCGGCCTGGCCGACGAACGCCGGACCTCGCTCGATGCCGCAGCACGCCTGCGGGAAGCCGGTCACGACGGCAAGTCCGCCGGGCCGCTGCTCGATGCCGTGGCAGCCCAGCTCATCCTTCAAACCTGGTTCGAAAGTCCGCACGATGCCGCCCCTGCCCAGCCCCCTGCCTGATGTCGAGATCCAGTGCCGTCAACTGGCCGACCTGATCCGTCCGCACCTGGATCGCCAGCCTGCGCTGATCGGCATCTTCAGCGGCGGCGCCTGGATTGCCGGGCGCCTCAAGGAACTCCTCGGCCTGCCCGAGGACATCGGGCTGATCGATGTCTCCTTCTACCGCGACGATTACGCCGCGAAGGGTCTGCATCCCCGGGTCAAGCCGACGGTCATCCCGTTCGAAGTCGAAGGCCGCCACCTGATCCTGGTCGATGATGTCGTCTACACCGGGCGCACCACCCGCGCCGCCCTCAACGAACTGTTCGACTACGGGCGCCCGGCGTCGGTGGCGCTGGCGGTGCTGGCCGACCGTGGCGGACGGCAGCTGCCGATCGGGGCCGCCTACTGCGTCTGGAATGTGGCCCTCGGCGACGGCGAGAGTCTGGAACTGCGCAAGCTGGACGACGGCCGCCTTGCCTGGAGGCTGGAGAATGCATAACCCGCAGCTGAACCGCAACGGCGAACTGATCCACCTGCTGTCGATCGACGGGCTGCCGCCGCTGGTGATCACGCAGATTCTCGACACCGCCGCCTCCTTCATGGAAGTTTCGGCGCGCGATGTCAAGAAAGTGCCCCTGCTGCGCGGCAAGAGCGTGTTCAACCTGTTCTTCGAGAACTCGACGCGCACGCGCACGACCTTCGAGATCGCCTCCAAGCGCCTCTCGGCCGATGTCATCAATCTCGACATCAACCGTTCGTCGACGGCCAAGGGCGAGACGCTGCTCGATACCATCGACAACCTGTGCGCCATGCACGCCAACCTCTTTGTCGTCCGTCACGCGTCGAGCGGCGCACCCTACCTGATCGCCGAGCATCTGCAACGGATCGGCCGCGACGACGTCCACGTCGTCAACGCCGGCGACGGCCGCCATGCGCACCCGACGCAGGGCCTGCTCGACATGTATACCATCCGCCACTACAAGCAGGACTTCACCCGGTTGCGCGTGGCCATCGTCGGCGACATCCTGCATTCGCGGGTCGCGCGCTCGGACATCGAGGCTCTGACCACGCTGGGGGTGCCGGAAGTTCGCGCCATCGGACCGGAAACGCTGCTGCCCAAGCATCTCGACAAGTTCGGCGTCGCGGTCTTCCACGACATGAACGAGGGTATCCGCGATTGCGATGTCATCATCATGCTTCGCCTGCAGAACGAGCGCATGGCCGGAGCACTGCTGCCTTCCGCCGGCGAGTATTTCCGTCACTACGGTCTGACCCCGCAGAAACTGGCGCTGGCCAGGCCGGACGCCATCGTCATGCACCCGGGGCCAATGAACCGCGGTGTCGAGATCCATTCCGCGGTGGCCGACGGGCCGCAGGCGGTCATCCTGCCCCAGGTCACCTTCGGCATCGCGGTGCGTATGGCCGTCATGAGCATCGTCGCGGGGAATTGACATGAATATCGAAATTCGCAGCGGCCGTGTAATTGACCCCGGGAACGGCGTCGACCGCAACATGTCGTTGTTCATCGCCGAAGGCCGGGTTGCGGGCGTCGGCGAAGCGCCGGCCGGCTTCGTCGCCGCACGCACGGTGGACGCCGGCGGGTGCATCGTTTCACCCGGGCTGATCGACCTCAGCGCCCGTCTCAACAGCATCGAGGCCGAATTGGCGGCGGCCGTCGCCGGCGGCGTGACATCCGTGGTCGTCCCTCCCGACGCCGTCCCGCCGCTCGACGAGCCGGAACTGGCGGATCGCCTGATCCACCGCGCCAAGGAAATCGGCAAGGCCCGGGTGCTGCCCCTGGGCGCGCTGACCATGGGCCTGCAAGGGGAACGGCTGGCCGAGCTGGCCGGCTTGAGAAAGGCCGGGTGCGTGGCCTTCTCGCAGGCCATGGTCCCAGTCGTCGATACCGAGGCGCTGCTGCGGGCCCTGGAATACGCGGCAACCTTCGCCTTCCCGGTCTGGCTTCAGCCGCAGGATTACTGGCTGTCGCGCAATGGCATAGCCCACGACGGTGAAGTCGCCAGCCGCCTGGGCCTGGCGGGCATTCCGGTCGCCGCCGAAACCATTGCCATCGCCACCATCCTGCAACTGGTCCGCGACACCGGCTGCCGCGTGCATCTGACCCGCCTCTCCTCGGCGGCCGGCGTGGCGCTGGTCACTGCGGCCCGCGACGAAGGCCTGCCGGTCACCTGCGACATCGGCATCCACCACCTGTTGCTGACCGAGGATGACATCGGCTTCTTCGACCCGCACGCCCGCTTCTGCCCGCCGCTGCGCGCCCAGAGCGACTGTCAGGCGTTGTCGCGCGCGGCTGCCAGCGGCCTTGCCGCCATCTGCTCCGACCACACGCCGGCCGGCGCCGACGACAAGCTGCTTCCCTTCGGGGAAGCCAGGCCGGGTGCGACCGGGCTCGAACTCCTGCTGCCGCTGACTCTGAAATGGGCTGGCGCCGCGGGAGTCAGCCTCCCCGCCGCGCTGGCCCGGATCACCTCGGCGCCAGCCGAAATCCTCGGGCTGGCGACCGGCCATCTCGGCGTCGGCAGCACGGCCGATGTCTGCGTCTTCGATCCGGACGCGACCTGGAAGCTGACGCCGGAGGCGCTGAAGAGCCGGGGCAAGAACTCGCCGTGGACAGGCTGCATGATGAACGGCAAGGTCACGATGACGCTGGTTGCCGGCCGCGTCGTCTACGAAGGCTGAGCGAGGCAGGCGGCGGCTTCGGGCCTCGCCCCGCGCACTTCCAGTACCTTGCGCCGCGCGGTGTGGCCGCTTTTCAGGGTGATCGCGGCGACGGGCAGCTTGAGGGCATCCGCGATGAACCTGACGAGAGCCAGGTTGGCCTTCCCTTCCACGGGCGGTGCGGCCAGACGAAGCTTCAGCGCATCGCCATGCAGGCCGGCGAACTCCGTCTTCCTGGCGCCGGGCTGAACATGAAGGGTCAGCACAAGGCGGCCATCGTCCGCGACGCGCAGCCACTCGCTCACAGAAGCATCAGAAGCGCTTGCAGCAGGAGAATGGCGACCAGTGGCGACAGGTCGATGCCCGAGATGGTGGGCACGATGCGCCGGATCGGTTCGAGAATCGGCCGGGTCAGTTGCTGCACCGGCTGCGACAGCGGCGAGTAGGGGTTGACCCACGACAGGACGGCTTCCAGGATCAGCGCGCCGATCACGACATAGACTGTCAGACGCAGCAGAGTGCGCACGGCGAACCAGACCGCCGTCAGCGCGATCGTCCCGCCATCGGCGGCAACGGATGGCCCGGCAAGACCGGCCACGAGCGCCGACAGCAGAAGCTGCAGCCCAAGCGCCGCAACCAGGCTGGCCCAGTCCATGCCGCCGATGCCCGGTATGACGCGGCGCAGCGGCTTGACTGCCCAGTTCGTCAGCCTCACCACGAAATCGCCGAATTGTCCGGCAAACGAAACGCGCGTCGCCTGCATCAGGAAACGCAGCAGGAACAGTACGCAGAAGAAGCTGACAACGGCATCGACGAGAAAGATCAGCACATGCATCAGTTCGCTCCCAGCAAGCGGCCCAGCTCCCTGCCGCGCGCTTCAGCCGCCTTGACCCCGGCGACAATCCCTTCCCTGACGCCTCTCCCGTTCATGACGCCCAGCGCGGCTTCGGTGGTCCCTCCCTTCGAGGTGACCCTCTCGCGCAGCAGCGAGGCAGGTTCCGCGGACTGTGCGGCGAGAGCCGCGGCGCCCTGCACCGTCCCGACCGCCAGTTGGCGGCCCTGCTCCGGCGTGAACCCGAGTTCGGCGGCGGCCTGTTCGAGGGCCTCGATGAACAGGAAGACGTAGGCCGGGCCGCTGCCGGAGAGGGCGGTGACGGCATCCATCCCGGCTTCGCCGGCAATCCAGACGGTCGTTCCGACCGAGCGCAGCAGGCGGTCGGCGGCAGACCGTTCGCCATCGCTCACTTCCGGCAGCGCGCACAAGCCGGTGATGCCGGCGCCGATCAGGGCCGGGGTGTTCGGCATGCAGCGAACGATCCTGCGGTGCCCGCCCAGCCAGCGCGAGAGAGTCGCCATGTCGAGTCCGGCCGCGATGCTGACGACGAGGGCGTCGCCCAGCCGGCCGGCCAGCGGGGTGACGGCATCCTTCATCTGCTGCGGCTTGACCGCGAGCACCAGCAGGTCGCCGACTTCCGCCAGCATTTCGGCCGATTCGACGCTGTTGACCGCGTAAGCCGCGGCGAGCCGGGCGCGGGCGTCGGCGCCGGGGTCGATGACCTGGATGCCGGAAGCGGCAAATCCCTGTTTCAGCATGCCGCCAATCAGCGCATGCGCCATGTTGCCGCCGCCGAGGAAGGAAATTTTCATGGGTGACGCCTCTCGCCAAAAATTGCCGTGCCGATGCGGACGATGGTCGCGCCTTCGGCGACGGCCGCTTCGAGATCGTGGGACATGCCCATCGAAAGGGTATCGAGCGGCAGTCCGGCAGCACGAATCCGTTCGCGAAGTTCGCGCAGCTGGCGGAAGGGTGCCCGCTGGGCCGCGAAATCGTCCGCCGCCGCGGGAATCGCCATCAACCCGCGCAGCTTCAGGCGGGGCAGCGCGGAAACCGCCTGACACAGCGCCAGCGCCTCGTCCGGTGCGCAACCGCTTTTGGTGGCAGCACCCGAGACATTGACTTCGATGCAGACGGAAAGCGGCGGCAGGTCGTCCGGACGTTGCGCGGAGAGCCGCTCGGCGACTTTCATGCGTTCGATCGAGTGCACCCACGAGAAATGTTCGGCGACCAGACGCGTCTTGTTGCTCTGCAGCGGGCCGATGAAATGCCACTCAAGACCCAGGCCGGCCGTCGCGAGCACCTTGGCGACACCTTCCTGGACGTAGTTCTCGCCAAATGAGCGCTGCCCCGCCCCCTTTGCCTCGATCACGCAATCCACCGGCCAGGTCTTGCTGACTGCCAGAAGGGCGATTTCCCGTGGCGAGCGGCCAAAATCCCGTGCCGCCCGGGCGATACGATCTCTGACTGCTTGCAGGCGGGAGGCGATTGCGCTCATAATCCTTTGGAATTCTCTCTGTTTCCAGTATACACGCGCCTTAAGGACGATCCGCATGGACATCACAGAACTCCTGGCCTTTGGAGTCAAGAACAAGGCTTCCGACCTTCACCTGTCTTCGGGACTGCCGCCGATGATTCGCGTCCATGGCGACGTGCGCCGCATCAACCTGCCGGCGATGGAGCACAAGGACGTACACGGCATGGTGTACGACATCATGACCGACACCCAGCGCAAGATCTACGAAGAGACGCTGGAGTGCGACTTCTCCTTCGAAATTCCCAACCTGGCCCGTTTCCGCGTCAATGCGTTCAATCAGCAGCGCGGCGCCGGCGCGGTCTTCCGGACCATTCCCTCGAAGATCCTGTCGCTGGAAGACCTGAATTGCCCCAAGGTCTTCAAGGATATCGCCGAATACCCGCGCGGCATCGTACTGGTGACCGGACCGACCGGTTCCGGCAAGTCCACGACGCTGGCGGCGATGGTCAATCACGTGAACGAACACGAATACGCGCATATCCTGACCGTCGAAGACCCCATCGAATTCGTCCATGAGGCCAAGAAGTGCCTGATCAACCAGCGCGAGGTCGGGCCGCACACCCTGTCCTTCGCCAACGCGCTGCGCTCGGCCCTGCGCGAGGATCCGGACGTCATCCTGGTCGGCGAAATGCGCGATCTCGAAACCATCCGTCTGGCGCTGACGGCGGCCGAAACCGGCCACCTGGTGTTCGCCACGCTGCACACCTCGTCGGCCGCCAAGACCATCGACCGCATCGTCGACGTCTTCCCGGCGGCGGAAAAGGAAATGGTCCGCTCGATGCTTTCGGAATCGTTGCGCGCCGTCATTTCGCAGACGCTGCTCAAGACCAAGGATGGCATGGGCCGCGTCGCGGCGCACGAGATCATGATCGGCACGCCGGCCATCCGCAACCTGATCCGCGAGAACAAGGTGGCGCAGATGTACTCGGCGATCCAGACCGGCCAGAACTTCGGCATGCAGACGCTCGACCAGAACCTGCTCGAACTGGTGCGGCGCAATGTCGTCTCCAGCGCCGAGGCCCGCGCGCGGGCGACCAACAAGGACAACTTCCCCGGCTGAGCCGGCGAAAATCAGGGAAAGAGGAAGAGCCATGGAACGCGACCAGTCAATGAAATTCATGCACGACCTCCTGCGCCTGATGGTGCAGAAGAAGGGGTCGGACCTGTTCATCACGGCAGGCTTTCCGCCGGCGATCAAGGTCGACGGCAAGATCATGCCGGTTTCCAATCAGGTCCTGACGCCGTCGCACACCCAGGAACTCGCGCGGTCGATCATGAACGACCGCCAGGCGGCCGAGTTCGAGGCGACCAAGGAATGCAACTTCGCCATTTCGCCGGCCGGGATCGGCCGCTTCCGGGTCAATACGTTCATTCAGCAAGGGCGCGTCGGCGTCGTCTGCCGGACCATCAACCAGTCCATTCCGACCCTCGACGAACTCGGAATACCGCCCGTCCTCAAGGACGTCGCGATGACCAAGCTCGGTCTCGTCATCTTCGTCGGCGGCACCGGCACCGGCAAGACGACTTCGCTGGCCGCCCTCGTCGATTACCGCAACGAGAACAGCTTCGGCCACATCATCACGGTCGAGGATCCGATCGAATATGTCCACGAGCACAAGAACTGCATCATCACGCAGCGCGAGATCGGCGTCGATACCGACGACTGGAAGCCGGCCCTGAAGAACACGTTGCGCCAGGCGCCGGATGTCATCCTGATGGGCGAGATCCGTGACCGCGACACGATGGATTACGCCATCGCCTTCGCCGAGACGGGCCACCTGGCGTTGGCGACGCTGCACGCCAACAGCACCAACACGGCGATCGACCGCATCATCAACTTCTTCCCCGAAGACCGCCGTTCCCAATTGCTGATGGACCTGTCGCTCAACCTCCGGGCGATGGTCTCGCAACGCCTGATCGCCAAGAAGGACGGCAAGGGTCGCGTCGCGGCCGTCGAGGTCATGCTCAATTCACCGCTGATCTCGGACCTCATCTTCAAGGGCGAGGTGGGCGAGATCAAGGAGATCATGAAGAAGTCGCGCGAACTCGGGATGCAAACCTTCGACCAGTCGCTTTTCGAGCTCTACGAAGCCGGCAGGATCAGCTACGAGGATGCCTTGCGCAACGCCGATTCGCTGAACGACCTGCGGCTGCAGATCAAGTTGTACGGCAAGGAGTCCAAGGACCGCGATCTGACCAGCGGCATTGGTCACCTCGACATCGTCTGACCCGTAGCGGACGGCGGCGGACCGCATGCGGCACCGCCCGGGGTAGAATTCCTCCCCTCGATCCTGGCGCCCCGGACTTCCGGGGCGCTTCTTCTTCTGGCTCACCGGCCCTGCCGGTGGGGCCATCCCTTGCGGATTCCGACCCATGTCCGGCCTCAATCCCCAGCAACACGAAGCGATCCATTACCTGGACGGCCCCCTGCTGGTCCTGGCCGGCGCCGGCTCGGGCAAGACCCGGGTGATCACGCAGCGCATCGGCCGGCTCATCGAGCAGGGCCACCCGCCGCGCAGCATCTTCGCCGTGACCTTCACCAACAAGGCCTCGGCGGAGATGGCCGAGCGCCTCGAGGGGCTCGTCGGGCACGAGCGCGCGAGCGCCGTGTGGATCAGCACGTTTCACGCGCTCGGCGCGGAGCTCGTGCGGCAAGAGTCGAAGCACGTGGCGAGCGGCGAGCGCTTCGTCGTGTACGACGCCGCGGACACGCTCGGCGTGGTGAAAGAAATCCTGCGAGATTTGCAGCTCGAGGCGAAGAGCTGGGACGCGGGCGCGATCATGGCGCGCATCTCGAACGCGAAGAACGCGCTCACGTCGCCCGACGAGATGCCCATGGAGGGCGCCTACGACGAGCTCGCGGCGAAGGTGTTTCCTCGCTACGTGGCCGCGATGAAGCGGCTCAACGCGCTCGACTTCGACGACCTGATCCTCGTGCCGCTGCGGCTGCTCACGCAGGTGCGCGAGGTGCGCGAGCGCTGGCACGCGAAGGTGCGGCACCTGCTCGTCGACGAGTTTCAAGACACCTCGCGCGCGCAGCTCTTGTTCGTCAAGGAGCTCGTGGGCGAGCGCCGCGAGGTGTTCTGCGTCGGCGACGACGACCAGGCGATCTACGGCTGGCGCGGCGCCGACGTGAAGAACATCATCGAGTTTCCCCGGTATTTTCCTGGCGCCAAGGTCGTCGCGCTCGAGCAGAACTACCGCTCGCGGCAGCCCATCCTCGACGTCGCCAACGCCTCCATCGTGAAGGCCACGCGGGCGTACCCGAAGAAGCTGTTCAGCGACAAGAAGCAGGGCAGCAAGGTCACCATCGTCGAGTGCGACTCGTACGAGAGCGAGGTGAAGTTCTGCGTAGACACCGCGGCGGAGGCCATCAAGAAGGGCGTGCCGCTGCGCGAGATCTCCGTGCTGTACCGCTCGAACGGGCTCGCCAAGGGCTTCGAAGAGGCGCTGCGGCTCGCGGCGATCCCGTACCGGGTCATCGGCGGCACGAGCTTCTACGAGCGCCGCGAGGTGAAGGACCTCACGGCGTACCTGCGCTTGTCGCTGTACCCGAACGACGACATCTCGTTTCGCCGCGTGGTGAACTACCCCGCGCGCGGCATCGGCGACGTGAGCTTCGAGCGCCTCGAGCGCTACGCGCGGGCGCGCTCGCTGCCGCTCTTCGACGCGGCCCGGCAGGCGCAGCAGGTGAAGGACCTCGACGACCGCGCGCGCAACGCGCTCGCCTCGTTCGTCTCCCTCGTGGGCGCGACGCGCGAGCGGCTCGAGCGCGGCGAGGGGCTCGTCGACGTGGCCCGCGCGGTGGCCACCGCCGTAGACCTGCGCGGAGACATCACCCGCGCGGGGCCGTCGCCCGCGGTGGCGACCAAGCGCATCAACAACCTCGAGGAGTTCTATCGCACGCTCGGCAAGGTGCCCGCGGCGCCTGGCGGCAGCGCCGCGCGGCAGGCGATCAACCGCCTCGCGCTGCGCTTCTCCGACGACGAGGACGAGCGCGGCGACAAGGTCGTGCTCTCGACCCTGCACGGCTCGAAGGGGCTCGAGTTCAAGCTCGTGTTTCTCGTCGGCTGCGACGAGGGGGTGCTGCCGCACTCGCGCACGGACAACCCGAAGGCGACGGACATCCTCTCGACGATCGACCCGGACGAGGAGCGGCGGCTGTTCTACGTGGGCGTGACCCGCGCGAAGGAGACGCTCTACCTCACGCGCGCGCGGGTGCGAGCCCTGCGCGGCGCCGGTCGACAGACCGCGCCCTCGCGGTTTCTGCTCGACGTTCCGCAGGAGCTCTTCGAGAAGCGCACGTACACGGGCCCCTCGGTGCTGGCCACGCAGGACCTCGCGGCGCAGGCCCGCGCGGCGCGCGAGGCGCTGGCGGCGCTGCGCGGCAAGGGCTGAGCGCTACGAGCTTCGCGCTACGGGCCCGGGGCTGGTGTGCCGCGGCCCGTCGTGCG
>JAFLDQ010000061.1 GCA_017302355.1 Dechloromonas sp.
TCCAGTACATGCCGCCGAACACCGCCGGGGCGAACTGCGCCACGGCGGCGAAGGAAATGAGGCCGATGCCGACCAGCGCGTAGGCCTCGCCGGCCGCCCGGAAATAGATGTAACCGAGAAGGAGGATCACCACGATGGCGACGCGCCGGATGCCGATCAGTATCCCCGAGAGATCGTCGCGCTCGCTGACGCGCCGCCAGCGCGTGCGCAGCAGCCAGGGCATGACGAGATCGTTGCAGACCATGGTCGACAGGGCGATGGTCTCGACGATCACCATGCTGGTCGCCGCCGACAGTCCGCCGATGAAGACGAGCAGCGCCAGCGCCTCGGCGCCGCGGGCCAGCGGCAGGGTCAGGACGAACGTATCCGGGTTGACGCCCTGTCCCGGGAAGTGCAGCAGGCCGCCCAGCGCCAGCGGCAGGACGAAGACGTTGATCAGAACCAGATAGAGCGGGAACAGCCAGACCGCCCGCCGCAGGTGCGATTCATCGACGTTCTCGACGACGATGATCTGGAACTGGCGCGGCAGAAAGACGATGGCGAGGGCGGAAACCAGGATCAGCGCGGTCCACGTCCCTGCCCGGCTCGAATCCAGCTGCAGCAGGCGGGCCAGTTCGGGTGCGGCCGCCGCCCGCTGAAAGAGGTCGGAAAGCCCGCCGAACATGCCATAGGTGACGAACAGGCCCACCGCCAGAAACGCCACCAGCTTGACCACCGACTCGAAGGCGATCGCCGCCACCATCCCTTCGTGACGCTCGGTGGCGTCGAGATGCCGCGTACCGAAGAGAATGGTGAACAGCGCCAGCAGCGCGGCGATCACCAGGGTCGAGTCGAGCATCGGTTCCGGCAGCAGGTCGCGTCCGGACGTCTGCAGGAGAACGTCGAGGCTGGCCGCCACCGCCTTGAGCTGGAGCGCGATATAGGGCACCACCCCGATCACGGCGATCACCGTGACGAGCCCCGCCAGCAGCTGGCTCTTGCCGTAGCGCGAGGCGATGAAGTCGGCGATCGAGGTGATGCGCTGCGTCTTGCTGATGCGGATCATCTTGACGATGACGCCGCCGAACAGCAGCATCAGCGTCGGCCCGATATAGATCGTCAGGAACGACAACCCCCCCGAGGTGGCGCGGCCGACGCTGCCGTAGAAGGTCCACGAGGTGCAATACACGGCCAGCGAGAGCGCATAGACATTGGCGGAAATGATCGACCGGCCGGCATCGGCCCGGGCGTCGCCGAAGCGCGCGACGGCAAAGAGCAGCCCCATGTAGGCTGCCGACAGCAGCAGGATCAGGCCGGCGGACAGCACCTAGTCGCCCCGCCGCTCGGCAGCGCCGGCCGCCAGCACGATGATCCCCGCCCAGACTCCGAACAGATAGAGAAAGCTGGCGGGAATTCCGTCCCAGTCTCCGGTCGGCAAACCGAGCATGGGAAAAGTCAGCAGCGGGATGGCCAGCAGACCGAGCGCCGCCAGGCGCTGCCGCAACGGATTCAGCCGCTTCATGCGCCACTCCAACGGAAAACGGCCGGCACGCCAAGCGCGCCGGCCGTTGCTGGCATGCAGTCCGAAACGACCACACGGGAGGTCACCCGACAGGCGACCATTGTCTCCTCCTTGCCATTGTTT
This sequence comes from Dechloromonas sp., assembly GCA_017302355.1. The sequence continues at coordinate 1,625 of JAFLDQ010000061.1, forward strand.
GCTGGAGGCGGCCTGGCAAGCCCGCCGCCCCCTTGGCTCATGGGAAAACCGGGGGAATCAACCCTTCAGCTGTTCCAGGATCGCCGGATTCTCGAGCGTCGAGGTGTCCTGGGCTGCGGTCTCGCCGCGGGCCAGGCCACGCAGCAGGCGGCGCATGATCTTGCCCGAACGGGTCTTCGGCAGGTTGTCGCCGAAGCGGATGTCCTTCGGCTTGGCGATCGGACCGATCTCCTTGCCCACCCAGTCCTGCAGCTCCTTGACGATCCGCTTGGCATCGTCGCCGGTCGGGCGCTGGCCCTTGAGGACGACGAAGGCGACGATGGCTTCACCGGTCAGGTCATCCGGACGGCCGACCACGGCCGCCTCGGCAACGATCGGATTGGCGACCAGCGCGGATTCGATTTCCATCGTGCCCATGCGGTGACCGGAAACGTTGAGCACGTCGTCGATGCGCCCGGTGATGGTGAAGTAGCCGGTGTCCTTGTCGCGGATCGCGCCGTCGCCAGCCAGGTAGTACTTGCCCTGGAAGTCGGCCGGGTAGTAGCTCTTCTGGAAGCGGTCGGGGTCGCCCCAGATGGTGCGGATCATCGCCGGCCACGGCTTCTTGACGACGAGGATGCCGCCCTGACCCCATGGCACTTCGGCGCCGGTCTCATCGACGACGGCCGCCATGATGCCCGGGAACGGCAGGGTGCACGAACCCGGCACCAGCGGGGTGGCGCCCGGCAGCGGGGTGATCATGTGACCGCCGGTCTCGGTCTGCCAGAAGGTATCGACGATCGGGCAGCGGCCGCCGCCGACATTGTCGTAATACCACTGCCAGGCCGCCGGGTTGATCGGCTCGCCGACGGTCCCGAGGATGCGCAGGGAAGACAGGTCGTAGCTCTTCGGATGCACGGCGGTATTGGCGTCGCACGCCTTGATCAGCGAGCGGATCGCCGTCGGCGCGGTGTAGAAGACATTGACCTTGTGCGTCTGGATGACCTTCCAGAAGCGGCCGGCATCGGGGTAGGTCGGCACGCCCTCGAAGACGACCTCGGTGGCGCCGCAGGCCAGCGGGCCATAGGTGATGTAGGTGTGCCCGGTCACCCAGCCGATGTCGGCGGTACACCAGAAGGTGTCCTGCGGCTTGATGTCGAAGGTCCACTTCATGGTCATGATGGCCAGCAGCAGGTAGCCGCCGGTCGAGTGCTGGACCCCCTTGGGCTTGCCGGTGGAACCGGAGGTATAGAGGAGGAACAGCGGGTGCTCGGCCTCGACCCATTCGGGTTCGCAGGTTTCCGCTTGACCGGGCAGGAGGTCGTGCAGCCACTCGTCACGACCGGCGACCATGTTGCACTCGCCGCCGATGCGCTTGAAGACGATGACGTTCTTGACGCATTCGCAGCCGCCCAGAGCGAAGGCCTCGTCGGCGATGGTCTTGAGCGGGATCGACTTGCCGCCGCGGAACTGGCCGTCGGAAGTGATGAGCATGACGGCGCCGGCGTCGTTCATGCGGTCGCGCAGCGACTGGGCCGAAAAGCCGCCGAAGACGACCGAGTGGATGGCGCCAATGCGGGCGCAGGCCTGCATGGCGACGACGCCCTCGATCGTCATCGGCAGGTAGATGACGACGCGATCGCCCTTCTTGACACCCTTGGAACGCAGCAGGTTGGCCATCTTGCAGACCTTGGCCAGCAGATCCTTGTAGGTGATCGTCGTGGCCTCACCGTTATCGGCCTCGAAAATGATGGCGACCTTGTCGCCCAGTCCGCCTTCGACATTGCGGTCGAGGCAGTTGTAGGACACGTTGAGCTTGCCGTCGGGAAACCACTTGAAGAACGGTGCGCTGGACTCGTCGAGGACCTTGGTAAACGGCTCCTTCCAGCTGACCATCTCCCGTGCACGCTTGGCCCAGAAACCCTCGTAGTCGGCCTCGGCTTCGGCGCACAGCGCCCTGTAGGCGTCCATCCCGGAAATCGTCGCGTTCCTGACGGCTTCGTCCGACGGGTAAATCAGTTTCACGGATTCACTAGACATATTCTTCTCCTCTGAGGTACTTCGCATCCATGTGGAACAACCGATGGCGCCTCGGGCGGTGACCCGGGACAGCTAAAGCCACGCAAACTGGAAAAACCCACTCCTCTCGCCAGCGCTGCGCAGGATTAGACGCAGATAATCTTACAGAGCCCTTACGAAATCACGCTGCGCCGCAGCAAATCAACGCCTCTTGAAGCACGGCCCGCGCCATGCCGGCGCGCCATGGTAAACTCGCCGGGTTCCAACCTGTCGCGCCCACGCCATGAGTTCTCTAGTCAAGTTCCTCGAAACCTTGATCTTCGCCAGCCGCTGGATCCAGGCGCCCCTCTACCTCGGCCTGATCGTCGCCCAGATGGTCTACTGCTGGCTGTTCATGGTCGAGCTCTCCCATCTGACGCACAACGCGCTCAGCACCGCCAAGATCAGCGAGACCGAGATCATGCTCGCCGTCCTCGGCCTGATCGACGTCGTGATGATCGCCAACCTCCTGATCATGGTCATCGTCGGCGGTTACGAGACCTTCGTCTCGCGCCTCGATCTCGAAGGCCACCCGGACCAGCCGGAATGGCTGTCGCACGTCAATGCCGGCGTGCTGAAGATCAAGTTGTCGACGGCCATCATCGGCATTTCGTCGATCCACCTGCTGAAGAGCTTCATCAACGCGGCCAACCTGCCCGAGCACACGCTGAAGTGGCAGGTGATCATCCACGCCGTGTTCCTTCTTTCGGCCCTGGCCATGGCCCTGGTCGACCGAACCATGACCCAGACCCTCGCCCTGCAACACAAGAAACACTGAAAACGGAGCCACGCATGACCGCCATCAAACAGGAAGACCTGATCCAGTCCGTCGCCGACGCCTTCCAGTACATCAGCTACTACCACCCGCTGGATTACATCACGGCGCTGGGCGAAGCCTACGAGCGCGAGGAAAGCCCCGCCGCCAAGGACGCCATCGCCCAGATCCTGACCAACTCGCGCATGTCCGCCGAAGGCCACCGTCCCATCTGCCAGGACACCGGCATCGGCATGGTCTTTATCAAGGTCGGCATGCAGGTCACCTGGCCGGACGCCACCATGAGCATCCAGCAGATGATCGACGAAGGCGTTCGTCGCGCCTATGCCAACCCGGACAACCCGCTGCGTGCCTCGGTGCTCGCCGACCCGGCCGGCACGCGCAAGAACACCAAGGACAACACCCCGGCCGTCGTCCATTTCGAGATCGTCGAAGGCCACCACGTCGAGGTCATCTGCGCGGCCAAGGGCGGCGGCTCGGAGGCCAAGTCCAAGTTCGCCATGCTCAACCCGTCCGACGACCTCGTCGACTGGGTGCTGCATAAAATCCCGGAAATGGGCGCCGGCTGGTGTCCGCCGGGCATCATCGGCATCGGCATCGGCGGCACGCCGGAAAAGGCCATGCTGCTGGCCAAGGAGTCGATCATGGCGCCGGTGGACATCCATGAACTGAAGGCCAAGGCCGCTTCCGGCGCCAAGCTCACCCGCGCCGAGGAACTGCGCCTCGAACTGCACGAAAAGATCAACGCGCTCGGCGTCGGCGCCCAAGGCCTGGGCGGCCTGACCACCGTGCTCGACGTCAAGGTGCTCGACTATCCCTGCCACGCCGCCAACCTGCCGGTCGCCCTGGTCCCCAACTGCGCCGCTACCCGTCACTGTCACTTCCACCTCGATGGCTCCGGCCCGGCCAAGCTCGAACCGCCGAAGCTGGAAGACTGGCCGGCCGTGACCTGGACGCCCGATCTCAAGGCCGCCACCCAGGTCAACCTGAACACCCTGACCAAGGAAGAAGTCGCCTCCTGGAAGCCGGGCCAGAAGCTGCTGCTCAACGGCAAGATGCTGACCGGCCGCGATGCCGCGCACAAGCGCATCGCCGACATGCTGGCCAAGGGGGAGAAGCTGCCGGTCGACTTCACCAACCGCGTCATTTACTACGTCGGCCCGGTCGATCCGGTGCGCGACGAAGTCGTCGGCCCGGCCGGCCCGACCACCGCCACCCGCATGGACAAGTTCACGCGCATGATGCTGGAGCAGACCGGCCTGATCTCGATGGTTGGCAAGTCCGAGCGCGGCCCGACCGCCATCGCGGCGATCAAGGACAACAAGAGTGCCTACCTGATGGCCGTCGGTGGCGCCGCCTACCTGGTCGCCAAGGCGATCAAGTCGGCCAGGGTCGTCGGCTTTGCGGATCTCGGCATGGAAGCCATCTACGAGTTCGATGTCGAGAACATGCCGGTCACCGTCGCCGTCGACTCCGCCGGCACCAGCGTCCATGAGACCGGCCCCAAGGAATGGCAGGTCAAGATCGGCAAGATCCCGCTCGCCGCCTGAGTCGCGAAACAAGAACCGGCCCTCGGGCCGGCTCGCGATGCCCCCGCCAGCCGGGGGCATTTTCATGGCGGGAAACTGCCGTCTGTCGCGGTCGACGCGCAAAAAACGGCAAAAATCGCCTTGGTCAAATTAACGAAGACGTTGCAGGCCGCCGTTCGTGACACGAACGCGATCGCCGGCCGCCACCGGTGGCGGGGAATCCTGCTCGATGACTTGGGTCGACCCGTCTTCAAAAAGCACATTGACGACCCACAACGTCGAGGTCCCGCTGGTCAGGCGGTTACCCACCACCGCCCCGCCTGCGGCGCCGCCGACCGTGGCCAGCGTCCGCCCCCTTCCCCCGCCGACCTGGTTGCCGAGCACGCCGCCGACCACTGCGCCACCGACGGTGCCGACGGTCGAGCCGGAATTCGGCACAGCCCGCGTACGTACGGATTCGACCGTACCGACCCGCCCGTCCGCCTGTGCCTGCACGCTTGTCGCCAGCGGCCCCGCAAGGCTCAAGCCGAGCACCAGCGCGCGAATCAGGATTGTGGTTTTCATCGTTTCATTCTCCAGTCAAAGTAGATTTACAGGCAGTCAAATTTCAGGGGCGTATTCTAACCCTCCGGCCGGCGCTTTCCGTAGAATGCCGCTGCTCCCGGCCAGCCGGCGATCACCCCGCCGTGAACCCATATTCCGCAAACGCCGAATCCTGCTCCTGTTGCTCGTTCTCGCCACCCGGCAGGCAACACCGAACCGGACCGGAATCCCCGCCTGGCGGAAATCATGGGCGGCCGGGCGCCGATCGACGAGCAGCACGCCGAACTCCCCGCCAGCCTCGCCGCTACCGTCATCGGCAGCGAAACCGCCCGGGAAACCGGCTTGTTGCGGTCGACGCGGTAAAACGGCCAGATTCGGCTCGCCGCCCGGCCGCCTGGCCGCTCAGCGGTTGACGTCGACGACCACACGTCCGCGCACCTTGCCGTCCAGCAGGCTGGCGCCCATCGCAACCGCTTCCGACAGGCCGATCTCGGTCGTGATGGCGTCCAGCTTGGCGATGTCGAGATCGCGGGCGAGGCGCGCCCAGGCTTCCTGACGCACCGCCAGCGGCGCCATGACGCTGTCGATTCCGTACAGCGTCACGCCGCGCAGGATGAACGGCGCCACCGTCGCCGGGAAATCCATGCCGCCGGCCAGTCCGCAGGCGGCGACGGCGCCGCGATACTTCGTCGTCGCGCAGGCATTGGCCAGCGTCTGGCTGCCCACCGTGTCGACGGCGCCGGCCCAGCGCTCCCGGCCGAGCGGCTTGCCCGGCGCCGCCAGTTCGCCGCGCTCGATGACATCCGCGGCCCCCAGCGCCTTCAGATGGCCGGTTTCGGCGGGACGCCCGGTCGACGCCACCACCGTGTAGCCGAGACGGGACAACAGGGCGATGGCCACGCTGCCGACGCCGCCATTGGCGCCGGTGACCAGGATCTCGCCATCGCCCGGCCGGATGCCGTGCCTTTCCAGCGCCAGGACGCAGAGCATCGCCGTATAGCCTGCGGTGCCGATCGCCATCGCCTGACGCGCCGTAAACGCCGCCGGCAGCGGCACCAGCCATTCGCCCCGGACCCGCGCCACTTCGGCGAGACCGCCGCAATGCGTTTCGCCGACGCCCCAGCCGTTGAGCAGCACACGGTCGCCCGCCTTCCAGGCGGGGTTGGAACTCGTGCGGACCGTGCCGGCGAAGTCGATGCCCGGCACCATGGGAAAGCGGCGCACGACCGGCGCCTTGCCGGTCAGCGCCAGACCGTCCTTGTAGTTGAGCGTGCTCCACTCGACACGCACCGTGACATCCCCCTCGGACAGCACGGCGTCGTCGATCTGGCGAACGGCGGCCTGGTAGCCCGATTCGTCCCTGGTGATCAGGATTCCCTTGAACATGGCGATTCTCCTTTGCTGAGCGGTTGTGCCGAATGGCGATAACTTACCCAAAAAATCGGCAGTGCGGCGGACCGGCGACGGAAAATCGGAAAATCGCCCTTTTTTTGCGGTCGACCGCGGCGTGCTGAACTTTCGGCCGGTTGGCGCGTCTCGATCCACTCGACCGGCGCCCATCCACGGCAAGGTCCCGGCGTGGTCGGGACGATGGACGGCGCCCTCGATGATAGACTCTCAATATCCGGGGCGCCGAACAAGCTCGCGTTTACCCGTTCTCTTCCCCAAGCTCAAATGCAGCATTCCAGACTCGTTGCCACCTTCCTCCTGATCCTCGCTTCGGCAAGCAGCCGCGCGGAGATCTATGGCTATGTCGACGAGCAGGGCGTAGCGCATTTTTCCGCCGAAAGAACCGATGCGCGCTACCAGTTGCTCGTGCGCGGAAACCGGTTCGGATCGCTCGAACTGGGGCCCGCGGGGCGCGGAAAGCCGGCGCTGGCAACCCGCCTGATGGAACATCCGAACCTGAAGACCTATGAGCCGATACTGAAGACCGCGAGCGTCGATTTTGCGGTCGAACTTCCCTTGCTCAAGGCGATCATGGCGGCGGAGTCCGGGTTCAATCCCGACGCCATCTCGCCCAAGGGCGCAATCGGCCTGATGCAGATCATGCCCATGACCGCCGAACGCTATGGCCTGGCCGGTGACGGAAAGAAATCCATCGAGGAGAAGCTGCGCGACCCGAAAACCAATATCCGGCTGGGCGCCCGTTATCTTGCCGACCTTTTCAGGCTGTTCCCCGGGCAACAGGATCTCGTGATCGCCTCCTACAACGCCGGTGAAGGCGCCGTCCAGCAATACCGGAACGCGATTCCGCCCTATCCGGAAACGCGCAACTACGTCGAACTGGTGACCCAGCTTCATCAGGCTTATCAATCGAGGTCAGGCATCCGGAAATCGGGAGCCATGGTGCGCAGCGGTGCGGCGAATGGAACGAAGCGAGTGTATCTGACCCTCCGGGCGCCAGGGGACCCTGCCGCTTCCCGGCCGCCACCGCCATCAGTCCGCTGACCGACTATTGATCGCACTCGGCGCGCGCTGCACGCTGCTCAGGACTCGACCCGATCATCGTGCGCTGTTCACGGCTGAAATGTCTGCAACTGTTGCCCTTCAGGTTTGCGGCCGGCCACGGCCATCGGCCCGGACACCGGCGCATGCGCGCGGGATGCCCTGTCCCGGAGGAGCTATGAGTGGAGACGCCGTTGAAACCGGAACGGGCGCGAACGCAATGGCGTCGTCAACTCGACGACCAGGGCGACAGCCTTCCAGCCGGCCTTTTGACTGACGCGAATCGACGGCCAGTTGTTCCACCAGATCCGGCTATACAGCCTGACAAATCCCTTTGCAGCGAGTTGCCTCGCGCTGAACTGCTTCAGGCACGTCGCCAGCCCCAGGCCACGGTGCCCGGGAGCTGTCACGAGTTCCACGGACTTGGCCTCGTTTGGCTCAAGCGGCCAGAAATTTCGCCGGCGGCGATAGCCTTCCCCGAACCATACCCACTGCAGCGCCACCAACTCGGATCCGGAATACACGCCAAACCCTAGCGAGTCGTCACTGCCATACCAGGCCTCCCCCTGTATCGCTGGTTCGCTGGCTCTGCGAACCTCATCGGTACTGACCTCGGCGCAGCGATACCCCGGAGGAAGCGGCGCCGGTTCCGGCTGCGAAGCCAGATCCAGCGTGAAAACGCGAAAACAGCAATACTCCACGCCGAGCGTACGAATGATTCCTTTACCGAGAGCCGCGATTCCTGATTCCATTTTCCTGACCCTGTCCCGGCACCGATTTTTCCGACCTGGAAGTACCGCGCTCGGGCGCCTGTCGGCTACCGTCAGCGGGTTATGAACCGATGCGGGTTCGCTCCGCGTGCAAGTAACGAATTACCTGCTGCATCTCCACAGCATCCTCATAGTGCGGATCCCAATAGCGGTTGGCCTCGATCAGGACCGGCCCGGCGGAGGTCGCGGCAATGTCCCACCCGAGGCATCGCGAAGGAAGAAAGGCCAATGCCGCTCTCTTTCCTAGCTTGACGATGTCATTCCACATAGGGGGCTGCAGGCCAATGAGACTAAGCCCTGTGACTGGATGCTGCTCAACTTGATGCAACCCGAAACCGAAGGGGTGGCGACTTTTCATGAAGCATTTCTGCATCGTTCCGTCGGCTGGATCGATCACACAGAAGACATTGTCCTTTCCCGCACCACCGAAATTGTCGAACTCGGCCTTCTCGTCCGCCAGACGCCATCCCGCAAGCAATATCCTCACGTCACGATTGCCGTCGACATACGTCACCAGGCGCACCGTCTGCAATGCCGGCGAAGGACTGATCCGGGTCACGTCTTCATGATTGACCAGTTTCGGCTGAACCAGCCATGAATCGAAATCGCCATGCCGGACCAGATGCGTCTTCAATGTCTCGCCGGCATGCTCTGAGCTGGTGTCGCCGCAGGAAAATACGAGGACACCCCGGCCAAGGGCGCCGTCGCGCGGTTTGATCACATAGGCGCCCGGCGGCAGCCTTGCAGCGAGTGCATCGATGACATCTCCACCGGCAATTTCTTCACGGTTCAACGAGACACTGATCCGGGGGCGGGTTTCCACCACGGCAACGGTCCTGGCGCAGGGCAAGCCGGCCTCTGCACATAGATGCTCGAACTCCAGCTTGTTTTCGGTCTGATTGGTCAGCTCGACCGGATTGAAGCTTCGCTGGAGCCTGATCATGTCCTCCTTGCTGACAAATTGATCGATATCGTCCCGGGATCTGGAAACGTTCAGCAGATCCAGTTCAAGCATCTCCGATGGCGAGTATCGCCTCGCGTACAGGTCGAGAAAGCGCAAGCCGATGGCAAGATAACTGCCGCCATAGTGTCTACGCGCCTGCCCGACCATCTTGGCGGCCAATCCGGCCTTTCCAACATTGGCACGGAGGCGGTGCCAGAAACTGCTGTTTGGGGTGTGGGAAATCATGGCAGGTCATTTCGTCGAAGTTGACTATGGCTCGGGATCGGCTGGCTACCGACGATCAAAGGTTGAAGCGCAGGAATCTTTTCACTTTCGCCTTGACGCCGAACTTGTCCAGGGTATCGCCGACCCACCCGGAAAAGCGCCCCATCCGCCAATGGCCATGAGCAAGAATCCGGTTCTTCACGGTGTTTCTCAGGAACAGGACGTTGACACATGACATTTCGTGCGTGGCAAACAGGCGCTTGTGCTCGGATTCCCCCTCGGTGAAATCAAAGTAGCGGAAACGGCCTTCGCCGAACATCTGCTCGACGGCCAGCCATTGCAGGACGGTGCCGACCGACCACTTCATGTAGTCAGGGTCGTACCCCAGATAGGCATAGATCAGCGTTCCATCCTCGACAGGACAATAGAGATACGAAACCGGACGTTCGCGATCGAAGAGGATGTATGCCCGCACCTGATCCTGCGCCGCCAGCGACTCCATCTCGCGGACGAACCATTCGCTCTCCGGGATTCCGGCCTCAAGGAGTCTTTCCTGATAGGTCTTCTTCGCCACCGCGCGCGCCAACGGGAGAAACTCCCTGAGTTCATCTGCCGTCCGGTAGGTTCTCCAGCACAGCGTTCCGCCCGAGAACTCGGCGAACTTTCTGAGCTTGCGATTGATCGCCGACCGGGTCTTGGACGAGAATTTTTTCTGATACTCCTCGAATGTCGACCGGAAATCGATGATGCAATGCCGATACTGGAGTTGGACATACCGCAGATAGCCTCCGGTCACCCTGATCGGCGGCAAGGCTTCGGCAACCGGCAGTCCACGCACCAGGAATCCCTGGCTTCCGGCAGCCAGCGGTCCGGCCGGCGCTCCTGGCTGCGTTACCGGGGTCAGCCGCTTGGCCATCGTCACCGACGACATCTGCAAGGGAAGCGTTGCGCGGAACACGGTCCAGTCGCTCAGCTGATATCTCAGCGCGTAATCCCGGCAGGCGCTCGCCGTCATCCAAACCTCCGGCGACCGGCTTGTTCGAGAACTCTCAAGGCTGTTTTCCAGACAGTGGATCTCAGGGGCGCCGGCTGCTGCGTGACCGGAGCGGGCGACAATCCCTCGAAGCCGCGGACCCGGAAGGAATCGCGGTTGCGGTCGAGGAAGGCGCAGAGTCGCCTGAAACGGGAGACCACCACATCATCCGGACGATCCAGGGTCGTGTTCAGCAACTCGTGATTATGAGAGAGGATCATGAACGACCGCCTGCCGGATGCGAGCGCCTGCCAGAGCAAGCCCTCCATCTCGCGATGCGAGCAGGCCGTCACCTGGGTATGGCGCAGGGACGCCGTGCCGCCGTCAAATACCGTCATGGGGTACTCATGGATGCCGTCGCACTCGAAGGCATCCACCATCACCTGGCCCTGCCCCACGCCGCTGTCGAGTCCGAACATCGTGGCGTTGTAGCTGCTGTCGAAACCGATGCCGTTCGCCGTCAGCGCCGCCAGCGTGTCCCGATTGAAAGCGAAACTGCCTGCCCGGAATGCCGTGCATTCGCCGCCGCCTGACTGCGCGATCAGACGCTTCCCGGCGGCGACGAGAATCTCCTGTTCGGCTCGGGTGTAATCGCGCAGGTGCTGCCGCTTGCCGCGGATGTTCTCCAACAGGGGTTCGAGCGATTCGTCCACCCATTCGGGGTGCAAATGCAACTGAATTTCCTGCTTCGCCTCACGCAGCAAACCGACGATTTCCTGCAGCGGCGCGCTGCCGAATCGCGTCGAGAACAACGGCTCGACGAAAAAAACCCCGCTCAGGCCGTGATCCTCGAGCACCCTCAAGGTATACGGAAGCGCATAGTCTCCCTGCGCGGTCGACCCGTACACGGAGCGTCTGAATGCTTCGGGAAATCTCTTGTCGAGGCTGTCCCAGCCGCCGCACCAGATTTCGACATCGACCGAGAAGAACACGTCAAGCATTCAAAATGGCCTCTTCGCCGCGTTTCGCCTTCCTTCGCGGGACCGCACGCGAGGGCGGAAATCCGCCCGGAAGCAAGAATCCATTCTCGACCGCCGCCAGCGGCTCATGAGCCCGAGCGTTTCCGCCCGTTGCCGTCCGGCGTGAAGAACAAGGCGACGCCGACCGCGATCAAGGCCAGCGGCCACCATTTGCGCAGCAGGGCGACGAGATCGAGTTCTACCAGATCCAGATTGACGGCAAGGGCCACCGCACCGATGACGGTCAGGGCGATGGCGGCGAAGTTACCTTTCATAAGCGCTCCTCGTATTTCATTCCATTTCCAGACCAACCGTGACTTTGTCCACTTCGCCTTGCCGTGCTCCTTGCACTGTCGGCGGCTCGTCTTCGCGTCACAATTGATCTGGAAATGGACTCAGGCCCGGCGCACGCCGACCACGCCGTCGACCTCGTGAATCAGCGTCAGCGTGCGCTGCAGTTGTGGCAGGTTGGTGATCTCGACGGTGAAGCCCATGTGCGCCTTGCCCTGCTTCGACTGGGTATTGACGCCGACGACGTTGAGCTTCTCGCGCGTGAAGATCTCGGAAATGTCGCGCAGCAGCCCCTGGCGGTCGTGCGCGTCGACGACGATGTCGGCGGCGAAGACGCCGGTCGTCTGGCCGCCCCAGGCGGTTTCGATGACACGTTCGGGATGCTGCGCGAGCAGATTGGCGAAGTTGGAGCAATCCATGCGGTGAATGGAGACCCCCTTGCCGCGCGTGATGAACCCATGAATCTCGTCCGGCGGCGCCGGCTTGCAGCAACGCGCGAGCTGCGTCAGCAACTTGTCGACGCCGACGATCAGGATGCCCTGATTGCCCTTGGCCGGCCGGCTCGGCCTGGCCAGCACCTCGTCCGGCAGGAACGTTGCGGCCAGCCGGTCGCCGCCGCGCGCGACAAGATGGAACTGCCGCAGGTTGAGTTCGCCGCGGGCCGCGGCAATGTGCAGGTCATCGGCGCGCGAGAAGCCGAGCTTGTGCGCGAGTTCATCGATGCTCGCGCCCGTCTGCCCGAGGCGCTGCAGTTCCTTGCCGACGATGGCCCGACCCTCGACCAGGGTTTCCTCGAGCGCCAGGTTGGAGAACCAGGCGCGAACCTTGACCCGCGCGCTCCTGGTATGGATATAGCCGAGCGCGGGATTGAGCCAGTCGCGCGATGGTCCGCCATGCTTGGCGGTGATGATTTCGACGCGCTGCCCGGTCTTGAGCGGCGTGTTGAGCGGAACCAGTTGCCCGTCGACCCTGGCGCCGCGACAGCGGTGACCGAGATCGGTATGCACGCGATAGGCGAAGTCGACCGGCGTCGCCCCCTTGCCCAGATCGACCACCTTCCCCTGCGGGGTGATGACATAGAGCGTCTCGTCGAGCGCCGCCTTCTTGTAGTGACTGATCCAGTCGGAACTGTCGGCGACTTCGTCCTTCCACATCAGCAACTGGCGCAACCAGGCGATCTTCTCGTCGTATTCGTCCTCGTGCGTCCGCTTGCTGCCTTCCTTGTAGCGCCAGTGCGCGGCGACGCCAAGTTCGGCATGCCTGTGCATCTCCACGGTGCGGATCTGAATCTCCAGGCTGCGCCCGTCCGGACAATGAACCGCCGTATGCAGCGAGCGGTAGAAATTTCCCTTGGGGTTGGAGATGTAGTCGTCGAACTCCTTGGGAATCGGCGACCACAGGTTGTGGACGACGCCGAGCGCCGTGTAGCAATCCTTGACGTCGTCGACGATGATGCGCAGCGCACGGATGTCGTAAACCTCCGAGAACTCGACGTTCTTCATGCGCATCTTGTTCCAGATGCTGTAGATGTGCTTGGGCCGCCCGTAAACCTCGGCATTGCGCACGCCGGCGGCCTCCAGTTCAGCGCTGACCATGTCCACCGCGGCAGCGATGAACTGCTCGCGCTCGCGGCGCTTCTCGTCGAGCATGCGGGCGATCTTCCTGTAGGTGTCCGGATGCAGGAAGCGGAACGACATGTCCTCGAGTTCCCACTTCAGCTCCCAGACGCCCAGCCGGTTGGCCAGCGGCGAGTACAGTTCCAGCGTCTCGCGGGCGACCTGGATCCGCAGATCGTCGGGATGCGCGGCATAGAAGCGCAGGGTCTGGGTGCGGCTGGCGAGGCGCAGCAGGACGACCCGGATATCCTCGACCATGGCCAGCAGCATCTTGCGCAGCACTTCGACCTGCGCCTTCGTTTCGGCAGGAATGACTTCCCCGCCCTCGATGTTGGCCGCGACAAAACCCCTGGTAATCGGCCGCAGCCGGTTCAGCCGCGAAATGCCGATGACCAGATCGGCCGCCGCCTTGCCAAAGCGCTGCTCGATCCGCGCGACACCATGTTCGTCATGGAAGGGTATGGCAAACAGCACGGCCGCCATGCGCGAATCGACATCGAGCCTGAGCCCGGCGATGATCACCGCCATTCCCAGCGCGTGCGACCAGGTACCCTCGCCGCTGCCGAGCACAGCGGTGCCATAGACCTCCCAGGCGAAGGCGACGGACTCCCTCAGCGTCGCCGCGTCATCGGGATCCAGCCCCTGGGCAAGGGTGCTGAAGAACTGGTCGAAATCGCTTTGCGCAGCGACCGAATGAAGAAGCGAAACCATGCCGGGATTATAACGCCCGAGCGCCGTGGCGCCGCTCAGGCATGATCCTGGTAATCCGGGTTGGGCGCGCCCGCCGGGTGAGGCTCAAGAGGAAGAAAGTTTGTGGTCATTGGGCGCTCGACGTCCGTCATGCCGGAACACCTGGGCTCTCTTGCGCCATGCCCAAGGTGTGCGTGACGACGCTCTGAAGCCGGGCAGAAACCTGCCCCGGCTACGCATGTGCGACGAACGAGGCGGGTCGGCATTCCTGATGGCGGGCCTCCGGCTCAGGAGCGCCGACGGGACTTCAGCGCCAACGCGCCTGCCGCCTTCAGCTCTTTTTCACTGAGCACATAGGTCGACGTATCCGCGAGCCGTTCGACCGCCAGATCGATGAACGCGCGCACGCGCCGAGGCTGTGCCTCGCGGCTGCCCCAGTACACATGCACGCCGATGTGTTCGCTCATGTGCTGCAGCAGGATCGGCACAAGCCTTCCGGCGCGGATGTGCCTGGCTGCCGACAGGTTGGCAAGCTGCCCGATCACCTGCCCGGCGAGCACGGCCTCGACTTCCAGCTCCGTGTCGTTGGTCGAGAACGCCGGCACCACGTGCCGGTGCACGATGTCTCCTTCGATGTTGAGGTACCAGGCCAGCATCTGTCCGGTCGCCGGATGCCTGAATGCGCTGCAGCGATGCGCGGCCAGATCTTCTAGCGACCTGGGCGTGCCATGGCGTTCCAGGTACGAAGGCGCGGCGCAGATCATCAGTTGCACCGGGAACAGTCGGCGCGCGATGACGCCCTCGTCGGCTGAAATGCCGACGCGAAACCCCACGTCCACCCGCTCGTTGACCCAGTTGGTCCTGGCGTCGTCGAGGCGGATGTCGGGCTGCACATCGGGATGTTGCCGGCAGAACTCGTCGATCACCGGCATCAGGATCGGCAGGAACGAGGACTTCGGGCCGACGATGCGCAGCGGCCCGGCGATCGCATCGGTCGATTCGCGCGCCTGTTCCAAGGCGCGCTGCAGCGCGGCCAGCGCCGGTTGCGTGGCCTCGAGGAAGCGCTGGCCTTCGTCGGTCAATGACAGGCTGCGTGTGGTGCGGTGCAGAAGGCGAACGCCGAGGTGGTCTTCCAGTTGCGCCAGCGCCTAGCTCGCCGCCTGGGGTGTGACGCCCTGCGCCAGCGCGGCGCGCCGGATGCTGCCGAGCTCGACGGCCTTGGCGAAGGTGGAAATCGCGCGAAACTCGTTGATCGGCATCTCTTCTCCTGCTGGCTGCCCGAAGCAGGCAGTAGCAAGTATAAGCTGATTGTGGAGCAAGCCTTCACGGCCTAGTGGATTGATGCCGAAGGGCCTGGATTCACGCCATGGCACAGGTCATCACCTTCCTCAAGATCCCGCATACCGAGCCCAACAGCGACAAGCACGCCCGCAGCCGCAGGTCAGCCGGCTGGGCGTTTCTCGCGATGTTGGGCGCGCTGATGCTGCTGGCGCTGAGCTGGCTGCGCGACACGCACCCATCGGCTCGGTGCAGTACGGCAGCGGAAGCGTGTCGTCGCTGCCGCTGGCTGCCTTCTCGGACGGCACGCCGTGCACGCTGGTGTGGGTGATGGCTGGCTATCTTTGCGGCGGCATCCGTCGCGATGACGTGGCGGCTGAACGGGCCGCAGGCCCACAACACGTCCCAGCCCCAGGATCGGACACCACAACCATGACCCCAACCCAATTCCAGCCAAGCCCTGAACGTACCGGTAGTCGGCGCCGCTGGCAGCATCGGCGTGCTCGTGATTGCCAAGGCGCTTCGCCGCGGCCACACCGTGCGCGCTTTGGTATGCGATCCTGCGCGCCGCCGCCTGCCCTTGGGGCGCGCAAGCCGTTGTCGGCGATCTGGCACAGGCATTGTTCGAACCGCTGGACGCCGGCAACATGGTGGATCCTGGCTGCGCTGCGGTTATCAACTTGCGCTTGTTCCATTGGCAAGGGCGGCTCCCCTATTCAAACCTGCGGCTTATACCTAGACTTGTTCGCGTGAAGACCATCCACCGCTTGGCCTTGATGGCCCCTCTCGCGATGTGCTTCTGCACCACGCCCACGCTGGCGCAGACCCCGCCCGCTCCGGACCGGGTAGTCGTGCGCGTCGGCTCGTTGCCATCGACGCGGGGCCCGGAGCAGAACTTCACCGGTAAGGTCCGTGTCGACTTGTATGACCGCGCGGATGTCATTCCCTTCGACCGCATCACGGCGTTTTTCGAGGCGAGCCTGAAGCGATCGTCATCGCGCGGCCCCTGACATGCAAAACACTCGACTGTTGGATCCATCACGAGGAGAACTTGCAATGAACCGGACTTCATGCTCGGCGGCCGCAGCGGCCGTCATCGTGCTCACCCTCGCCAGCGGTCTCGCCGTCGCGCAGCAGCCAGCTGCCGCGCCGGCGCAGACCATCACCCGCGCAGGCGAGCAGACATCGATCGCCGGTCCGGCCGAATACTTCACCGGGCGGGCGCGTATCGATCCCGTCTGGCCTGCCGACCAGAACATCAACGCCTCCGGCGGCCTGGTCACCTTCGAGCCTGGCGCGCGTTCGGCCTGGCACACCCATCCCGCGGGCCAGCACCTGGTGGTCATCTCGGGCGTGGGACGCACCCAGGAATGGAGCAAGCCCATACAGGAAATCCGCCCCGGCGACGTGGTTTGGTGCCCGCCCGGTGTCAAGCATTGGCACGGCGCAGGCCCGGCCACGGCGATGACCCACCTGTCCGTCGCCGGCAGGGGGGCGGACGGCAAGAACGTGAACTGGATGTAGAAAGTCACCGATGAACAATACAACGGCCGTTGAGCCCCGCCTGATGGCATTCGCTCTGGCCCTGAGCTTGGGCGTTTGCGCGGCGATCTCCCCAGGCCATGCCCGGGCGCAAAGCGCCCCCGCACAGGAGTCCAGGACCATGACCACCCAAAACGCAAATTCCGCTGCCGACACCCTCAGCGCGCAGCAACAGGCCATCCTGCCCATCGCCGCCTTCGCGGCGGCGGGCGACATGGGCAAGCTGAATGCCGCACTGAACCAGGGGCTCGATGCCGGCCTGACCATCAGCGATGCCCGTGAAATCCTCGTGCAGCTTTACGCCTACACGGGTTTCCCGCGCAGCCTCAATGCCCTCACCGAGCTGATGAAGGTACTGGACGCGCGCAAGCAGCGCGGCATCACCGATGCACCGGGCCGCGAGCCCAGCCGCGCCATTCCGAAGGGCGACGCGCTGCGCGCCGCCGGCACGGCGAATCAGACGAAGCTCGTCGGCCAGCCCGTGCAGGGGCCGATCTTCGAGTTCGCGCCCGCCATCGGCGAATACCTGCAAACCCATCTGTTCGGCGACATCTTCGAGCGCGACAACCTCGACTGGCAAAGCCGCGAGCTGGCCACCGTCGGCTTCATTTCGGCGCTGCCAGGCGCCGAGGCGCAGTTGCTCTCGCACATGCGGGTCAGCCTGAACGTGGGTCTGACGGCCCAGCAGATGCAGCAAGCCGTTCAGGTGCTGGACGAACGGGCCGGCGCCGACAACGGCCGGCGCGCCCGTGAGGCGCTGGCGAAGGTCCTGGCCGCACCGGCGCGTTGAGCCCGACACACGGAAGCGCCAGCCGCCGCTTTTCAATTTTCCAGTAAGTGCTCGTTAATTATTAACTTGAACAATATGCCGAATACAGCTATGCTGGGCCAATGGCATCTACCGATGGCGATATTGAGCAGCGGTACCGACTTTTGTCGAGCCGGCTGGATGAACGTCAGCGTC
>JAFLDQ010000062.1 GCA_017302355.1 Dechloromonas sp.
TTCGAAGAGAAGACCGTCGACCTGATGGCGGGCTACATCCAGCAGGATCCTCCGCAGCCGCCCGAGTGGAGCATGGAGGACATGAAGAAGACCTGGAAGGTCATCGTGCCGCCGGAGCAGCGGCCGAAGAAGAAGATGAACAACTACAACATCGACAACATCTTCTCGACCACGCTGCGCGACACCGGCGAGGTGGCGCTGATCGACGGCGACACCAAGCAGATCATCAACATCGTCAAGACCGGCTACGCGGTGCACATCTCGCGCCTGTCGGCTTCGGGCCGCTACCTGTACGTGATCGGCCGCGACGCCAAGATCAACATGATCGACCTGTGGATGCCCAAGCCCGACAACGTGGCCGAGATCCGCGTCGGCCTGGAGGCGCGCTCGGTGGACACCAGCAAGTTCAAGGGCTTCGAGGACAAGCTGGCGATTGCCGGCAGCTACTGGCCGCCGCAGTTCACGATCATGAAGGGCGACACGCTGGAGCCGTTGAAGATCGTCGGCACCCGCGGCATGACCGTGGACACGCAGGAGTACCACCCCGAGCCGCGCGTGGCCTCCATCGTCGCCTCCCACTACAAGCCCGAGTTCGTCGTCAACGTCAAGGAGACGGGCAAGACGCTGCTGGTCGACTACTCCGACCTGAAGGCGCTGAAGACCACCGAGATCGAGACCGCCCGCTTCCTGCACGACGGCGGCCTGGACAGCACCCACCGCTACTTCATGGTGGCGGCCAACCAGTCCAACAAGATCGCCGCCGTCGACATGAAGGAAGGCAAGCTGCAGGCGCTGATCGACGTGGGCAAGATCCCGCACCCGGGCCGTGGCGCCAACTTCACGCACCCGCAATTCGGGCCGGTCTGGGCCACCAGCCACCTGGGCGACGAGACCATCTCGCTGATCGGCACCGACCCCAAGGGCCACCCCAAGCAGGCCTGGAAGGTGGTCGAGACCGTCAAGGGCCAGGGCGGCGGCTCGCTCTTCATCAAGAGCCACCCCAAGTCGACCCACCTGTACGTGGACACGCCGCTCAACCCGGATCCCAAGCTGTCGCAGTCGGTGGCGGTGTACGACGTGAAGAACCTGGCCAAGGGCTTCACCGTGCTGCCGATCGCCGAGTGGGCCGGGTTGACGGATGACGGCGCCAAGCGCGTGGTCCAGCCTGAGTACAACAAGGCGGGCGACGAGGTCTGGTTCTCGGTGTGGAGCGCCAAGAACAAGCAGAGCGCGCTGGTGGTGGTGGACGACAGGACGCTGAAGCTCAAGGCCGTGATCAAGAACCCGCGGCTGATCACGCCGACGGGCCACTTCAACGTCAACAACACCCAGCACGACATCTACTGAGCCGCGGAGGACACCATGAGAACCCTGCTGATCGCCGCCGCGCTGGCGGCAGGCGCCACCGGCGCACTGGCCAACGCCGACGAGGCGCTGAACAAGGCCGGCTGCATGGCCTGCCACGCCAAGGACAAGAAGCTGGTCGGCCCGTCCTTCAAGGACATCGCCGCCAAGTACAAGGGCCAGGACGTGGTCGCCAAGCTGATGGACAAGGTCCGCAAGGGCGGCGCCGCAAGGCGAGCCGGCTGGTCGCGGCCGCCGCGCTTGTCCTCCTTGCGGCCTGTCAGCCGGCCGAGGAGGCCCCTGCGCCGGAAATCCGCCCGGTACGGGTGGTGACCGTCGAGTCAGCCAATGGGGGCGATTCGGTCTCGCTCACCGGCCGGGTACAGGCGGAAAGCGAAGTCAATCTGGCGTTTCGTATCGATGGCCGCATGATCAGCCGCACGGTCAATGTCGGCGACACGGTTACCGCCGGCCAGGAGATCGCGCGGCTCAATCCGGAAAACGAGGAAGACGGCCTGCGCGCGGCGGAAGCCACCCTGCAGGGCGCTCGCGGGCAACTCATCGAGGCGCGCGCCAACGAGACGCGCAACCGTTCGCTGCTGGCGCAGAACTTCATTTCCCAGGCGGCTTTCGACCGGATCACGCAGGTCGCCAACAGCGCCCAGTCGCAGGTCGACGCGGCGCAGGCGCAGGTCGGCATCGCCCGCAACCGCCTTGGTTACACGCGCCTGCTGGCCGATGCCGGCGGCGTGGTGACCGCGGTCGGCGCCGAACCCGGTGAAGTGGTCCAGGGTGGGCGGATGGTCGTTCAGGTTGCCCGCAAGGATGGTCGCGATGCCGTGTTTGACGTGTCCGCGCGGATCAAGGACACCGCCCCGGCAAATCCGGAAATCACCGTGACCCTGGCGTCCGATCCGGCGGTGACGGCGAAGGGCCGGGTGCGCGAGGTTTCGCCGCGCGCCGACCCCGTGACCGGAACCTTCACGGTCCGCGTCGGATTGATCCAGCCGCCGGCCGCGATGCGTCTGGGAACCACCGTAACCGGCCGCATGCCGGTCGGCGCAGCGCAGGGAATCGAGATTCCCGCGTCGGCGCTGGTCCGCGCCGATGGCCGGTCGGCGGTGTGGGTCGTCGACCCGCGGGCTTTGACGGTTTCCTTGCGGACCATCGAAGTACGCGCCTCCGACCCGGCCAGGGTTCAGGTTGCGGCCGGCCTGAACCTGGGCGAGATCGTCGTTACCGCGGGCGTGCAGGCGCTGCGTCCGGGCCAGAAGGTCCGCTTGCTCGAGAAGAAGTCATGATCGGGCCGAATCTGTCGGAATGGGCGCTGGCCAAGCGTTCGCTGGTCATCTTCCTGATGATCGTCGCGGTGGTCGCCGGAACCTTCTCCTTCATGAATCTCGGACGCGGCGAGGATCCGGCCTTCACCTTCCGGACCATGGTGGTTGCCGCCGCCTGGCCCGGCGCGACGGTCGACGAAACGCTGAATCAGGTGACCGAACGCATCGAGAGAAAGCTTCAGGAAACCGACTATCTCGAGCGGGTGCGCAGCTACACCACGGCCGGCCAGACGACGATCTTCGTCGATCTGAAGCAGTCGACGCCGCCGCACAAGGTTCCCGACATCTGGTACCAGGTGCGCAAGAACATCGGCGATATCCGCGGCACCTTGCCGGCGGGCGTTATCGGACCGGGTTTCAACGACGACTTCGGCAGCACCTTCGGCATCATCTATGCCTTCACCGCCGACGGCTTCAGCTTCCGCGAACTGCGCGATCATGTCGAAGCGGCGCGATCGCGCCTGCTGCATGTCCCCGATGTGTCGGAAATCGAGGTGCTCGGCGCGCAGGACGAGCAGATCTACATCGAATTCTCGACCGAGCGGCTGGCCGGCCTGCGCCTCGACTACCCGACAATTCTGGCGTCGCTGCAGGCGCAAAACCTGGTGCGGCCGGCAGGCACCATCCAGACCGAACAGGAGCGCGTGTTCCTGCGCGTCAGCGGCTCCTTCGATTCGGAACTCGACATCGAGTCCGTCAACATCGTCGCCGGCGACCGCATGTTCCGCCTGGGCGACATTGCGACGGTGCGGCGCGGGTTTTCCGATCCACCGCAGCCGATGTTCCGCGTCAACGGCCAGCGCGCGATCGGCCTCGCCATCGCCATGCGTGACGCCGGCGACATCCTGGCGCTCGGCCGCAACGTCCGCAGTGAAATGGCGGACATCACCGCAAACTTGCCGCATGGCATCGAGCCGACGCTGGTCGCCGACCAGGCGGTCAGCGTCGACGTCGCGATCAACGACTTCATGACCTCGCTCTGGCAGGCGATCGTCATCATCCTCGTCTGCAGCTTCGTGAGTCTCGGCGGACGGCCGGGCGCCGTCGTCGCGCTGGCCATCCCGCTGACGCTGGCGGTCGTGTTCGCCGTGATGGATATCGCCAATATCGACCTCCACCGCATTTCGCTCGGCGCGCTGATCATCGCGCTGGGACTGCTGGTCGACGACGCGATGACCACCGTCGATGCCATGCTCCGCCGCCTCGGCGCCGGCGACAGCATGGATGAGGCGGCCACCTTCTCCTACCGCACGCTGGCGGCGCCCATGCTGATCGGCGCACTGGTGACGATTGCCAGCTTCGTGCCGATCGGCTTCGCGAAAAGCAACGCCGGCGAGTACACTTTCGACATCTTTTCGGTGGTGGCCATTTCGCTGATCGCGTCCTGGCTGGTCGCGGTGACCTTCGGGCCGCTGCTCGGAAAGGCCATCCTGAAAGCGCCCAAGGTCGAGGCGGAGCCCAAGCCGAGCAAGATGGTCGCCGTCTACAGCGCCTTCCTGCAAGGCGCAATCCGCACCAGATGGCTGACCATCGGCCTGACGCTGGCCGCTTTCGTCGCCGCCATCTTCCTGTTGCGTTACGTGCCGCAGCAGTTCTTCCCGGCCTCCGACCGGAGCGAGTTGACAGTGAGCATGACGCTGCGGCAGAACGCCTCGATCTACGCCACCGAGGCGCAGGCCCTGCGCCTCGAAGCGCTCCTGAAGGACGATCCCGACATCGACCACTACAGCACCTATGTCGGCCGCGGCGCGATCCGTTTCATCCTGACCCTCGACGTGCAACTGGCCAACCCGTTCTTCGCCCAGTTCGTGATCGTCACCAAGGACCTCGAAGCGCGCGAGCGGGTACACGCCAAGCTGGAAAAAGTGCTCGCCGAGCAGTTTCCCGAGGTCGTCGCGCGCGTCTCGCCGCTAGAACTGGGGCCGCCGGTTGGCTGGCCGCTGCAGTACCGGGTGACCGGCCCGGACAAGGACGAAGTGCGCCGAATCGCGCTCGAACTGGCGCAGGTGCTGGGGGCAGACACCCACACACGGCACGTAAACTACGACTGGATGGAGCCAGCCCGGCAATTGCGGGTCCGCGTCAACCAGGACCAGGCGCGGCAGCTGGGCATCAGTTCCGCGGCACTGGCCACCGTGCTCAACGCCAAGGTGACCGGCTCGACGGTCACGCAGGTACGCGACGACATCTATCTGGTCAATGTCGTGGCGCGCGCGGTCGACGAGGAGCGCGCCTCGTTCGGGACTCTGGCTTCGCTGCAGGTGCCGACGCCGAGCGGGCGCATGGTGCCCCTGAGCCAGTTTGCGACGGTGGTCGAGGAGCAGGAATTCCCGCTCGTCTGGCGCCGCGACCGCCTGCCCACCCTGACCGTGCGCGCCGACGTAAACCATGGCATCCTGCCCGATTCGGTGGTCGGCGCGCTCGCGCCGAAGATCGCAGAACTCAATGCCAGGCTGCCGTCGCAGTACAAGATCGAAACCGGTGGGCTGTACGAGGAGAGCGCGGTCTCGAGAGCTTCGGTGTTCGCGGTCGTGCCGCTGATGATCGTGCTGATGCTGACGGTCATGATGGTGCTGCTGGTGAGTTTTCGCCGCCTGGCGATCGTCGTCTGCGTGCTGCCGCTCGGGCTGATCGGCGTCGTCCTCTCGCTGCTGCTGTTCAACCGGCCGCTCGGCTTCGTGGCGATCCTTGGCATCCTCGCCCTGATCGGCATGATCGCCAAGAACACGGTGATCCTGATCGTCCAGATCGAGACCGACCGCGCGGAAGGCAAGAACGTCCTCGAGGCAGTTCTCGCCTCGGCGACCTCGCGGCTGCGGCCGATGGTACTGACTGCGATCTCGACCGTGCTCGGCCTGATCCCGATCGCGCCGACCGTGTTCTGGGGGCCGATGGCCTTCGCCATCATGGGCGGCCTGCTGGTGGCGACGCTGCTGACGCTGGTCTTCCTGCCGGCGCTCTATGTGACGGTGTTCGGCGGCAAGCCGGCGGCCGCCGCGGAGCAAGGTGCGGCGTGAGCGCCATGTGGCGAACCGCGGCGGTGCGCTGGGGAGTGTTCCTGGCGTTCTGGCTGTCGCTGATCGGTCTTTCGCTTTCGGCGACGGCGGTCGGCATCGTTGCGGCCGCCGCCGCCACCTGGGCGAGCCTCGCCTTGTTGCCCCCCGAGCGGCAGCGCGTCCGCCTGCTGCCGATGCTTGCCCTGCTGCCGCGTTTCTTCTGGCAGTCGTTGCTGGCCGGCTGGGACGTGGCGCGGCGGGCGTTCGCGCCGCAAATCCCCTTGCGTCCGGGTTTCGTTGCCTACCGTTGCGCCCACCGGCCGGGGCATTTTCGCAATACTTTCGCAACCATTTCCAGCCTGCTGCCGGGCACCCTGCCGTGTGGCGAAGACGAGGACCACCTCGTCTTTCACTGCCTCGACGTCGATCAGCCGGTGTACGATCAATTGGCGCTTGAAGAACGGGTCCTCGCCCCGCTGTTCGCGGAGTCGGCGAACGATGTCTGATTTTCTGTTTGGCGCTGCCTGCGCCGTTGTCTTGCTGACCGCGCTGGGGTTGGTCCGTCTGTTGCGCGGCCCCGGCGACGCCGATCGCATGATGGCCGCACAGTTGTTCGGTACCGGCGGAATCACCGCGCTGCTGCTCGGGGCGACGATTTCCGATCCGGCGATCATCGATGCCGCGCTGACGCTGGCGCTGCTCGCCGCATTCGCGGCGGTCGCCTTCGTCAAGTATGGCGCCGCTCTCGGCCAGACATCGGCAACCGACGAGGTGGGCGAGCGATGAATTTGCTGCTCGACCTGTGGACCGTGGCCGCGGTGGTGGCCGGCGTTTTCTTCTTTCTTGCCGGCACCGTCGGCCTGTTGCGTTTTCCCGATACGCTGACCCGACTGCATGCCCTGACCAAGGCGGACAACCTCGGTCTGGGGCTGGTCGTCCTCGGCCTGCTGCCGCGTGTCCACAGCCCGCTCGATGCATTGAAACTGCTCTGCGTCTGGCTGCTCGTCCTTCTCGCCGGGGCCTGCGCCTCGCAGTTGATCGCGCGCCACGTCAAGCGCTCGCAGCCGCCAACATGACCATGGCGATGCTGCTCGATGGCTGCCTGGTGCTGCTCATCCTGGGGATTGCGGCATGGACCGTGCTCGCCCGCAATACCTTTCCCGCCGTGGCCGGCTATGCGGTGTACGGGCTGCTGCTGGCGCTCGCCTGGGTCCGCCTGGCGGCCATTGATGCGGCGCTCACCGAGGCGGCCATCGGAGGCGGTCTGACCGGCGTGTTGCTGATTCGCGCCACGGTCCGCCTGCGCTCGACCGAGGCGCGCGCGCATGCCGAGCGCCCGGGTCCGCTGTTCCGTATCTTTGCCGCACTGCTCGCCGCCGCCTGCGCCGGTTTGCTGGCAGTGGTCTTTCTGGGGTTGCCCGATCCGGCGCCGACGCTGGCGCCGATGGTCGCGGAAAACCTCTCGGTGACGGGTCTGGGCAACGCGGTGACCGCCGTGCTGCTGGCCTTTCGCGCGATCGATACCCTGCTTGAAGCGGTGGTCCTGGTCTTTGCTTTGATCGCGGTGTGGTCGCTGGCGCCGAACCGCCATTGGGGGGGGCGCCCGGGGCCGCGCTACGCTCTTGATCCCGATGCCATGCTGGCCTATCTCGGGCGGCTGCTGCCGCCGCTCGGCATTATCGTCGCCATCTACGTGTTCTGGGTTGGCGCCGATCTTCCGGGAGGGAAATTCCAGGCCGGCACACTGCTTGCCGCCATGTGGCTGCTTACCATCATCGCCGGTCTGCAGGACTCGCCTCCGGTCAGCCGGCGCTGGGTGCGCGGACTGCTGGTACTGGGCACGGTCGTCTTTCTCGCTATCGGCTTTGCCGGCTGGCCGCTCGCCGGCTTCTTCCTGGCCTATCCCGAGGATTATGCCAAGCCGCTGATCCTCCTCATCGAGGCAGCCTCGATGATCTCCATCGCCGTCACCCTGGGGCTGCTGGTACTCGGACCGCCCGCCCGGAGCAATGATTCATGAGCACGCTGAATCTTTACGGCCTGTGCGGCGCCGCGCTGGTCGGACTGGGGCTCTACGGCCTGCTCGCCGTCCCTCATCCCTTGCGCAAGATCCTTGCGTTCAACCTGGTCGGCAGCGGTGTCTTCCTGCTCTTCGGCGTTGTTGCGGGGCGCGGCGCGGGTTATGGCCTGGCCGGCGACCCGGTGCCGCAGGCCCTCGTCATCACCGGCATCGTCGTCGCCTTTTCGGCGACGGCCCTGGCGGTGGCGCTACTCCTGCGCCTGCACGAGGAGACCGGTAGCGCCAGCCTGAGCCCGCCGGAATCCGGGGAGCCGCCCACCGTATGAGCACCGTGCCCGACGCCGTGGTGGAGTTGGCGACATCCTCCGGATTCCTGCTGGTCCTGATCCTGGTCCTGCCCTTTGCCGCAGTTCTGCTGGCCCTGGTTCTCGGCGGGCGCAACCCGCGACGCGTGGCCTTCCTCACCCTTGTGACCGGCCTCGGGCTGGCGATCGCCATCGCCCTTGCGCTCGCCAGGGGCGGACAACCGCTCATCTACCTGCTTGGCAACTGGGCGCCGCCGCTTGGCGTTGCGCTGCGCGCCGATGGCCTGTCGGTAACCATGCTGCTGACCACCGTCGGCGTCATCCTGGGCGTCGCCATCTATGCCCGGAACAATTTCACGACCCCGCCGGGGAGCGGCGAAGAGCGCGCACCCCTGATGTTCTGGATACTCCTGATGGCTGTCTGGGGGTCGCTCAACCTGATTTTTCTGGCGGGCGACCTGTTCACCCTCTACGTTGCGCTCGAGCTCGTCACCTTTGCCGGCGTTCCGCTGGTTTGCCTCGACGGGCGGCCGGCAACCCTGCAGGCCGCCTTGCGCTACCTTCTGTTTGCCCTGGTCGGTTCGGTCCTCTACATGCTGGGTGCGGTGCTTCTTTACGGCGCCTACGGCACGCTCGACATTGCCCTGCTGGCCCAGCGTGTCCGGCCCGAGGCGGCGGCCTATGCCGCGGCGGCCCTGATGACCGGCGGGCTGCTGGCCAAGACCGCGCTCTTTCCGCTCCACCTGTGGTTGCCGCCGGCCCATGCCGGCGCGCCGGCAGCGGCCAGCGCCGTCCTTTCGGCCCTGGTCGTCAAGGGGTCGTGGTTCCTTGTCGTGCGCCTGTGGTTTGACGTGATGCCGGGCGTGGTGACGTTTTCCGCCGCCCAGGTGCTCGGTGCGCTGGGCGCCGGCGCGATCGTCCTCGGGAGCGTCGTCGCCTTGCGCCAGGAACGTCTCAAGCTGCTCGTCGCATATTCGACGATGGCGCAGATCGGCTACCTGTTCCTGATGTTTCCGCTGGCCTTCGACGCGGCGGGCCAGCTCTCGGCGCCGGCGCCCGCCGTGGCCGGGGGCTTGCTGCAGGTGGTATCGCACGCAACTGCCAAGGCCGGCATGTTCATGGCCGCCGGCCTGATCTACGCCGCGCTCGGCCACGATCGCATCGGCGAACTGGCCGGCGTCGGCCGCGCCATGCCGGTCGCGACGCTGGCGCTCGCCGTGGCCGGTGTGGCGTTGATGGGGGTGCTGCCGAGCAGCGCCTATGTTGCCAAGAAATTGATGCTTGATGCCGCCGATGCCTCGGGGCAATGGTGGTGGACACTGGTCCTGCAGGGTGGTGCGGTGTTTACCGCCGGCTATGTGGTGCTCACGCTGTTCAGCGTCATGCGCCGCGCCCCCGCGACGGTGCGCCTGAGGACGCGCGTCTCGCCGCTGGCCGAGTGGGTGGCGCTGGCGCTGTCGCTGGCCTCCTTGTTGCTCGTCTTCGCCGTGCCGGCAATCCCCGAAGCATCGCCGGTCGGCGGACTGGCGTCCGAGACACTCGTCATGCTCGTCGCGCTTGGCCTGGGAGGCGCGCTGCTGGTGTATGGACTGTCTACGCAGACGTGGGGCGGGCGCGGGACGGCCGACAGGCCGCTGCGCCGCGCCGGCGCGGCGCTGGGCGCGCTCTTCGCGGGCGCCGACGATCTCGTTCGCCGCTGGTCGACGGCAACGGCCAGCCTGCTCCTGCTGGTCATGCTGCTCGGCGGCCTGCTCCTGGCGGGCCAGCCCGGATGATTCCGGCATCGCCGGGAAGGAGCCGGGATGCGTTGTCCTGATATGATGTGGCGCTGGCGATGGTCTGTGGGCCGTCGATCAGTGAATTATTGATGCTGCGACTGAAGAAAGGGTCACAATGAAAAAACTGTTTGTCGGGGCGCTCGTCGCGGGCAGCCTGTTCGCCACCGGGGCGTTGGCCCAGCAGGCGCCCAACACGCTGGGCAAGATCAAGGCGGCGAAGGTCATCAACGTCGCTTATGCGGGAGACTCGCTGCCGTTCTCGTTCGCCGGTCCGGACAAGCGGCCGGCCGGTTATTCGATTGACCTGTGCAAGCGCGTGATCGCCCAGATCGGCCGGGCGGTCGGCATTCCCGATCTCAAGGTGAACTGGCTGGCGGGTTCGACGCCCGAGCGCCTGGAGATGGTCCGTGCCGGCAAGGCCGACCTCGAATGCGGCAACACCACCCAGACCCTGGCCCGCCTCGCCAATGTCGATTTCTCCAGCCTGATCTTCATCGACGCCGGCAGCGTCATCCTGCGCGCCGATTCGTCGGCCAACAGCATCGCCGACCTGGCCGGCAAGAAGATCGCCGTACTCAAGGGCACGACGACCGAGAAGCGTCTTGCCGCGATCGTCGCGAGCGATCTGCCCAACACCACCGTCATTCCGGTGAGCGAGTCCGGCGAAGGCTTGACGATGCTCGAAGAGGGCCGTGTCGATGCCTATGCCGGCGACCGCGTCAAGCTGGTCGGCATGGCGGCGCAGCGCAACAACTCCGGCAAGTTCGCGCTGCTGACCGAAGAGCTGTCGTTCGAGCCGTATGCGTTGACGCTGCCGCGCGGCGATTCGGCGCTGCGCCTGGAGGTCAACCGCGCGCTGACCCAGGTCTACCAGAGCGGCGACATCGAGACCGTCTTCCGCGAGTGGTTCGGCAAGATGGGCCAGCCGACCGGATTGCTGGCGGCCATGTACCTCCTCAATTCGATCCCCGAGTAATCGCCACCAGTCATTGTCAAGAAGGATCAAAGCATGAACATCATCCAGTTGCCGCGCCTTTTCGCCTTCTGTATCGCCCTCGCGGTCTTCCTGCTGGCCGGTTGCGAAACCCAGCCGGCGTTCCAGGTGTCGCAGCCGTCTTCCCGCATCGGCACCGTCGAATCCATCCGTTCGCAGACCGTGCAGAATCCCAATACCGCCCTCGGCACGATCAGCGGCGCGCTGGTCGGCGGCGTGCTCGGCAACCAGATCGGCAGCGGCAGGGGCCGGACGGCGGCGACCGTCGTCGGCGCGGCTGGCGGCGCCTATGCGGGGAACCGGATGACCAGCGGAAGCTCGCTGGTGTGGATCATCGGCATCCGTTACGATGACGGTTCGCTGGCGACCGTCCAGCAGTCGGCATCGCCGAACTTGCGGATTGGCGACCGCGTGCGGGTCACCAACAACGGAATCGAACTGCTGTCGCGCGGATAGTCGCCGAGTCGCGCGCCGTCAGGCGCGGAACATCGCCCGACCAGGAGCCAACGTGGATAAGGTCACCAGAAACATCGCAGTATTCGCACTTCTCGCGTCCGCACTACCCGCCGGCGCCGCGGACCCACACCTGATGTGTTTTGGCAACGAGCCGTCGTGGGGCCTCGAATTTTCCGGACGAGGTTCCGCGCGGTTGTTGTTCCCCGATCATCGGCCCGCATATTTCCGGGGAAGCGAGACGCGTCTCGACGCCTTGAAGGAAAGTGCCTGGCGTGGGAAGGCCGTGGGTGGCAAGGGCGGCAACCTCGTGGCCTTCCTGCGCGAAGCGGCGTGCAGCGACGGCATGTCCGACGTCCGGCACCCCGTCACGGCGCGCGTTTCGCTACCCGACGGACGCTTCCTCGCCGGCTGCTGCCGCATTCCGGCCGCGCCGAATGCCGCGCCGACGGCGACGATCGAGGGGCCGGCCTGGAATCTCGTCAGCCTGCCGGGCCATGATTCGAGCGTGCCCGGCGGCACGCAGCGGCCCGTCACGGCGCGCTTCGAGGGGGGGCGCGTCAGCGGTTTCTCCGGCTGCAACCGTTTCATGGGAAATTACACGGTTGACCGCGACAAGCTGGTCATCGGCACGCTGGCCGGCACGATGATGGCCTGTCCGGAACCCGGGATGGCCCTCGAGCGTGCCGTTCACGGCGCCCTGACCGGCGCCCTGCGCTACGCGATCGACGCCGGCCGCCTGACCCTGACGCCCGAGTCCGGCGCGCCGCTGGTCTTCCAGATGGCGCCCGAACCCAGGCTCGAGGGCGTCAGCTGGGAGGTTACCGGCTTCAACAACGGACGACAGGCGGTGGTGAGCGCGTTGTCCGGCACCCGGCTGACCCTTGAGTTCCAACAGGGCGCCGTGCAGGGTCACAGCGGATGCAACACATTTCGCGCCACCTACAAGAGCGATGGCGATCGTCTGGCCGTCGGACCGGCGGCGGCAACGCGCATGGCGTGTGCCGGCGATGGGGTCATGCAGCAGGAACGGGAATTCCTGGCGGCGCTCGCGACGGCAACCCGGTGGACCGTCCAGGATGGCATGCTGGACATGCACCGCGCCGACGGCGAGCGGGTGCTGACGGCGAACCCGGTTGCCAAGTGAGCTTTGCCGAGCCGCTTCGGACCATCCGCCATCGCCGATCGGGTCCATCTTCATGAACAGCCGCGCGCGCTGGATCGTCGCCTTTTCGCTGCTGGCGATTGCCGCGGCGTTTCTGCTGCCCGCCACGCGACAGCCGGTCGAATACCATGACTTCGCCGATCATCGGCACGCCTGGGGGATCGACAACTTTCTCGATGTCGTCTCCAACCTCGGCTTCCTGATCGCCGGCGTCATCGGCCTGGTCATCGCCCTCGGCGGTCGCGCCCGCTTCGAGTTCGCCGGCGAGCGCTGGCCATTCGTGGTCTTCTTTTCCGGGGTGCTGCTGACCGCGCTCGGGTCTGGCTACTACCACCTGGCGCCCGACAACGAAACGCTGTTCTGGGATCGCCTGCCGATGACGGTCGCCTTCATGGGGCTGGTGGCCAGCCAGATCGTCGACCGCATCAACGTGCGGGCCGGGCTCATGCTGCTGTTGCCGATGCTCCTGCTCGGCGTGGCGTCGGTCGTCCATTGGCGGGCGACCGAACGCATGGGGGTCGGCAATGTCCTGCCCTACGCGATTCTGCAGGGCTACTCGGTGGTCGTCCTGCTGCTGCTGGCCAGACTGCATCCATCGCGCTACACCCGCGGCAGCGACATCTACTGGGTATTTGGCTGGTATGTCCTGAGCAAGATCCTCGAGACTTTCGATGGCGAGGTGCTGGCGATCAATCACCATCTCAGCGGTCACACCCTCAAGCACCTCGCGGCGGCGGCGGGAGCGTTCGTCGTGTGTTACATGCTGGTTCACAGAAACCTCAGGGAGGTTTCCCTGGCGGCGCGGCAAGTGCCGGCGGATTGAAGCAACCCGGCCGAATAATGATGGACATCACGGGGTAGCCCGGAAAGGAAAGCTGTTGTGCGTTACGTCTATATGTCGTTGGTTGTCGTGGTAACGGCGGTCGTGCTGCTGTTCAAGATACAGAACTTCGAGGCGGTCACCATCTCCCTCCTTGGCGCGAGCGTGACGCTGCCCACGTCCGTGCTGATCATCGGCGTCTATGCCCTCGGGATGGTGTCTGGGAGCGCATTGCTCGGTGTGCTGCGCGGCTGGGTCAAGGGCGCGATGCGCCAGGGCCAATGACGCAGCTCCCATGGTCGGTTTCTTCGTTCTGATGGAAAGGCGGTATCTGTAATGAGCAATTTCTGGGACAACGTGTGGCTTATCGCGTCGACCTTCCTGTTTGTGGCATATCTGCTGATCCTGTTCCGGATCATCGCCGATCTCTTCCAGGACAGCGAACTGGGCGGCGGGTCCAAGGCGCTGTGGCTGATCTGCCTGATCTTCCTGCCGATGCTGACGGCCCTGGTGTATGTGATCGCCCGCGGCAACAGCATGGCCGCGCGGCAGCGGGCCGCGTTCGAACGCTCGCGTTCCGAGGCGGAGTCCTACATCCGGCAGGTGGCCGGAAAATCGCCCGCCGAACAGATCGCCGACGCCAAGGCGCTGCTCGACAGCGGCACGATCACTCCGGAAGAGTACGCCCGGCTCAAGGCCAAGGCGCTCGCCTGAACTTCGTTCGCCGGGCGGCGGTCCCGACGAAAATGACCAATTTTCGGCCGTCGACCGCGCTCATGCCCGGTTTCCGGAAAGGCGTTCCTTCCGCCTGACTTCGCCCGCCGGACCCGGGACGCTCCCGGGTCCGGCAGGTCCGGAGGTCGGTGCGTGCTACGCGTCGCTTCTGCTCTCGATGGCGCCGTCGGCAATGGCGGCGACGAGCTGGGCGTGATCGCGGTCGTTCTGGTCGGCATAGCGAAAGGCGAAGTCCTTGATCGCTTGGGCGAACTTGTCCCCTTTGCCGATGTAGCCGCTGATCGCGGCGGGGTCCGCGGTGCGGGCATGGGCCCTGGCGAGAGCCTCGCCGCAAACGGTGGCGACCTCGACCAGGTAGGGGGCGACGAGTCCGATGCTCGGGATGATCTTCATGTCGCGGAACTGGCGCACATAGTAGTCCCGTCCGTGCAGCGAGCCCCAGCCGACGAAGATGTCGGTGGCGCTCTGCAGGGCCCGCTTTCCCCGGATCACCCGCTCGCCATGGTTTTCGTGGCGGCTCGGCCGGGTGTGCGCCTCGTACACCGAGGCAGCCGCCTGCTTGACCTGGAGGAACAGCGGATCGTCGCCGCTGCGACCCTCGAGCAACACCAGATAGACGCGCATGCCGACACTGCCGACACCGACGACCTGGCGCACCACATCGACCAGCGTGAACCGGTCGAACAGACCCCGGAGGTTCTCCTGCAGGGTCAGGCGATACCCGGCGAAGAACTCGTCGACGAGGTCGGCCTGCTCTTCGTCATCGATGGTGACGCGAATCGGCGGATCCTCGTCGATCCGCGGCCGGCCGTTGACCATGCTGGTGAGCTTGCCGAAGGCGCCCTCGCTCGTGCGGACCTTCGCCTCCTTCTCGATGTGGGTCGCCAGGGCGCCGCGGTCCGACGGTTCGAAGTACTTGATCAGGTGATCGACGGCGATGCGGTCGTACCAGATGTCCAGCTCGGGCGCATCGGCATATCGCCGCATGCGCTTGCGGTAGGCCGTCGCCGCCGCCACCACCGCGGCCTCGGCGACGCGCGGCTTGTTCCTGGTGGCGCGGGCCGCCACCACCAGGCTCGCCGCCAGACGCTTGAGATCCCACTCGAAGGGGCCGGGCAAGGTTTCGTCGAAGTCGCGCAGGTCGAACAGCAGGTTCCGCTCGGGCGTCGCCCAGAGTCCGAAATTGAGGACGTGGGCATCGCCGCAGAGCTGCACCTCGAGGCCGCTGTGCGGTTCCGACGCCAGGTCGGCGGCCATCACCGCGGCCGCCCCCCGGTAATAGTTCCACGGCGACACCGCCATGCGCCCGTGCCGGAGGGGCACCAGATCGGGCGCGCGAACCTCGTTCTGGCCGGTGATCGTGGCGAGCGCGTCGTGGCCGCGTGTCTTCTCGTCCCAGTGCCCCTGGGCGCCGGGCGCCACCCGTTGGCGGGCGGC
Source organism: Dechloromonas sp. (assembly GCA_017302355.1). Next base: position 15,388 of record JAFLDQ010000062.1, read on the forward strand.
CTTCCCCGCCGCTTTCCGCTCCTTGATGGTCGCGGGGAAATCGTGGAGCCGGGTCGGCGGAAGATCTGCTATCGGTCGTTTGGGTCCCGTCATGGGGTTCCTCTCATGGGGTGGGCCATCTCCGCAGTCTTCAGCCGGCCGGTGACTGCTCCCGGGCGACAACGGCGGATCGGCAAAATGGAAAGATGGCCGGAATTCAGGGTGTCCGCCCCTGCCGGGCAGGCGGCGCCGACACCCTCGGATCGGCGAAATTGGCGCGTCATTCGCCGCACAGCAGGCGCATGCGGCGCTCGGCGAGCGCGGCGACGGCCATCGGGACGGGAACGAACGGGATGCGCTTCATTGACTTCCTCCAGCGTCATTGGATGGTGACGGTGTCGAACGGATTATTGCACATTCCCGTCGCTCAACAACCGGGGCTCCCCTGCCCGCACGGTCAGCCACCCCGACCCCGCGGCGCGACAGACGGTTCTCAAGATCCGCGCCGATGTGCGAACATTCATGTCCATGCGGACAATCGGTCCGCTCGATCCCGGAAACCTCTGATGAATACACCCTCCGTCGCCCTGCCCTCCTACGTCAGGCTGGTCCGTCACGCCGGTTCGCGCTGGCGGCTGTGGTGGATGGACAAGCTGCTGCGCGTGGCGGTCAAGCGCGCCTTCAGATACGACGCCGAGATCCAGTTCCTGCGCGACCGCCAGGACCGGCTGGACCTCAAGCTGACCAAGGTCGACCCGGAGATGCAGGCACAGCCCGTCGATTGCAACGGCGCCGCGGCCGAATGGCTCACCCTGCCCGAATCGCGCGGCGACAAGGTCATCTTCTACATTCACGGCGGCGCCTGGATGTTCAAGTTTCCCCGTCTGCACCATGCCATGGTGGCCAGCTGGTGCCGGCGGATCAGGGCGCGGGCGCTGATGGTCGACTACCGGCTGGCGCCGGAATTCCGTTTCCCGGCCGGCATCGACGATGTCTGGGCGGCCTGGCAATGGCTGATGGCCCTGGGAATTCCTCCCCGTGACGTCATCATCGGCGGCGACTCGGCCGGCGGCAACCTGACCCTCGCCCTGCTGCACCGGATCAAGGCGGCCGGCCAGCCGATGCCGGCATGCGCCGTCATGCTCTCGCCCTTCGTCGACTTCACGCTGAGCAGCCCGAGCATGGTGACCAACGAAAAGCGCGATCCGATGTTCTCGACGTCGGCGATGGTCGGCCTGCGCCATCACTACATCGCGCCGGAAGACATGCTGTCGCCCGATGCGTCACCGCTGTTCGGCGATTTCTCGGGGCTGCCGCCGCTGTTCTTCCAGTCCAGCGAAAGCGAAATGCTGCGCGACGACTCGCTGCGCGCCGCGGAACGGGCGCACGCGGCGGGCGTCGGCGTGGAGGTCGAACTGTGGGCCAACGTGCCGCACGTCTTCCAGGGATTGCAGGTGCTCTCGCACGGCAAGGCGGCGCTCGAAAACATTGCCGGCTTCGTCGCCAGGCACACCGACTGGGATCGCGCGCCGCCACCACTGCCGCAGCAGCAACCGGAACCGGGCGCGCCGACGAATGCCGGCGCGACGCTCCCGGCCGCCGGAAGCGATCAGTTCCTGCGCACGACGATGCTGCCGATCGAATAGCCGGCGCCGAAACTGCAGATGACGCCGATGTCGCCCCGCTTGAGATCCTGGCTGTGGCGGTGGAAGGCGATGATCGAACCGGCCGAAGCCGTGTTGGCGAATTCGTCGAGGATGACCGGCGCCTCGTCGGCGCTGGCGTCATGACCGAGGAGGCGCCTGGCGATCAACTGATTCATCGCCAGGTTGGCCTGGTGCAGCCAGAAACGGCGCACGCCGGCCGCGGTCAGGCCAAGTCCGGCGAGCTGGCTGCCGATGTGGTCGGCGGCCAGCGGACAGACTTCCTTGAACACCTTGCGCCCTTCCTGGCGGAACAGCTGGTCGCGATCGTCCGGATTGCGATCCTCGCAGCGCCACAGGAAGCCGGCATTGTTGCGGATGTTGTTCGAGTAGCTCGTCGCCAGCTTGCTGCCGAGGACCTCCCAGGTGACCGCCGCCGTCGCCGCTTCGGCGCGTTCGACCACCAGCGCGGTACACACATCGCCGAAGATGAAGTGGCAGTCGCGGTCCTTCCAGGCGAGATGGGCCGAGCAGATCTCCGGATTGACCACCAGCGCGGCGCGCGCCGATCCGCTCCGGACCGCGTTGATCGCCTGTTCGAGCGCGAAGGTTGCCGAGGAACAGGCGACGTTCATGTCGAAGGCGTAGCCGCCGGCGCCAAGTGCCCCCTGGATCTCGACCGCCATCGCCGGGTACGGGCGCTGCATGTTGGACGCGGCGCAGAGCACCATGTCGACATCGGCGGCGGCACGCCCGGCCGCTGCGAGCGCCTCGGTGGCCGCGGCCACTGCCATCTCGGCCATCAGCGACAGCGAGTTGTCCGGGCGCGCGGCGATGCGCGGGCGCATGCGCGCCGGGTCGAGGACGCCGGCCTTGTCGACGACGTAACGCTGCTTGATGCCCGAGGCCTTCTCGATGAACTCGACGCTCGATTCGGGCAGCGCGCTGACCTCGCCGACGGCGATGGCCAATGCGTTTTCCTCGTTGAAGCGCCGCGCATAGGCGTTGAAGGCGACGACCAGTTCTTCGTTGCTGATGACTTCGGGGGCGACCCAGAGGCCGGTGCCGCTGATGACTACGTTGTGCATGGGAGAGGACCAATGAAATTGTTTAGCCGTAGACGATAGCACAGCCCGGCTCCCTCTCCGCCGCTTTGACGCTGGCGGACCAGCCGGCGCCGCCGCCCGCGCCGACGGATCGGCCGCGGGTTACTTGTCCGGCACCGCGATGTGATGCCGCCGCAGCCATTCGCGATCGAGTTCCCATTTGACGTCGCTGATGCCGGGCTGGGCCAGCACGATCGCCTTCGCCTCGTCCTGCACCTGGCCCAACGTCC
>JAFLDQ010000063.1 GCA_017302355.1 Dechloromonas sp.
AAAATCTTTATGGCCTTATCAATCTGGGCGGAAGTTGGAAGCTTAGTCGGATCGTTCAATTCCCACAATGTTTTAACTGGAGCTACTTCGAGTAACTGAGCGCTGGTTAATCTGAATGCGGCCCAGGCAATATCACTCGCCTCCTTTTGCTTAAAAGCATCTGTGCTTTGAAGATCGGCGATTAAAGTGTCAAGAGATGTATATGGTAAAATATTAAATGCTGTATTTGGATTTCCTGTATTGATCTGGTTCAGCATTTTTGTAAATGCATCCGGATCAAAAGTTACGGTTGTTGTAAAACCTTTGAACGTTGTGAAGTATCCATCCAAAATAATTTGCCTTGCATTATAAAGAACTCTGTAGGGCTCCGCTTCTGGATTAACAACGAGATTGATCTCAGGTAACAATTCCGGGTCGATGATTGCTGAGTGTGTAGAGTTAATGGCTCCAACTGTTGCTGGTATGGTTTGTAAGCTCGGGTCCCAGGAACCCTCTACGGGCTCCGTAATTGATTTCCAGAAGAACTGGCTGTCTAATCTCAACATTGCCGGAGGGGTAGAAGATCCTTTTATTTCTTCTTTCACCCATGTATCTCGTTGAGGAACCTTTGCACTTGTCCAGATGATCGATGCAAGATTATAAAGCTCACTGGTAGTCGGCCGCTCAAACGTAAACATTGAATTCTGGTAGTTTTCACATTTTAGCATTAACAGCATCATTTGATTGAATGCCGCTACCGACATGCGTAAATTCACATTAATGATCGCCGTTAGCTCTGAAACTGAAATACCAGAAGCAAGCGCGTTGTAGGTTTGTTTTAACCTTTCCCAATTCGTTGTCGCCGTTATTACTGGTGGCCAGCTTCCGGGAGGATTCCATGTTGTATACACTAACGGACTGGTCATGCCAGATGGTACCGGGCTTAACAGGTTATAGTTGTGTGTTACAGTAAAAAGATTGTCAGTGAGGTTATCTGGATATACAATCACATCCGTGAAAATCGGCACCTCAACCTCGTACACAAAATTCATTGTTCCCGAAAGAAAAGTTGCGTCTGCGCCATTTCCACCTGTCAATGTCAAAGTAACCTGTGTTGAAGAATTAAAAACAATTGAACTGATAACTAAAGAAGTTACCGGCGGACTGGTTTGATATGGCGAGCTGCCTGCTGTACTCTCAAATTTGGCATATCCTCCCGCAAGTTGATCCATAAGTACAGGATTACCTGTCGGAAAATTTATGACAGGATTTAAAGCTCCCCCACTTGTATCTACGTAACCCGATAAAACCGTCAGTACCCGTTTGTATCTCATTTTCGGATTTACTCCGAGCGGCCGAACCATGCTAGGCTGAGGTACAGTTGGTGTGGGTTTTTTTAAAGCAACATCTGTATTCGTTTGATTAAGACTTAAATTCAATACATTAAAATTATTCCAGACGTTTAAGGGTCTTTGTATTTGTATGATGTTTCCTTCTATAACATGGGTAACAATGTCTCTGTCTAAAACTTTAATTATTCTGTTGTTGAAATCAGCCGATGTTCTTCTTGTGTTGGTGTTATTGCTTATGCAGTAATCAAGAAAGATATCTGATTGCTGTTTTCTGTTTTCCCATAAGGCTTTGGCGTAAGGCGAAGTAACATAGGTCATGTCACTCCAGCCCATGATATCCGGATCAATAATAGGTAGCCAGCTTGGCTTAAACGTACTGTCGTTATTGAATACTACATCCTCCCGGCTATAGTTTGTGAAAGCATAATCTTCAGTTTTCCAAATGCTCCTTAAATAAATGGCCTGCCATTGCTCCATAATTGACAGCGGTGTATTTGTGAGCACGTTTCTCTTGGTATTCCTGAAACCAAAAATTGCTTCAAGATTCGCTGCATTTAACAACTGGTTTGGATTCGCGTTCACCAAGGTCAGATACATTCTATCGGCGGTGAAATTTGGATATACCGGATCATAAAGAGGTATACCAAGTTTATTGGCTAGAGCCTGTGCCGCTTCAATCTTATCAGATTCCGGTTTTGTTGTTACAACATCCCTGAGTTCTTCTAGTGAAGTACCGGCTTCTGTTAAAATGGATTTATAAACCAGCATGAAGAATTGATTCCTTTCAGAATTCAATTTCGCGATCTGCGCAGGCGATAACTGGCCGTTTGCAATTTTTATATCAACTATCTTTTCAAGAACTTCGGTCACTAACCTTACCCTGCAAAATTCATCGTGTAGTGTATTACAGTTCACATTTAAACTGCCAAAGGGCTGTTGAAATAAATCTGAAATAAGACTGACAAAAGAGTTGATGGTTCCGCCGTGTACATATGGGGGTGTTCCATTATGATCAAGGTGTGCCGCTCCATATTTAATCAGATCCATTAAATAAGCAAAAGGACTTATTCCTGATTTGCAATCATCGCATCCGCAGGAGTTCACAGCATTCGCCAACGAGGTTGTAATAAAATTGGAATTAGTCACGGCAGGTATGGCCGGATTGACCATTTTTAAATCGGTCAATAATCCACTCAGCAGGTTCCCAACGAGTTTTTGATTTTGAACTGCTATTTCATGAATTCTGGCGGCCTCGAATAAAGGCATGCTTGAATCTACCACATCGTTGAGAAACTGATCTTTTGGAGTATTTCCAATTCTCTGAAGATCACCATATCCTTCTGCTATGAGATGTTGGTTTTGTGTCGCATCTGCATTGAGGGAAAATAAATCAACGTGACCTTGCAAAGTCTTCAGTTCTTCTTCACCGACTTCGGGAGCAGGAAAACCATTAATATAAGTGATTGGTCCGGCTTGTCTTATCTTATTTGTTGTGGTGAGCCCATTCGATACTAAAAAGTCTTCAAACGATGGCAGACTGGCCTGAATCTACTGGAAGGCTCCGGGAGACAGCGAACTGCTCATGCGGATGTTGCGCGTGCCAACCGGATCGGTGAATTCGGCATTCGGCAGCAGGTCGACCGTCCCGGCGCTGCCCGGCGGCCGAACCGAACCGCGTAGCGGCGACAGGTTGGCCAGGCGGACCGGGAGTCCGCCGTACTCGATCAGATCCCTGCGCCCCACCGACCGGTTGCCCTCGAAGCGGCCCTGCGCCGGCCGCTGGAAGTCGCCGGGGCCGACGACCAGGTTGTTCAGCGCCCAGACCTCGACGGCATCGGGGCCGCGGTTCCCCCGGATGGCCAGGAAATTGCCGTTGGGCGCATCGTTGATGACCGTGTTGTGAGCCAGGTAGATGGCGTTCTGCGACCAGTGCAGGCCTTCCGATCCGTAGGCGATGACCGCCGGGTTCTCCGTTTCCGGCCCCTGCCCGACGACATTGCCGATCATGTAGACAAGCCCGCCATTGGGCAGGTCGACCTCGTAGGAAGCATGCCCATGGGCGCCATCGAAGATCGCGTTATAGAGGAGATGGTTCTCGCGGGCACGCGACTTGACGAGGTGGCCGTAGAAACCGTTGCGGAACCGGCTGCCGCGCAGGACGAACTTGCCGATGCGGCCGACGTAGATCAGATGGTGGAAATCGTTGGTCGTCCGCGGAGCATCGGCAAACTCGCTATCGAACACCTGCAGCGACAGATCTGGCGAATTGGCCGTCAGGATGCCCATCTCGTTGTCGAAGAAGCCGCAACGCACGACGGTCAGGCTCCCGCGGTCGAAGCGGATGCCGGCGCCGTTCATGTCGGCGACCCGGGCGCCGCGGAACTCGATGTTCTCGATGCGCACCCGGTCGCCGCGCACGACCCAGATGCCCTTGTCCTCGGCCAACCGGTTGTCGGCGACCATGACCGGCCGCTTGCCGACGCCGCGGATGGTGATGTCGCGCTGCGTCCAGACCGCTGGCTGGCCCCGGTACTCCCCGGACTTGATCTCGATGACATCGCCGTCGCGCGCTTGGCGCGCCGCCTCGCTGATCGTCGCGATGCGCTCGCCAGGGCCGACGACGAGCGCGGCCGGCTTCGGCGCCGCCTGGACTGCCGCCCTCTGCGCCGGCATTGACGGATGTCCCGGCGCCGTCTCGCCTGGCGCCGTTTCGATCACCGGCGGTTCCGGCACCGCCACCAGGCGTCCATCCGGCCCGCGGCGGATTTCGCCGCGGTAATCCGGCGCCTGCGGCAGGCTGCCCTGCGCCTGGGCGGCGGCGCCCACGATCAGGAGACTCTGTAAAAGGGCAAGGCCGGCACAGCAGACAACGATACTCCTGGACACTGTTTTCTTCCTCCGGATGTGCGACACGTTAATTGCAGGGCGATCCTGGTTCATTCTAGAGACATTTCCTGCCAACGAACCACGGCGCCGCCTGCCCATCCGCCGGTTGTCGCGGTCGACCACGAAAAATTGCCGATTTTCGACTCCCCGCCGCCATACCGTGCAGGTGTGCGACGAGTGCCTAACGCCCCGTGGCAGACGCCGGGATGCCGTCCCGCGGGCCGCAACCAGGCGTCAACTTGTAGAAGTGCACGTCCTCCTCCGGCTTGTTCACGAGGATGAAGACGTTCAGGTAAGCAATGTAGCGGAAACGCCCATAGGTTCCGTTGCCCACCGCCTGCGCCGGCGCCCCGCGCGCGCTGCCGCGCCGCCAGTGCCACGTGGTCGTGTCCATGATCGCCGGCGCTCCGCCCGCCCATGCCACCAGCGAACCGGTTCTGGTGTCCACATCCAGCCCGAGGCCTGCAGTCGAGATGACGCTGGTGTCGCCACTCATCGGATACGCGGCGGTGACGTCACCGCGACCGTCCAGATCGTAGATGAAGACGTCGGGCGCCGGCGGATTGGCGAGCTTCCCGCCGCCCACCAGCAAGAGACGCTGCGCCGGCAGAACGACCGCGCGCCGATAGTGATGGGTCTGCAGCCGCGGATAATACGGCGGGTGATTGAAGCTGACGATCGCCCCCGACCAGCGGTCGGCATCCGGATCGTAGGCGTAGAAGCCATGCTGGTTGCGCACGTAGACCTTGCGCGTGACCGGATCGTACGCCGATGCCATGTAGTAGTGCCCCGCCCCGGTCGACGGCGCGGCGGCCCGCGCCCGCCAGGCGCCGCTGGCCGTGTCGAACGACCAGGCGTTGTTCACCGAGTAGCCGTTCGGCGACGTGGCCCCGCCGAACATGAACACCTGGCCAAGGTGACGCAGGTAGGCGAGCCCGTCGTAGGTATGGCGCGAGACGGGATTGCCGTCTGGCATCGGCTCGCTCGGCACGCCGGTGGGGCCGAGGCCGGAAGCGGCCTTGACCAGCGTCCATGTCCCGCTGGCGAGGTCGAAGCCATAGACCTCGTTGCCCCAGTAGTCATTGTGGCCGCCGCCGATGACCAGCAGCCGGCGCAGGCGTTCTTCGAACACGCCGCCGGACCAGGCGTCGATCGCCATCGTGCAGCCGCCGACGGCGCGCAGTGTCTGGTTCTCCCGCGCCTTGCAAAAGGTACGAAAGGCCGTTCCGGGCAACGACAGCCAGCTGTCGGCCGGCATCGCGGCCAGTGTCTTCTCGGTCGCCGAAAGCTTCGTCCCGCCGGCAAGGCAGGACAGGTCGGGCGGGCCGGGATCGACGCGCCGGGCGGGCCGCGGACCGGGCTGCCCGAGTTCGTTGCCGGCGGCCATGCCTGCCCCCGCACCGGCGCCACCAGCCAGGTTCTCGTTCGCCGGCGCGGCCTGCTGTACGGTCAGCCGGCCATCCGGGCCGCGACGGATCTCCCCCCGGTAAGTCGGGCCATCGGGCAGACCATCCTGCGCCGACGCCGGCAGGCTGCCCAGCAGCAGATTCGCCAGCAGCACGAGACTGGCGCGGCAACGGAACGTCTTCCCGAACACGGCGAACCCTCCCAGCGGTTGAAGCGCAGACCCGGCGATCGACGCCGTTTCATTCTGACCGGATTTCATGGAACAGAAAAGCCCCGTCGGTCTCCCGACGGGGCCTCGTTGCGGTCGACGCCCGAATTTACCCGAAAATCAGGCGCCGATCTCCATGAATCACATCTCGACCGTTGCTGCGACTTCGACAAACTCGGTGATCTGGTCGACGTTCATGTAGCGATAAACTTCGGCGGCCTTGGCGTTCACCGCCTGCACCTGTTCCTGGTACTCGGCGACGGCGGACAGTTCCGCGGAGGCCAGGTAGACACGGGTGTCGATGCCCAGACGGTTGGGGAAGTCGCGCGTCGAGGTGGACACGGCGGTCGAGCCCTTGCGGATCTGCGCCTGGTTGCCCATGCACAGCGAGCAGCCCGGCATTTCCGTGCGGGCGCCGGCCTTGCCGAGAACGCTGTAGTAGCCTTCCTCGGTCAGGATCAGCGCGTCCATCCTGGTCGACGGGGCGATCCACAGCCGCGTCGGGATGTCGGACTTGCCGCCGAGCACCTTGCCGGCGGCGCGGAAACGGCAGCCGCCGGCCGCGACGACCTCACAGCCGACGCTTGAGGCGCATGGCGAGGGTGCCGACGCCGATGAAGGCCACTCCCATCAAGACCAGCGACACCGGCCAGCCGAGCGAATCGACGAAGTGCCGCGCGGTGAAATAGCCGATGAAACTCAGCATGGCCAGCACCGTCGTCAGCAGCAACGCCCTGCTCTGCAGGATGACACAGGCGTAGAGCATGGCCGCTGTGACGGCAAAGAACAGCAGTTCGAAACGCGTCTTGCCGACCAGATCGAAGAGACCACTGTAGGCCATGAGCGAGCCGAACAGATAGCCAAGTCCGGCAAGCCGGGTTTGCCGCCCGGATTGCTGCAGCCCATAGGCCGCCGAGATCACACAAGTGCCGGTGAGCAGGGCCGCCCAGTCGGCCGAAGCGATGAGGGCGATTCGATCAAAGAGTCCGGCATTGAGCCAGGCCAGGGCAACCAGAAAGGCCAGCTCGGCGAGCGCACGCTGCGGCGATTTTTCCAGTTCGCAGGCAACCAGAAGCAGCGAGGCGCCGAGAATGATGGCGGCGAAGCCGAAAGGTACGTCGAGCATGTCCAGCCCGACCTGCAGGAAGGCGTAGACAAAGAACAGTGCGGTGAAGGCGAGCACGGTCAGCGCGTACTTGTGGAACAGCAGCGCCTGGTGCACGGCCATCAGCCCGAAGACGCCGAGCGCAGCCAGCCGCCAGTTGTCGCCGCGCGGGAACATCTCGTGGATGAAGACAAACCAGCCGCTGGTCAGCGTAGTCGCAGTAGCGAGCGTAAGCGGCAGGATCAGCTTGGGGAACTTTCTTTCGTGCAGCGCCGAGACAAGAACGATCAACAGGGCGTAGCCGATGCCCAGCGTCACCACGACCCGCATCAGCCCGCCCATGCGGTTCCAGAACATGCCGATGTAGGCGCCGATGCCGGCGAGGATGAAGATCGCCCCGAGATAGACGAAGAGCGTCCTGGCGACCTCGCCGGCGCTGCGCCGAACAGGCGCCGCCTGAAGCAGCGCCGGGTCGCGGAAGATCACCGCCACCTCGGCCGGCGTAATGTCGTAGCTGTGCATCAATTCGGCGATTTTCGCCAGCGCCCCCGCCTTGTCACTCACTCCCCTGAGGCCCAGCAGCCCGGCCAACAGCGGCCAACCCCACCAACAGCCGCTGCCGATGACGACGAGAACGATCAAGAGGATGAGCAGACTCACGGCGAGACGACCCATCCGACAAAGCGGACGGCGTTGCCGTAGTAGGCGTGCTCGGTTTCGGGCAGGCGGACGCTGCGCCCGTTCTTGACCAGTTCGGCCTGATAGCGGTAACGCGACGAGTGGAAGAAGCCGGTGAAGAAGTGCTGTGAATAGGCATCTCCGCCGGCACTGAAACGATAACCATCGGGTGCGAGGCTCGATGAATCGACTTTCAGCGTCGCCAGATCGGGCGCCTTGATCGGCGTTACCGTCAGCGGCCTTTCGGCATCCGCCGGGCGCCCGCTATTGGGCAGGAGGCCAGCAGGCAGCATGAGCGGGATTTCCTTCACCGCCCCCGTCTTCGGATTGAAGCGCCACAGCCGCGGATACTGATACGCCTGCGTACTGCCGTAATAATTGACCTCTACCCGGTCACCAACGACGGCGATCTGGATGCCATTCGCCGGGTTGCTGTGGTGGTTGTAGTTGGTGGCATAAAGCACCTCGTGCTCCGGCGGCGCCACCACCAGCGCCGGAATGCCGGAGATCGCCAGGAACAGCAGTACCAGCGCCAAGGGCAGGCCAAGGCCGAAAGCGATGGTCGGATTGCTGCGAATGAAATTCTTCATGCTGCACACTCCTTCTGCCTGCCAGCTTGCGTAAGCGGAACGCCCGCTGTGTGCAGATTCCGCGCAAACTCCGCGCAAAATCCGATTGCATGGTACGCCCAAAATCAGGCTGCCGGGACGGAAAAAGCCGTGGGCGACAATGCCGCGGCCGAGGTAGCGGCGGAATTCGCGTTCGGTGAGCGCAGGGGCCGACCGGCCCTGCCCGTCATCGTGCAGCGCCCGCCAGGTGGCGAGGTGCGTCTGCACGAACGGTCGAGGAGCGCCCGCTCGGGGCGCCGGCGGCGATAGACGGCCGGCCCCGGGCAAGGCGTCCCGGTGGGTGTGGGCTCGGGCGTCCGGACCGGGAGATCGGGACAGATAACCGCACATGCACACAGCTATCGAGGCAAGCCAGCATGAAAAACGGCGCCTCGCAGGGCGCCGTTCGCTCTCGGGCACTCCCCGAAAAACCTTACATCTCGACCGTCGCAGCCACTTCGACGAACTCCGGGATCTGGTCGAAGTTCATGTAGCGATAGACTTCGGCGGCCTTGGCGTTCACCGCCTGCACCTGTTCCTGGTACTCGGCGACGGTCGGCAGGCGACCGATCAGCGCGGCGACGGCGGATAGTTCGGCGGAGGCCAGGTAGACGCGGGTGTCGATGCCCAGACGGTTGGGGAAGTTGCGCGTCGAGGTGGACACGGCGGTCGAGCCCTTGCGGATCTGCGCCTGGTTGCCCATGCACAGCGAGCAGCCCGGCATTTCCATGCGGGCGCCGGCCTTGCCGAGAACGCTGTAGTAGCCTTCCTCGGTCAGGATCAGCGCGTCCATCTTGGTCGGCGGGGCGATCCACAGCCGCGTCGGGATGTCGGACTTGCCGTCCAGCACCTTGCCGGCGGCGCGGAAGTGGCCGATGTTGGTCATGCACGAACCGATGAAGACTTCGTCGATCTTGTCGCCCTGGACTTCGGACAGCACCTTGACGTCGTCCGGATCGTTCGGGCAGGCGAGGATCGGCTCGGTGACTTCGGCCAGGTCGATCTCGATGACCGCGGCGTAGTCGGCGCCGGCGTCGCCCTCGAGCAGCGTGCCGTTGGCGATCCAGTCTTCCATCGACTTGATGCGGCGCTTCAGCGTGCGGGCGTCCTGGTAGCCTTCGGCGATCATCCACTTCATCAGGGTGATGTTGGAGCGCATGTACTCGACGATCGGTTCCTTGTTCAGGGCGACCGTACAGGCGGCGGCGGAACGCTCGGCGGCGGCGTCGGAGAGCTCGAACGCCTGTTCGACCTTGAGATCGGGCAGACCTTCGATTTCCAGGATGCGACCGGAGAAGATGTTCTTCTTGCCCTTCTTCTCGACGGTCAGCAGGCCGGCCTTGATTGCGTACAGCGGAATGGCGTTGACCAGGTCGCGCAGGGTGATGCCGCGCTTGCCGGCCTCTTCCAGCGAACCCTTGAAGCGGACCAGCACCGATTCCGGCATGTCGAGCGGCATGACGCCGGTGGCGGCGGCAAAGGCGACCAGACCGGAGCCGGCCGGGAAGGAGATGCCGATCGGGAAGCGGGTGTGCGAGTCGCCGCCGGTTCCGACGGTATCCGGCAGCAGCAGGCGGTTCAGCCAGGAGTGGATGACGCCGTCGCCCGGGCGCAGGGAGACGCCGCCACGGGTGCTGATGAAGGTCGGCAACTCGCGGTGCATCCTGACGTCGACCAGCTTGGGATAGGCGGCGGTGTGGCAGAAGGACTGCATCACCAGATCGGCGGAGAAGCCGAGGCAGGCAAGGTCCTTGAGCTCGTCGCGGGTCATCGGGCCGGTGGTGTCCTGCGAGCCGACGGTGGTCATCTTCGGTTCGCAGTAGGTGCCCGGCAGGATGCCCTTGCCTTCCGGCAGGCCGCAGGCGCGGCCGACCATCTTCTGGGCCAGCGAATAGCCCGTGCCCGGATCGTCCGGCTGCTGCGGCAGGCGGAACAGGGTCGAGGCCGGCAGGCCGAGGAATTCACGCGCCCGGGCGGTCAGGCCGCGGCCGATGATCAGCGGAATGCGGCCGCCCGCGCGGACTTCGTCGAGAATGACCAGGGTCTTCAGCTGCGATTCGGCGATCACGGCGCCGTTCTTGCTGGCGGTGACCTTGCCGGTCGCGCCGTCGACCATCAGGTCGATCTCGTCGCCCATGTCCATCTGGCCGGCGTCGATTTCGATCGGCAGGGCGCCGGCGTCTTCCATCGTGTTGAAGAAGATCGGGGCGATCTTGGAACCCAGGCAGACGCCGCCGAAACGCTTGTTCGGGACGAAGGGGATGTCTTCGCCGGTGAACCACAGCACCGAGTTGGTGGCCGACTTGCGCGAGGAACCGGTGCCCACCACGTCGCCGACGTAGGCGATCAGGTTGCCCTTGGCGGCCAGCGCCTCGATCTGCTTGATCGGGCCGCGCGAACCCGGCTCGTCGGCCTCGATCCCCGGACGCGGGTTCTTCAGCATCGCCAGCGCGTGCAGCGGGATGTCGGGACGCGACCAGGCGTCCGGAGCGGGAGAGAGGTCGTCGGTATTGGTTTCGCCGGTGACCTTGAAGACGGTCAGCTTCTGCAAGGCCGGCACGTTCGGACGCGAGGTGAACCATTCGCCCTCGGCCCAGGAGTTCATCACCGCGCTGGCGTTGACGTTGCCGCCCTTGGCCAGCTCGGCGACGTCGTGGAAGTAGTCGAAGACGAGAAGGGTCTTCTTCAGCCCGCTGGCGGCGGCGCTACCGCACACCGTGCACGCCAGCAGGTCGATCAGCGGCTTGACGTTGTAGCCGCCGAGCATGGTGCCGAGCAGTTCGGTGGCCATCTCCCGTGAGAGCAGCGCGCACGACTCCTCGCCCTTGGCGACCCTGGCCAGGAACTCGGCCTTGACCTTGGCCGCATCGTCAACCCCGGCCGGCACGCGGAAGCTGATCAGCTCGACCAGGAAAGATTCCTCACCGGCCGGAGGATCCTTGAGCAGGGCGACCAGCTCGATGGTCTGTTGCTTGGACAGGGGCAGCGGGGGGATACCGAGGGCTGCACGCTCTGCAACGTGGGCGCGATAGGCTTCAAGCACGGCGACTTCCTTTCGTAAAGGGTTGCACTGGGGAAAGACATATTTTACGACATTCGCAGCGACCGCATGGTTCAGCTTGCTTCCTCCCGGAACCGGCTCAAGCGTCTCCCGCACCCTGCTTCAACGATCCCGCCCGACCGCTGGCGCGGCGACGCCGGGTGAGCACCGCCGAGTGGATTTGCCCAACTTTTGGGCGTCGACCGTGGCAGCCCCTGTTTCCGCCAGCCACCGCCGTTTGTCCGGAGCTTATCCACAGACTTGCCCGACCGAAACGGGGATAAGCCCCATCGTCAGCGGTGGCAGTCCGTGGCGGCGGCGGGCGCGAGCGCAGGCGTCGTCGGTGGTGGCGAATTCGCGGCACGGCGACGGACGCCCGTCGTAAATCGTGCAGGCGACGGCCTTGCCAACCTCCCCGGCCAGCGCGACGCAGCGCGGTTCGGTCGCATCGCTGCCGCGCATGCGAACGGTGGCGAGCGTCACCGGCGCCGCCATCGGCAGCGGCACGCCCTGCCCCCAGGCGAAAGCCCCGCCGGCCAGCTCGGCGGGGTGAAAATCGACGCGGAAGCTGGCGCAGCAGGCGCCGCAGGACTGGCAGACGTTCATCCGAAATTGACGCGGCAGCGCCACAGTTCATGACCCGAAGCGAGGAATTTCTTCTCGAAGGCGGTGATCGGCTCGGCGGCCGCATACGGCTCGGCGGCCGCCGGCTGGCCGCTGAGCAAGGTCAGCGCCTGCGCCATCTCGTCGATGTAGATACGCCAGTTGCTGCGGCATTCGAGTTCGCCGCCGAGTTCGCGCCACACCGGAAACACCGCGTGGCCATGCCAGCGCCGGGCGAGGTGGCCGATCTTCGGCCACGGGTTGGGATAGAGGTTGTAGTGACATGCGAGGCGAATGCCGTTTTCCGCCAGCAGGCGCCAGAAATCGACCAGATCGGCACGGATCAGCCGGGCATTTTCGGGCATCGGGAGCGGTCGACCGCGACGGATGCGGTCGACCGACTGATCGACGCCAAATACGAAATGATCGGGATGGGTCTCGGCAAGCCGCCGCGTGCTCCAGCCAACGCCGCAGCCGGCGTCGAGAATCAGCGGCGCGCCCGGCCGCCAGGCATCGCGGGCGGCCAGCGCGGCGTTGAAGGCGGCGCGGTTGTAGTCGAGGATCGGCTTGCGGTAGGGATGCGCCAGGTGGCGGCGCACCAGCGCCTCCAGATCGCGGTGCGGCCCTTCCTGGGCGCTGCTAATGAAACGCGAGTTTCCACAATTTCCGCTCATGCGGCCAGCGGCAGTTCGCCGAGGATGCCTGCTGCGATCAGTGCGGCATCGATGTCGCGCGCAGCCTTGACCGGCCGCAAGCGCCGGTACAACTCCCCGGCTTCCGGGTAATTGCGGCGCAGCAGCGCCAGCCATTGCTTGAGGCGGCCGCCGGCGTGTTCCGGCACCACCTTCCGGCGCACGCCCCGCCAGTAGGCGGCGACGCCGGGCGCCACATCGTCCCAGCCGCCGGCCGCCTCGCCGCGCGCGCGCCGCGCCAGCAGCGGGTCGGCAACCGCCCCGCGCCCGAGCATGATGTCGGCGCAGCCGGTTTCCAGCTGGCAAGCGACGAAATCCTCGACCGTCCACACCTCGCCGTTGGCAATGACGGGAATGGCGACCGCCGCCCGTACCTTGGCGATCCACATCCAGCGCGCCGGCGGGCGGTAGCCGTCGAGTCTGGTCCGGCCGTGGACGATCAGTTCGTCGATGCCGCCGGCCGCCAGCGCCTGCGCGCAGTCGACGGCGAGGCCGGTATCGTCGATGCCGAGCCGCATCTTTGCCGTCAACGGGATGTCGACCGGAACCACCGCGCGCACGGCGCCGGCGATCTGGTTGAGCAGTTCCGGCTCGCCGAGCAGCGCGGCGCCGCCGCGATGGCGATTGACCGTCGGCGCCGGGCAGCCGAAGTTGAGATCGATGCCGGCCGGATTCAGCGTCACCAGCCGGCGGGCGTTCTCGGCCATGAAATAGGGGTCGGAGCCGAGCAGTTGCACGCGCATCGGCGTGCCGGCCGGGGTGCGGCCGCCACTGACCAGTTCCGGGCAGATCCGCTCGTAGATCCTGACCGGCAGCACGCTCCCCGAGACGCGGATGAATTCGCAGATTCCCCAGTCGTAGCCGCCCATCGCCGTCAGCACGCCGCGCAGCACATCGTCGGCGAGCCCTTCCATCGGGGCGAGGAGAATGCGGGGCATGACAATTCCGGGGCGGGCGCTGAACAGCCGCACATTATAATCCGCCGCATGTTGCGCCTCGTCCTCGACACCAATGTCGTCCTCGACCTCTTCCATTGGGCCAACAGCGACGCCGTGCCGATCATGGCCGCGCTCGAAGGCGGGCAGGCCGAATGCCTGGCCGATACGGGAACGCTGGACGAACTGCAGCGGGTGCTGACCTACCCGCAGCTCGGATTGACGCCGGAAATGGCGGTCGACCGCTACCGCCGCTACACCGGCCTCGTCCGCAGGGTTCCCGACGGCGCGCCGCCGCCGCTGCCGCGCTGCAAGGACCGCGACGACCAGAAGTTTCTCGAGCTCGCCGCCCGTTGCGGGGCCAACTTCCTGGTCACCAAGGACAAGGCGCTGCTCGGGTTGCGCGGCCGGACGGCGCTCGGCTTCCGGATACTGAACCCGGCCGACGCATCAGCCCTGATTCAATCCTGACGCCGCCGGAACACCCACGTCCGCTCGTCCGAAACCTCCGGCGCGAAAGCGTAGCCGTCGTAGTCGAAGCCCTTCAGCCCTTCCGGCTCGTCCAGCCGGTTCACCACCGCGTAGCGCGTCATCCGCCCGCGCGCGCGCTTGGCGAAGAAGGCGATGACCCGGTAGCGGCCGGACTTCCAGTCCTCGAACACGGGCTGGATCACCTGGCCCTGGATCTTTCTGCCGACGGCGGCCTTGAAATACTCCTCGGAAGCGAGGTTGACCCCAACCGGCCGCGGCATCCCGGCCAGTTCGCCATTGATCGCGTCGAGCAGCGTTTCGCCCCAGAAGGCATAGAGATCCTTGCCCGCCGCGTTGACGAAACGGGCGCCCATTTCGAGGCGGTAGGGCTGCATCAGGTCGAGCGGCCTGAGGATGCCGTAAAGGCCGGAGAGGATGCGCACGTGCCGCTGGGCGAAATCGAGGCCGGCCGCCGACAGGGTCTTCGCCGCCAGGCCGTCATAGACATCGCCGTCGAACGCCAGCACCGCCTGTTTGGCGTTTTCCGGGGTGAACGGCAGGCTCCAGTCGGCGAAGCGGTGGAAATTGAGCAGCGCCAGCGGGTCGGAAATGCCCATCAGGGCGGCGATCTCGGCCGGCGACAGCTTGCGCAACTGCCGGATCAGGGTCTCCGATTGCTTCAGGAAAGCCGGCAGGGTATGGGTGGCCACCTGCGCTGGCGTCCTGTAGTCGAGCGACTTGGCGGGCGAGAGAAAGATCAGCATGGGGTTCTTCCTTGAATATTCTGGAATGCGCTCCGCCGGATTTTACCGGCTGTTAAAATTCGCTCATTGCTTTTTCAGGAACATCGATGAAACGCACCCGCTTCGGCTCGCGCGATCGCCTGTCGCGCGACGCGGCAGAACTCCAGCGCCTGGCCACCGGCCTTTCCGAATCCGGCGGCAAGCTGGAGGACAGGTTCTGGGAAGGGCAGCTTGGCGAGCTGGTCGTCAGCCTGCTGAAGAACGGCGCCGAGGACGAGATCAACACCGCCCTCGACCGGCTGTTCGAGGCCAACCCGAGCGCCCACGACGAACTCGCCGACATGATCGAATCGTGCGCCGAGACCGGCCGTCTGGAAGCGCCCGGCCAGGAATTCGACATCCAGTTATTCGCGGCGCCGGTGCTCGCCTGGTCGCGCTTTTCGATTCCCGCCTGTTCGCTGCCGAAGAGCACGCTGCAGGTGCTCACCGTGCACCTCGGCGCCCACGTCTTCGGCGCCGCTACCCGCGTCGGTCTGGCCGATTTCCTGTTCAGCCCAGACCAGTTGCCGCGCAGTTTCTGCGACACCTGGCAACTGACCCAGGCGCTCGGCGAGGCGACGCTGGCCGGCCAGCATCTCGCGGTCGACAGCACGGGATTGCCCGAAACCAACCGCTTCCTCTCGGATGTCCGCTACCTCGTCGGCGCCATTGCCGTGCCGCGCGGCGCGGCGCTGTTCCGCTGGAACGAGAAGGACGGCAACAAGGAAGCCGCGCTCAAGGAATGGATCCGGCAGGGCAGCCCCAACCTCGAACCGCTGCTCACCGGCTGCGCCTGGCAGCCGCTGCTGCCCGATGCCTACCATGCCTCGTGCCGCAACGCCGACCGCCTGTCGCGCCCGTATTCGCTGAAAGCCTCGATCGCCTTCCTGCAGACCATGCTCGGCCTGACGCCGGCCGACATCCGCGCCGTCGTCGGCCCCTGCTACGACCGCCGCATGGAGGAATATCGCGTCGGGCTTGGCCCCAAGGACAAGGACGAGACCTACCACGGCATCGTCTGGCCGTTGCTCGGCGCCGAGGACGAAGCCACCGACGCCGCCGGCGAGATCGAATCCGTGCTGCGCGAGGCCGGAGTCAAGGACGTGATCTTCCTCGACCATCACTTTCCGCTGGAATTCTGCGACGACTGCGGCGCCCCGCTCTACCCCAACGTCGAAGCCGAACTGGTGCACGCCGAAATGCCGGAACAGCCGGCTGCCAGTTCGCAAGTCCTGCATTGATCGGCAACTGGTCGAACGCCGGCTGGCTGGCGCGCAGCCAGGCCGCCGTCTGGCACCCGTGCACGCAAATGCAGCACCATGCGCAGACCGGCTCGCCCGCCTACCTGCCGCTGGCGCCCATCGCCCGCGGCAGCGGCGCCTGGCTTTACGACTTCGACGGCCGGCGCTACCTCGACGGCATCAGCTCGTGGTGGACCAACCTGTTCGGCCACGCCAACCCGCGCATCAATGCGGCGCTGCGCGAGCAACTGGAAACGCTGGAACACGTCATGCTCGCCGGCTTCACGCACCAGCCGGTGGTCGAGCTTTCCGAGCGATTATCCGCGTTGACCGCGGGAACGCTAGGCCACGCCTTCTACGCCTCGGACGGCGCCTCGGCAACCGAGATCGCGTTGAAGATGAGCTTTCACTATTGGCGCAACGTCGGGCGCCCGGAGAAGGCCGAATTCCTCTGCCTCGCCGGCAGCTACCACGGCGAGACGGTCGGCGCGCTGGCCGTCACCGACGTCGCCATCTTCAAGGACGCCTACGCGCCGCTGGTGCGCGCCGCGACGGTCGTCCCCTCGCCCGATTTCCGCCAAGGCGAACCCGGCGAAACCCCGGCCGACGTCGCCCGCCGCGCCGCCGCGGCGCTCGAAGCCCACCTCGAACGGCACGGTGAAAACACCGCCGCGCTGATCGTCGAGCCACTGGTCCAGGGCGCCGCCGGCATGGCGATGTACGACCCGGAATACCTGCGCCTCGCCCGCGCCCTGTGCGACCGCCACGAAGTGCACCTGATCTGCGACGAAATCGCCGTCGGCTGCGGCCGCACCGGCACCTTCTTCGCCCACGAGCAGGCCGCGAAGGATGGCAACCCCATCCGCCCCAACCTCCTGTGCCTGTCGAAAGGCATCTCCGGCGGCTACCTGCCGCTCTCCGTCGTGCTGTGCAGCGACACGATCTACCAAGCCTTCCTCGACGACTCGGTCGCCCGCGCCTTCCTGCACTCGCACTCCTACACCGGCAACCCGCTCGCCTGCCGCGCCGCGCTGGCGACGCTCGACATTTTCGAAGAAGACGACATCGTTGCGGTCAACCGCCAGAAAGCTGCCAAAATCGCCGCCGCCCTCGCCCCGCTCGCCGACCGCCCGCAAGTCCGCCATCAGCGCCAGCGCGGCATGATCGCCGCCTTCGACGTGGAAACAGACGACCCCTATTTCTCCCGCAAGTTCTACCGCGCCGCGCTGGAGCGCGAAGCGCTGATCCGGCCGATCGCCAACACCGTCTACCTGATGCCGCCGTATGTCGTCTCCGACGACGAAATCGCCCATCTCGGCAATGCACTCAACGGGGCGCTGAGCGCGGCGCTCGTCAAGTAAGCGGTCGCCACGGAGCCGGCAGGGCTGGCTCCGAAGGCATGTGGCGTAAAGAAAAGCGACAGCGAATCAACGGGTGCTCAGACCCGACGACAGATCATCATTCCGAATGATGGACCTTCGTCAATGAAGCGACCGAGAACCCGATCCGAGTAGTACCCAAGACGACCCATCAGGTTCGGCGAACGCCCGATAAGTGGGTATGTGACGCGATTCCAGAGGGCGCTCATGCGCTTCGCATTCTTGGGTGAGTCGAAGTCGTAGGCCTGCACTGTAAGGAAGAACGTCGGAGTTCGGAGCTAAAGTCAAATCTGGTGTATGGGATGCGTGTGGCATTGGTTGATCAGGCGGCGAGCCATTGCTGTTCGGTTTCATTGGTGGGTATGGGAACGCCGTCGTTGAAGACAATTCCGGCGAGCAGTT
>JAFLDQ010000064.1 GCA_017302355.1 Dechloromonas sp.
GCCGATGCAGCACGCCTGAACCGGTCGATTCGTCAGCACTGGCGGGTCGAAAACAGCTTGCACTGGTGCATGGATGTCATCTTTGGCGACGACCAGATGCGCGCCCGAACCCAGCACGCCGCCCACAGCCAGCGCCGGCCGCTGGCTGGTTCAAGCGGATGGTTTGGCGGGAAGGGGCCGGTTTGTTCGCGGTCGACGTGCGATGGACGGACAAGGCCAAGGCAATGATTGCCGACGGGGAATATCGGTATATCTCGCCCGTCTTCCCCTATGACGCCACAACCGGAGAAGTGCAGAAAATCATAGGCTTGGGTTTGACCAACAACCCGGCGTTGCCGGGCTTGGCCAATTTGGCGGCCTTGTCGGTTCAACGTGCCGGCCGCGCCCATCTAAGAGAGTCAGACCGGGGTATCGAGGCGTTCAATCGTGCATTCGGGCAGTTCGGGAGCTTCCACCCGGATACCCCCGCTGAAACCATTGCATCCCTGAGCGTCCGGAATGCCAAGCCGCGCTTTCCGGTGGAGCTTGAACAATCCGACCCCAGAGGAGCCGAGGCATTACGCAGACTGGCGCCGGATGCCTGGGAGGATTGAGCGCCCGGTGCACCTTATTTCGTTCGAGGGATAAAGCCGCGCCGCCAGACGCATGCCATAACGGCGCAACGGCTTCCCGCCCCATGGCAGCACGAACCACCGCCCGGTTTCCTCCCCGGCGCGGTGGCTCTTGTCTTTCCTCCCGGTGCTATCGTAAGGGGAGATCGGTTTGTCTATGATGGCTATGGTTAGGTTTTGAACATGGCCGGCAAGGCGGAAGACGCTGACCCGCTGGACTTTGCGCGGGCTGCCTTGGAAGCCGCGTTACGCTACCCGGTAACCTTGCCGGATGCCGGCCCGAGTTAACGACGCGAGGGCAGGCACCCGGAAAGATTTGCGCGATATTTGGCACAGAAACCGGCGCCCGGTTGTTTCAGACCAACCCGCGAATGTTTCAAACGTTTCTTGCGAATGTTTCAAACGTTTCGCTACCCATCAACAGCCCGTGGCGCCGCTAACCTCACTCATCCGGATACACAGTTTACATAATGCAAATTATGTGCAGTTCCGCCGCCACCTAAAGCCGCCACCATGCAGCCCGGCTACGCTCCCACAGGTAGCGGAAAGAATCAACGCCAGCGTGCACAGGATGGTGACTGCGTTGGAGTGTGCACGCGAAGTGAAAGACCGCCAGAATCCCCGCCGTTTCTCGTTTTTCTCGTGTTGCTCGGCCAGATCGGCCACAACCTGCGCCGGGTCCAGTTCCAGCGTGATCGCGATGCGGAACGCCACGTCGAGCGGTATTGCGCGAACTCCTTTTCGTATGGCTGGAATTGACTGGCGGTCCAGTTCTAGGCGCTTGGCTAATTCGTAGTCGCTCGTGATGTTTAGTCGCTCTTTTGTGGCGTCAAGGTACTCGTTCGGCGTCATTTTCGGGCTCCTTTGTTGCGAATTGCGGGTTCAGCGTAGTCGCAAATTTGCTGCTTGACAATGTCGCGCATTTGCGACGTAATTCGGGCGTCGCGATTTTGCGACTACCTGTACCTGTCACTTAAGAGGCCCATCATGAACGCACCTGCCCAAGTCGCATCCCTGGACACTTCCGCCAAGCTCGCCGCGAATCAAACCTTCATCCGTGGTCGCATTCTCGAAGTCAAGCGCACCGAGAACGCCGTCTACTCCGCCGTCACCCTGCCTGCTCCGGACTCCTACAGCAAGCCGCAGATCGTTGAAGTGCGTTCCGCGCGCCTGCTCGGCAAGCCGAACGAGGACATTTCGATTCGCTGCTCGATCAACGGTTACCGTCGTTCCTACAAGGATTCGCACGGTGAAACGCAGTACGCCACGAATATGTTTCTCGTTTCCGTCGAGGACTGAGCCATGCAACTCGCGATTCCTGTTGCAAGTCGTGAATGGGTGCGTTGGCAACGCACCTTGATTCAGTCGCGATTCCTGCGTGAACAGATGCCGTTGCAATCCGATCAAGCCAAGACCGATGCAGCAATGCCTGCGCCGTCAGTACCGGCTAGCGTGTCGCCGACATCGACGCCGACGTATACCTACTATGTGGGCAACTCGTTCAACATGTTGGCTATTGCCAGTGGAAGCTCGGCGCTACAGGCGTGTCAAAACGCGGCGGCGGCTTGCGCGAATACGTCGGAGGTTTGGTGTGTGGTTGCCACGGTGGCGGGGTTATCGTTGATCGTGCCGGAACCTGTAACGGTCGCGCTCTCTATCCTGATGCCGATAGATTGGGCGGCTCAGGTGGCACTGGTGGGCGCGGTCCATGTCAGCGTGTACGTGTGGATGATGTTCAAACAGGCTTTCGAGGTCGCTACTAAATGAGCGAGACGATTTTTCCGGTTGTGATCGTGCTTTCCCTGCTGATGGGCTTTATGGCGGCGGGGCAGTAGCGGTTTTTCGGGTTTCGGGGCAGATTTCCGCCGTCGGTTACCTTTGGTCGCTGTCGGTTTCGGTTTTCAAATGAGAATTCGTCGCCCTTGCTAATTCGGAATTTTTCTTTTTCTTTTTGCCGCCGTCGGCAAATGAGAATTCATCGCCCTTGCTAATTTGAAAATTTGTGTTTTCCGCGTTTTTTGCTCGGGTAGCGCCGTCGGTCGCCGTCGGGTTTTTTCGGCTTTTGATGGTTTTTCTGGCATTTTGGTGTTTTGAGGCCGGATTGAGGGTTTAGCAGGCCCTCATTCGCCGTCGGCAGGCCCTCATTCGCCGTCGGCAGGCCCTCACCCGCCGTCGGCAGGCCCTCATTCGCCGTCGGTAGGCCCTCATTCGCCGTCGGCAGGCCCTCACCCGCCGTCGGCAGGCCCTCATTCGCCGTCGGCAGGCCCTCACCCGCCGTCGGCAGGCCCTCACCCGCCGTCGGCAGGCCCTCACCCGCCGTCGGCAAATCAACCCGTTTTTGATGGCTTTCCATCCGTTCAGTATGGGCGGAAAACCGCGAGAGCGGCCGGCTTGAGCTACATCGGGCGCCGTTTGCCCGATGTAGTGATTTAGCCGGGCGGTGCGCTTTAGCGCACCGATTTTCCTGATGTTCGTGGCATGTAGCGGTGGCCCGAAGGGCCAGAAAATCGGCCGTCCCGATTTTCAGCGATGCCACGCGGTCGGTGTTTCAGCGCTTGGCGTTTTTGACTTTTCGGCCAGCGCTGCGCGTGCTCGAATGTTTGCCCGTAGGGCAAATCCCCGCAGGGGACAAGCGGAGCGGCTCGTAGAGCCCGGAGCGCAGCACAGAGCCGCGTAGCGCGCAGCGCTGGCCGGGTTTTGACTTTATGCCTTTTGTTTCAGGATGTGAAAAAAGCCGTCATTTTCGACGGCTTTGATATTTTGTTTCGCATTGCGCAACTTATATGCTTACGTAATTGCAAATTATGCGCAGTTATGTAGATCCGCAGTGGGGCTGGCACCCCCCACCAAAGGCGGCTAACGTATCTCGATCGTGACGGACTTGCCTGATTTTCCGCCGGCGCGACGCAGCAGATCGCCAATGTCGGTATTCTGAGCCTTGAGCGCGACATCGAACGCCGTCTCGCCACCATCGAGTTTTGCGTTCGGATCAGCGCGATTGGCGAGCAGCAGTTTGACGATTTCGATGTGGCCGCCCTTGGCGGCGACCATCAGCGCCGTGGTGCCGTTCTCCGTCGCGGCATTGACGTCCGCACCCGCCTTCAACAGAAGCCGGGCAATGTCGGCGTGGCCGTTGAATGCCGCATAGATCAGCGGCGTCCAGCCGCTCATGTTCACTTCGGCGCCGTTGGCGACCAGCAGCTCCGCCGCCTTCAGGTGTCCACGGAATGCTGCAAGGCGCAAGGCGGTGTCACCTACGGCATTACGCTCGTTGACCTTGGCCCGTTGCTTGATGAGGTATTCGACAAGTTCGGTGTGCCCGTCCCGTGCTGCCAGCATCAGCAAGGTATTGCCCTCCTTGTCCGTCGTGTCGACAGACGCGCCACGCTGAACCAGTTTCGCGATGTCCTTGGTGTCTCCCAGTCTTGCGGCACTGATCAGGTCATCGTACGTGGCGGCCAAGGCTCCGAGGGGCAATGCGGAGGCAACAAGGATGGCGAAAGTGGTCTTTTTCATGGTCGTATGGGCCGCAGGGCGTGTTTGAAGAGATTGAAAAAATTGGCGGTTGTGGCCTCGCCGATCTGTTCGAGAGACAGGGAGCGCAAGCGCGCAACCTCCTCGGCGACGTGCCGCACATAAGCTGGTTCATTGGGCTTGCCGCGATGAGGTGCCGGTGCAAGGTACGGCGAGTCGGTTTCGAGCAGGATCCGGTCGAGCGGCGTCTTCTGGGCCACTTCCTTGATTGCAAGGGCATTCTTGAAGGTGACGACGCCGGAGAACGAGATGTGGAAGCCGAGATCGAGTGCGCGGCGGGCGACTCCCCAGGCCTCGGTGAAGCAGTGCATCACACCGCCGACCCTGTGGGCGCCCTCCTCCTCGAGTATCCTCAAGGTGTCATCGGCCGCGTCGCGCATGTGCACGACCAGCGGCTTGCCCGCGCCGATTGCCGCGCGGATGTGGCGGCGGAAGCGGTCGCGCTGCCATTTCGGGCGGTCCTTCTGCCAGTGGTAGTCGAGACCGGTCTCTCCCACGGCGATCACTTTCGGATGCCCGGCGAGTTCCGCGAGTATCTGTTCGCCCGGTTCTTCGACATCGGCATATTCGGGATGAACGCCAACGGTGGCGTAGAGGTTGGGATGGGCTTCAGCCAGCGCCAGAACACCGGGGAAGTCCTCCAGATTGACCCCGATACATACCGCCCAGCCGACGCCATTCTCGTTCATGCGCCCGAGAATCTCTGGAAGGCGCCGCGAGAGATCGGGAAAGTCGAGATGGCAATGGGAGTCGACCAGCATCCTCTGGATCAGAGGGTGTGGGTCGGACGCGTGGACTGCATGACGCCCCCCAGCAGGCCTTCGATCTTGCGCCGTGCCTCCTGGCCGCTTTCGTCGTTGTTGAAATGAACGCCGATCCCCTGGGCGCGACCATTCTGCGCGCCGGCCGGGGTAATCCAGACCACGGTGCCGGCAATCGGCAACTTGGCGGGATCATCCATCAGCGACAGCAGCATGAACACTTCGTCGCCGATGTTGTAATTCCGCGTGGTGGGAATGAATATGCCCCCATTACGCAAGTGCAGCATGAACGCCGCGTAGAGCGCGGACTTTGAACTGATGTTGAGCGAAAGGACGCTCGGGCGCTGGGCGGGGGCCGGTTTGGGGTCAGCCATTGTCGTGTCTATTGTCTGAGCAGACTTCGGTAGTCCATGAACAATCCCTCCAGAAACAGGCGGGCGTTGAGGGGTTGCTCGGCTTCGCGGCGACGCTTCAGGAGCACCCGGTAGGCGCGCACGAGGCGCGCGGGGGGAATCATATCAGCCAGCCCAGAGATTGTGGCCTGTTGGACGAGAAAATATCGGACCGGCAACCCATTGCTGGCCAGCGTGAGATCGACCAGCCATTTCTGCATGGCCTCGACTACCGACTTCAAGGCGAGCTTTCCCCTGCTTTCCCTGACGATCTTCTCCAGATCGGCGGCCAGACCGGTCGGGTCAAGTTCGCCCTTCGCCGCAAGGCGCCGCGTCAGCACGTCCAGCCAACCCCCTTCGTCCGCAGCCGCCAGTTCGCGGGCCAGACCTGGCGAGCCGCCGGCCAGGGCGAGCCAGCGGGCGGGTTGCCTGATCCCGTCCGCAGCAAGCGCCGCTTCGGCCGCAGCGGTCGACGGAACAGCAACGGGAACCACCTGGCAGCGACTGCGGATGGTTGGCAGCAAGCGCAACGGCTCGCTTGAAACCATTAAAAACAATGTACCTGGAGCAGGTTCCTCAAGTGACTTGAGAAGTGCGTTGGCGGTGTTGTGGTTCATCGCGTCGGCGGGATTGACGACAATGATCTTGACGCCCGCACGATGCGTCCCGACGTTGAAGAAGCTGTCGAGGGCGCGGACCTGATCAATGGTGATCTGCTGACTGGCTTTCTTTCTGCCCTCGTCCGCCTCCCCTTCTTCGACCATCGCCTGCGGCTGGAGGAGCCGGAAATCCGGGTGGTTGTCGTGCTCGAACCAGTTGCAGGCGAGGCACTCGTCACAGAAGTGTCCGCAGTCCAGTGGTTGTTCGCAGAGCAGGCTTTTCGCGAATGCCTGCGCCAGGGCAAATTTCCCCAGCCCGCGCTGCCCGACGAGCAACAAGGCGTGCGGCAACCTTCCGCGTTGCGACTGGAGGCTGGCCCAGGTTCCAGGATGGATAGAAATAACGTTCATAATTATACAGTTGAGATAAGTTCCTCAAGTGATTTGCGAATTTGCTCAAGGCTGCCCTGGGCGTCAATCACATGGATTCGTGCAGGGGACGAGTGCCAGCGCTCAAGGTAAGCCTGGCGCACCCGTTCATGGAAATCGGCGCGTTCCTGCTCGAAACGGTCAAGGATACGGCTGGCCAGGGCGATGCGCTCACGCGCGACGTCCAGCGGGAGATCGAACAACAGGGTCAGATCGGGCTGCAGTTGGCCATGAACCCATTGCTCGAGTTGCTGCAACTTGTGTCGTTCGAGACCCCGCCCTCCTCCCTGGTAGGCATACGTCGCGTCGCTGAAACGGTCGCAGATCACCCAGTCGCCAAGGGCAAGCGCCGGCTCAATCAACCTGGCGAGGTGCTCCCGTCGTGCGGCGAACATCAGCAGCGTTTCGGTTTCGAGGTGCATCGGCGTGTGCAGCAGCAATTCCCGGAGCTTTTCGCCCAAGTCCGTGCCACCCGGTTCGCGGGTGACATGGACGGTCAGCCCGGTCTGCCGCAACCGCTCGGCCAGCCACTCGACATGGCTGCTCTTGCCGGCGCCGTCGATTCCCTCGAAGGTGATGAACTTCCCTCTCACTTGCCGCCTCTCTGGTATTTGCTCACTGCCTTGTTATGTTCCTCGAGCGTTGTCGAAAACTGGCTGCTGCCATCGCCGCGGGCAACGAAATACAGTGCGTCGCTGTCCGCGGGGTGAAGGGCGGCCTGGATGGCCCCCGCACCGGGCATGGCAATCGGCGACGGCGGCAGCCCGCCACGGGTGTAGGTATTGTAGGGGGTGTCGGCCTGCAGGTCGCGTTTGCGCAGATTGCCGTCGAACTGGTCGCCCAGCCCATAGATTACCGTTGGATCGGTCTGCAGCAGCATGCCCTTGCGCAGGCGATTGACGAAGACCGCCGCCACCAGTGCGCGATCATCCACCCGACCCGTCTCCTTTTCGATGATCGACGCCATGATGAGAGCCTCATAGGGATTCCTGTAGGGCAGCCCCTGATCGCGCTCGTTCCAGGCGCCCTCAAGCTTCTTCCGCATCGCCCGGTGGGCGCGTGCGAATAGTTCGAGGTCGCTCGACTGTTTGTCGAAGAGATAGGTGTCGGGAAACAGCCAGCCGTCGATCCGGTCGCCTTCGATGCCCAGCCGAACGGCAATTTCGGCCTCCGTCAGGTCTCGCGTCTCATGCTTGAGATCCGGGTTCTGGCCCACACGGGCGCGCCACTGGGCGAACGTCCAGCCGTCGACGAGCGTCGACTCGCCCTGGGTCATGTCGCCACGCGCGAGTTTGGCCAGCAGTTGTTCGGGAGTGACTCCCCGCCTCACCGCGTAGCTGCCTGCCTTGATGGAGGTGGCCACGCCGCGCCAGCGGGCCAGCAGCGTGAAGAGGTCGGGATGGATGTCGACTCCGGCTTCCCGCATCTGGCCCGTGGCGGAACGCAAACTGCTGCCGGAAGCTATCCGGAAATCCACACTTGGGTCCCGCAACTCGATCGGCGCATTGGCCCACCAGACGGCAGCCGCGACAAAAGCTGCGAGCGAGATGCTCAGGAACAGGAGGAACTTGAGGAGTGAACGCACGGGAACTCGCGGACTGCAACCGGGTCATGCCCGGGAGGACGAGCACAAACGAACGAGCGATATAATAGCGCAAACCCCATCAGGAGCTTCCATGAACCCGAACTGGCGCATTTTCCTGGAATCCGCCGAGGCCGTCTTCGCCAGCGGATCCGACGAGATTCTCAACTTCGGCGATGCCGTCGGCGAACTGGAGGCAGGCCGCGATCAGACCATCCTGGCGCCGCTTACCCATCTTGGGCTGATCGCGGTTTCGGGCGATGATGCCAGGACATTCCTGCATAACCAGTTCACCAGCGACATCAACCATCTGGGGGTCGATCAGGTGCAGCATTCCGCATGGTGCACGGCCAAGGGCCGCATGCAGGCCAGCTTTGTTGTCTGGCGCGAGACGGGCGTCTTCCGGCTGATCGTGTCGGGTGACCTCGAAAGCGCTTCCCTGAAGTGTTTGCAGATGTTCGTCCTGCGCTCCCGGGTCAAGCTGCAAGCATTGAGCGAAAGCCGCCTGTTGCTCGGCCTGTCCGGTCAGCAGGCCGGTGAAGCGCTTGCCGATGCCGGCCTGCCCTGCCCGGCGGCGCCGATGACCGCGGCACCCGGCGCCCAGGCCAGCGTGATCGGGCTGGAAGCCAACCGATACATCGTTGCCGTCGAGCAGCCGGCCGTGGCCGAATTGTGGAAAAAGCTCGCGCTCAAGGCACGGCCGGCCGGATTGCCCGTCTGGCGCTGGCTCGATGTGCGGGCCGGCTTCCCGCTGGTGACCGCCGCAACCAAGGAAGAGTTCGTCCCGCAGATGGCCGATTTCGAAAAACTGGGGGGCGTCAGTTTCCACAAGGGCTGCTATCCGGGCCAGGAAATCGTCGCCCGCACCCAGTATCTCGGCAAGGTGAAGCGTCACCTCTACCGTGTCCGGAGCGATCAAGCCCTTGAGGCCGGCGCCGATCTCCATTCTCCGGACAATCCCGACCAAGCGTGCGGCAAGATCGTCAGCGGCGCTCCCTCGCCGGCCGGCGGCTACGAGGCGCTGGCCGTGGTGCAGTCAAATTTCGCCGGCAATCTGCATCTCGCATCGCGCGACGGCCCGAAAATCGAGGCGGTTGCGGTCAACCCCTGAAATCAGGCAAAAATGTGCCTGATCGTCATCGGTTGGCGGGTTCATCCGGACTACCCGCTGGTCGTCGCCGCCAATCGTGACGAATTTCATGCCCGCCCGACGGCCCGCGCCGGATTCTGGCCCGATGCGCCGGAGGTCATTGCCGGCCGCGACCTCGAGGCTGGCGGCACCTGGCTCGGCATCACGCGCGACGGACGTTTCGCCGCGGTCACCAATGTTCGCGAAGCCGCTCCGGCAAAGGGTTTGCACTCGCGAGGCAGGTTGACTCAGGGGTTCCTCGCCGGCCGGCGAAGTGCGGCCGACTATGTTGGCGAAATCGACCGGGCCGGGTACGCAGGCTTCAATCTGCTGGTCAGCGATGATGAATCGCTGTGGTACTGCAGCAATCGCGGCGCGACACCGCTGGAACTGGCGCCCGGCGTCTATGGGCTCTCGAATCATCTGCTCGACAGTCCGTGGCCGAAGCTGCTGACCGCCCGCCAGGGGTTCACCAAGGCGCTGGCCAGCTTGCCGGACCCGGAACCGCTGTTCTCGATTCTGGCCGACGACGAAATCGTTCCCGACACCGAGTTGCCGGATACGGGAATTCCGTTGGACTGGGAGCGGCTCCTGTCGGCGATCTTCGT
Source organism: Dechloromonas sp. (assembly GCA_017302355.1). The sequence continues at coordinate 9,646 of JAFLDQ010000064.1, forward strand.
GCGCTCCGAGCCCTATGGAACGCGTGCCTCGACGGTGGTGATGCTGGCCGTCGATGGCGGGATCACCTTCGAGGAACGCAGCTTCGGACCCGATGGCCAACCGCTTCAGTCCTCGCGGATTTCGACCGGCGTGTAGACCGGCACCAGATCGAAGAGCTCGACGATGTCGGCGTTGCGCATGCGGATGCAGCCATGCGACGCCGGAGTCCCCATCTCGGCGGTTTCCGGCGCCCCGTGGATGTAGATGTAACGGCGCATCGTATCGACGCAACCCAGCCGGTTTCGCCCGGGCTCGCAACCGGATAGCCACAGGATGCGCGTGAGAACCCAATCACGCCCCGGATGCCGCTGCGCGAACTCCGGAGACCACAGCTCGCCGGTGGGCCGGCGCCCAACGAATATCGTGTTTTCCGCCGCGCCGGAGCCGATCCTGGCCCGGATCAGGTGTCGACCGCGCGGAGTCTGAAAGCTTCCCGACAATTCGCCGACCCCGGCCTTGCCGGTCGAGATGCGGTACTCGCGCAGAACGCGCCCGGCATCATCAAACAGCGTCAACAACTGACGGGCAACCGAAATATCGATCTTCACTGCATCTTCCGGCGCCGCTCGGCAAAGAAGGCGGACAGGACCCCGCTGCATTCATCGGCCAGAACCCCGCCGAGCACGATGGTATGGTAGTTGAGGCGCTCAACGCCGAAGAGATCGACAACGCTGCCGTGCACGCCGGTCTTGGGGTCGCGGGCGCCATAGACAACCCGCGCAATCCGCGAATGCAGAATCGCCCCGGCACACATCGCGCACGGCTCCAGCGTCACGAACAACTCACACCCGGGCAGACGGTAATTGCCGAGCGTACGGGCCGCATCGCGCAACGCGGCAATCTCGGCGTGCGCGGTCGGGTCGCTCTCGCCAATCGGGCTGTTGAAACCGCGCCCGATGATCCTTCCGGCCCTGACCACGACAGCGCCAACCGGCACCTCGCCCAGGCATTCCGCCGCGCGCGCCAGCGAGATGGCCTCGCGCATGAAAAACTCGTCGCCGAGCCCGGCGGCGGTTGGTTCGATCGTTTCCATCACACCACCAACGGGAGTGCGAACCCGGCGGAATGCCGCGTCTGGCGGATCCGTCCGCAAACGGTGGGTTCCATCGGGAGGACGTCGACTTGGGCAAGCAGATTGTCCACTTGCTGTTTCATCGGCCGTGTTCCAGGCACGCGAGACGTTCGCGCAGACGATCCATCTCATCGAGCATGTCGGCCACCAGCGCTGCGAGCTCGGGCACCGCATCGAAGTCCCGCTCGACCTGCCGCATGCGCCGCGCGCGCGCCAACTCCGTGCTCGAAAAGCGCCAGACACCAGCCACACATTCGGCGTGCGGAAAAAGGTCGGCCCCGAGATGCCGGAGGAGCCATTGCGGCTCCACGGTGCAGGCCGCAGCCACCTGCTCCAGGGTCAGCCAGGAATCTTCCATCAGGATGCCGTCGAAGACTTCATCTTCCCGCATTGCTCACGTCCTCCCGCGCGGATCGAAGGCGAGTTCCTTCGCCAGGGTTTCATAGAGCGCCCGCGCCCGTGGCGTGTCGGCCGGGGGCAGGACGACCTGAAGATCGAGGAGCAGGTCGCCCGGCGGCTCGCCGGGAATGCCCTTTCCCCGCACGCGCAATTGCTTGCCGCTTTGCGCGCCCTCCGGGATGCGCACCTTCAACGATCCGCCGGGCAGATCGACCGCCACGACGGCGCCGAGCGCTGCTTCCCAGGGCGCCACCGGCAGGCTCAGATGCAGGTCGCGCCCCTCGGCGGAAAGGCGCGAATGCGGCCGGAAGTGCACTTCCAGCAGCAGATCGCCGGCCGGCGCGCCTCCCAGGCCAGGTGCACCCTGCCCGGCGAGACGGATGGTCTGGCCGGCCCGGACGCCACGCGGGATCTTGACATTGAGGGTACGCGTCCTGAGTTGCACGTGTCCTTGGGCGTCGAGTTCCGGCGCGCGCAGGGTGATCTGACGCGTGGCCCCGGTGAAGGCATCCTCCAGATCGAGCAGCACCTTGGCATGATGGTCCTCGCCGCGCACACGAAAGTGCGTGTCGTGGCCGCCGGCACGAAAGCCCGCGCCACGCCCCACGCGGCCGAACAGTTCCGCGAAGAAATCGGAGAATTCCGCCGCTTCGTGCGGGGAGAAACCGCCCCCGGAAAACTCGAAGCCGGCATCCCAGTCCGGCGGCGGGCGGAAATCCTGGCCGGGGGTATAGCTAGCGCCCAGTTGCTCGTAGGCGGCGCGCTTCTCCGGGTCTGAAAGAACCGTATAGGCCTCGTTCACCTCCTTCATGCGCGCTTCCGCGTCCGGTTCCTTCGAGACATCCGGATGATACTTGCGCGCCAGCTTGCGGAACGCCTTCTTGATTTCCTCGGCCGTGGCGTCGCGAGCCACTCCCAGAGTCTGGTAATAGTCCTTGAATTGCATCAACAAACCCCTTGTTCGGCAGGCCTTAAGCTATCAGAAATCGGCATGGCGCGCAGCGCTTTCAAGGCCTTGCAGTCTGCCAGGTCGATCTCCAATCACGGGCAGCCGACGCCATTGCCGTCGCTGTCAACTGATTCTAGGGGAGGCGCCTACGAGTACTGCGCCTTTCAGGAACAGGTGCGGTGGTTCTGCAGACACCTCGGACCGTAGTTACTCCACTCGATCATCAACGGCTTCGAGGAGTCGTTGTTTCGTCTGAATCGGGTGTGGCAGTGCAGAAGCGCTTTACCGTCAGGTCATTTCGTCGGTCGGAAGCAGCGGCACGAATAGCGGGGTAGGTAGGATTCAGGGTTGCCATGATTCACCTCTCTAACAGGTGGGTTGTGGAAGTGTCGGCCGGCCCCACGCCGGCCGGCGCGCTTATCGGCTGCCGGTGCCGTAGAAACCGGCGGCCTCGGCCAACGGCGTGCTTCTTGCGCCGCCGCTGCATCTGCTGGCATTGCCGCTCACCTTGACCGCCGGCCTGGCGGCTTCGATAGCGGTCTGGGCAGGGCGACTCACGAAGGCGGCGACTTCCGCCTCGTGGCCGGCATCGGTCGATTGATCGCCGACTGGCTCAAACTCCACCGCATGCGCCTGGCGCTGCTCGGCAGCGGCAACGGCAACGTCCAGGCAGTCGAAAAATCCTCTCGGCGTCATCGTCATACCTCCTTGTCGCGGTTGGGCGTGATGCTGGTTTTCTGCGTGGCGTTGCTCATGCTGGTCAATCGTATGCCCCCGCTTGTCGCCGGCATCATCACCGGCTCGGGCATCGGTGGCGCTGGCGGCATTGGCAACTTCGGTGCAGGTGCCGCCATCGGTGCGGCTATGGGCGCGGCGAGTATGGCTGCCGGAGCTGCAAGCGTGGCTGGTGCGGCCGCGATGGGCGGTGCAGCCTCGGCCGCCGGCGGCATGTCGGCGATCAAGGCAGCGTTCGAGAAAGCTGGGTCTAGCGCCGGTGGCGAGTCGGGCGGAATGCCCATGCTTGGTGGTGGTGCTGGCGGTGATTCCGATGCTGGATCGTTCGCGCAGGCGGCGGGCGTTGGTGGCGGCGGTTCCAGTGCTGGAACAAGTACGCCACTCGGCCAAGCGGCCGGCTTCTACAGCTCGGGAAGCTCCAGCAGTTCGGGCAGCAGCGGCCAGAGCAAGGTGGCACAGCAGGCCGGCCCCGCCGGCAGCTCGGGCAGCGGTTCCAGCTCGAAGGCCAGCGAAAGCGGCGACGCTGGCGGCCAAACCGGCCAAGCCGGCCAGGGGGCGGGAAGTCTTCTCGCGGCGACGGCTGCGAACTTGGCGAAAGGCATTGGCGACGTTGCGAAGGCCAAGGCGGCCAGCATCCGCGACGCCGCTGCCGAACGCATTGCCAACACCACTGGCGGGAAGATCGCCGCCGCGATCCGGGCGAGCAGCCATGCAGACCAGGCGGCCGAGGATGTGCCCAGCTTCGGCGGCAACAGCCTGGCAGGGGCCGATTCGGCCGCTGCTGATCCTGATGATGAAGTCGCTGCGTTCGCCAGCTCTTCAAAGTTCAGGGTGCCGGTGTTCATCCTGGCATAGAAGCTGGAAAGCAGGTCGTTCCCGATGCCAACCAGGAGCACCATCGTCATGATCTGCACGGCCACGCCCAGCACGGTCTTGTAGTAGTTGATCGCCATGTCGGATGTCCAACGCGAGCCGCCGAAGCCGAGAAAGAAGATGCCGGCGTACATCAGCAGCCAGCCCGACACGAGCAACAGCAACATGTTTATGGCGACGACAGCCAGCAGGATCAGGATGCCGAGGCTCAATGCCACACCGATGAAACTATCCACGGGCGACCAGATCGACGAGTTGCTGAATGCCTGCTTCAAGATCATGAAGCCAATATCCACGATGCCCGAGGGTGTCACCGATGCCACCCCGGACGCCTGCTCACCGATCCGGGCCAGTGACTGGATGATCGAGTTGGCGAAGGTCGGGCCATAGCGCAACAGCCAAAGGAAGAAGCCGAAGAACAGGATGAACCTGATGAACTCGGCGAAGAACTCGCCAATGTCGGCCTTGCGCAGCGCCATGAAGCCGAAGGTGAAAACCAGCGAGATCGTGCCCAGCGTCCAGAACAGGAACATCGCGGCATTCATCACCACCGTCTGCCAGGACGTGGCCCGCGTGGCGAACTCCGTCACCACCTGGTCAAGCATCCCCTGGTTGGTGAGCTGGGCCGATGCGGCGGTGGAGTAGAACGCGATGGCGACGCCGATCAGCGCCGCCTTGGACAGTGCTTTCATGGCTTCGCCTCCTTCTGGTCTTTCGGGTCGGCCAGTTCGAGCCAGTTCATGGGCTTCTCGGTCGGCGCGATGCCGCCGCTGGCCGGCGACCGGCGCGAGCACAGCCCGGCGAATTTTTCGCGCGTGGCCCTGTCCTCGATCTTCTTGATCGCCTCGATCTGGCAATTGGTGTCATTGACCTCGGGCATGGGTGGGATGGCCGGCTTGTTGTCGCAACCAGCCACCACCACCACCACCACCACCACGAGGCCGGTAAGCAGCATCGTTTTCTTCATGGTGCAGGGCCTCCGTCAGCGGGTCAGTTCGGGCCAGTTTCTCGGGTTGGCCGTGCGCTCGATCCTGGACTCCCCGGAAGTCGCGCCGGCGGCCTGCTGTTGCGCCTCAAGGTCGGCCTGCGCCTGCATCTTGGCCGTCGCGGCGTTCTGCTGCGCGATCAGGAGGCCACGGAGTTGCAGGAGCTGGTTTGCCTGGTTGGCGGCGAGCTGGTTGGCGAAGCCGATGGCTTGCATCTGGCCGGTCGCACCCTGTGCGGCGGACTGGAGCCGTTCGAGCTGGCGAGCGTCAGCGGTCAAGTTGCGCTGCTGTTGCTCAAGGCCCTTGAAAAGCGCGTCGTTCGCTTTCTTCTGGCTCTCGCTCGCCAGGCTGCGGTTTTGCTCCATCGCGGCGCGCTCTGCATCCGAGCACCCGGCCGCCGAGAAGCAAGGCGAACCACGGTAGTAGGCCACGTCCTGGAACTTGCCCAGGTACGCATCGACGCTGCCGAGCTGATTCCTGTAGTAGTTCAGTGTGTCGGTGGCGGCCATCAACCCGTTGATGGTGGACTGCGCCTGATCCCAGATGTAGGCCGCCGGGGCCATCGTGTTTTGCAGCATGTTCTCGTACTGCTGCAATTGGGTCTGGTACTGCTCGATCTGCTTGAGCGTCTGCGCCACCGACTCGATGGCCGTCATGACGTTCTGAATCAGGTTGCCGCCGTCGATGACGGGGATGCCGGCCTGCGCGGGCGTGATGATGATGCTGCCGGCCAGAGCGGCGGCGAGCGCGGTTTTAGCCGCTAAGAAACGGACGTGCTTCATGGTCGCAATCTCCATTCGATGAAAGAAAGGCAATGCCTTGACCAAGCTCGCGCTTGCTCACGGCAAGGTTTCATCGAAGAGCTTCGCCACTAGCTAATCGGTATCGCCCTTGGCACTGAGGCCCGGACTTCGGTGATTCTGTTCTTGGCCCTTACGGGGTGTCCCTGGCCCTATACGTCCTTCCAAGGGTTGATAACAGTCACACCGGCCGCTTCATAGGGCGATGTGTCGCGTGATGCCACGATGAAGCCCCGCGATGCTGCAACGGCCGCGATGTAGCCGTCTGGCGTCGGGAAGCCACGCCCGCCGTTCTTGGCCATCACGGCTAGGTCGGCGTAGTGGCGCGCTGCATCCGTGTCGAACGGCAGCACCCGATCTTTGAACAGCTCCAGCAGTTCGTTCAGGGCGCGGTCGAGCATGTTCTTGCGCTTGCCTGCCGGAAGCGCCCGGATGCCAAACAACGACTCGGCCAGCGTGACGCTCGACAGATACAAGGTTTCCGCCGCCTGGTCGTTCAGCCAGGCCCTCACGGCCGCGTCTGGCTCTGGCTTCATCGCCTCGGAAACGACGTTGGTATCCAGGACGATCATTCAGTCGAAGCTCAACGGTTTGGCCGGTGTCTTGTCGCGCACGCTCTCGAAGACGGCGAAATCCTCATTGGTCAGCCCGATCTTGCGGCCGATGGCGGCTAAGGCTTCACCCACACGCACGCGCTTCTCCGGCTTGACCACGGCCGCCAGAATCTCGCGCACCTCCGCTTCCGTGCTGCGGCCATGTTGGGCCGCCCGCACGCGCAAAGCGCGATGCACGTCATCCGGCACATTCCTTACAGTCAAGATTGCCATGATTCAAAACCTATCATCTGCTGTCTATGACAGCAATTATCGATAAATGCAGTCACCAGCGCAAGCGTCAAGCTCCACGTCCCTTCCTGCCCTGGCGTCTCGCCCTCTTGGCTTCCATCTGCGCCCGTATCCGGGCCTCGCGTTGCTCCAGCTCGGACGGTTCCGACTTCTGGACCCTGGCCGGCGTCGGGGCCGAGGTGGTCGGCACTTGCGCGGGCCGCTGGGCCTCGCCCTCGATGTGCAGGCCTACTTGACACATCCTGCCCGCGTCACAGCCGCGTTTTCTGCGCGTATGCTGGTTGGAATCTGTCGCTATTCCGTCGCTATTTATCTGCGATTGCTCCGCAATCGCTGCACAATCGGCAGAATCGCGCGGTAATCGTGAAAAATCGCTGTGGAATCGCGATAAGAACGAACTTCCCAACCGATTTCCTAGCGCTTTCCACCGCACGCAAGCAAAGCTTGGCGCGGGCTATCGCTGGCTCTGGATTGATTCGTCGTCATCGGCCACGATACGGCCGTGGTCACTACACCACGATAGGAGCGCCGGTTTGAAGAAACCCTCGTGTGGATCGATGACGGGCGGGAAAAACGCTGACTTGCTTCGCCCACAAACGCCTTACTAACTCAGATCAACGAGCGGGACGAGGCCAAACTTGCCGGGCGCCAGGGCCGCGGAGCATCCGCTCCCGCCGTCGACCACTCGGATGTGGATCGCACCAGCACCAATAACGAGTACCTCGCGACTGCCATTGAATCGAATTTTCTCCCCGCGTGGCTCCCCGAATGCCATCAAACCCATTCCTGCCTGGCAGCTACACCCTGGCGAGCAAGCCAATGTGTATGTTGCCCACAAGAACACGTAGTCCTCGAACCAGGTCCACTCGGCTGAGATTGCCTTCTTCACCCAGCCAGGAGCGGCACCTGCGGCGATAGGAAGGAACTGAACCGTAGCTGCAATTGCCAGCGCACAAAGCCGGCGTCCGGTCCAACCGTTCCGTTGAGATATCTGCATATGAACCCCTGGAGGACAAGCAACATAGAAATTTCGGCATGCCATATATGTAGAGTGTGGGTACCGGGAGCTAAAGTCAAATCTGGTGTATGGGATGCGTGTGGCATTGGTTGATCAGGCGGCGAGCCATTGCTGTTCGGTTTCATTGGTGGGTATGGGAACGCCGTCGTTGAAGACAATTCCGGCGAGCAGT
>JAFLDQ010000065.1 GCA_017302355.1 Dechloromonas sp.
CCCTTCTACGGGGTCGCCGTCCTCTGCGCCGATGACGCCAACGTGCGCGCCATCATGCCGCGGATTTCCCGGCAGATCGTGACCTACGGCCAGACCCCCGACTGCAATTTCTACGCCGAGAACGTCGCCGCCGCCGACGGCCAGATGCGCTTCGACTGCGTGCGGGTCAATGGGTCGGTGACGCGCCTGCCGATCACGCTCAACACCCCGGGACTGCATAACGTACTGAATGCCCTGGCCGCGATCGCCGTTGCCAGCGAGCTGCAGGTGCCGGATGCCGCCATCGTCAAGGCGCTCGCCGAGTTCAAGGGAGTCGGTCGCCGCTTTCAGCGCTATGGCGAGGTGGCCCTGCCGTCCGGCGGCAGCTGCACGCTGGTCGACGATTACGGCCACCACCCGGTCGAAATGGCGGCGACGCTGGCCGCGGCGCGCGGCGCCTTCCCGGGTCGCCGCCTGGTGCTGGCGTTCCAGCCGCATCGCTACACCCGCACCCGTGACTGCTTCGAGGATTTCGTCCGGGTCCTCGCGACGGTCGACGCCCTGCTCCTGGGCGAGATCTATGCTGCCGGCGAGGCGCCGATCGTCGCCGCCAACGGCCGTGCACTGGCCCGCGCCCTGCGCGTCGGCGGCAAGGTGGAGCCGGTGTTCGTCGAGGATATCGCGGCCATGCCGCAGACCATTCTCGATGTCGCGCGCGACGGCGACGTGGTGCTGACCATGGGCGCCGGTTCGATCGGCGCCGTGCCGGGCAAGTTGCTGGAGGCGAGATGAACGAGTTCGGCCGAGTGGCGGTTCTCTTCGGCGGCACCTCCGCCGAACGCGAGGTCTCCCTGAACAGCGGGACGCGCGTGCTGGCGGCGCTGCGCGGCCAGGGCATCGATGCCCACGCCTTCGACCCGGCAACGCAGCCGCTCGCCGCGCTCAAGGAGTATGACCGCGCCTTCATCGCCCTGCACGGTCGCCACGGCGAGGACGGCACAATCCAGGGCGCGCTCGAGCTGATGGGCATTCCCTACACCGGTTCCGGCGTCATGGCCTCGGCGCTGGGCATGGACAAGTTCCGCACCAAGCTGCTCTGGCAGGCGGCGGGTTTGCCGGTGCCCGAGTACGCCTTGCTGACTGCGGCTTCCGACTTTGCCGATGTCGAGGAGGAACTGGGGTTGCCGATCTTCGTCAAGCCGGCGCGCGAGGGCTCGTCGATCGGCATCACAATGGTCAAGGAGCGCAACACGCTCCACCTCGCCTACGCCAACGCGGCGCAACACGATCCGCTGGTCATCGCCGAGAAGGGCGTGATGGGCGGCGAATACACGGTGGGCATCGTCGGCTCCGGCGACGACATGACCGCGTTGCCGATCATCAAGATCGAGCCGGTCACGGAATTCTACGATTACGAGGCCAAGTACAGTCGCGACGATACCCGCTATCTTTGCCCCTGCGGGCTGCCGGAGGCGCTGGAGGGAGAGATCCGCGCGGGCGCCCTCGCGGCCTTCCGCATCATCGATGGCCGGGGCTGGGGGCGGGTCGACTTTCTCCTCGACGAAGACGGCAATCACTACTTTCTGGAAGTGAACACTTCCCCGGGGATGACCGACCACTCGCTGGTGCCGATGGCGGCGCGGGCGGCCGGCATGGACTACCCGGCGCTGGTGCGCCGGGTCCTCGAACTGGCGGCCAACGACTGAGACCGTGCATGTGGAACAGACCGCACATCCTCAATGCCATCGCCGACCTGCTGATTCTCGCAGGGGCGGCGGCGCTGCTCGTGGCGGGGGCGGTGTGGCTGGTGCGCGTGCCTGCACTGCCGGTGCGCCAGGTGGTGTTCACCGCGGAACTGCCGCACACGCGACGGGCGGATCTCGAACAGGTGTTGCCGGCGGCGCTGAAGGGCAACTTCTTCAGCCTCGATCTGGAGGATGCGCGCGGCATGCTGGAGAGGCTGCCGTGGGTGCGCAAGATCGAGCTGCGGCGCGTGTGGCCGGCCGGCCTCGAGGTGACGATCGAGGAACACCGTCCGGCGGCGCGTTGGGGCGAGGGACGGGGCGAACTGGTCAATACCTTCGGCGAAGTCTTCGCGGCGACCGCCCCGGCAGCCGAAATGGCCGTCCTGCCCATGCTCCACGGCCCGTCGGGGACGGCGCCGGAACTGCTCCGGCGCTACGGGGAATTCGTTGGCGCTCTCGGCCCGCTGGGCCAGAGACCGGTGCAGGTGACGCTGTCGCCGCGTCTGGCGTGGCAACTGAAGCTGGAGAGCGGAATGGTGGTCGAAATGGGCCGGGAGCAACCGAAAGCGCCGGTGGCGGTGCGCCTGCAGCGCTTCATCGAGGCCTATCCGGAGACGGTGGGGAGGCGGCCGGTTCGCCCCTCGGTGGTGGATCTGCGGTATCCGAACGGATTTGCGATGCGAGTCGCGGGTGAAGGCAAGGGAAAGTAGGCATATGAGCAGGGAGAACAAGGATCTGATCGTCGGGCTGGACATCGGAACCTCCAAGATCGTCGCGCTGGTCGCCGAGATCAACCAGGAGGGCCGCCTGAACGTCATCGGCATGGGCTCGCAGGATTCCCGCGGCCTCAAGAAGGGCGTCGTGGTCAATATCGAGGAAACCGTTCACGCGATCAGTCGCGTCGTGCAGGAGGTCGAGCTGATGGCCGACTGCAAGGTCAAGGATGTCTATACCGGTATCGCCGGCAGCCATATCAAGAGCTTCAACTCCCACGGAATGGTGGCGATCAAGGACAAGGAGGTTACGCCGAGCGATGTCGAGCGCGTCATCGAGACCGCCAGGGCGATGCCGATTCCGGCCGATCAGGAGATCCTGCACATCCTCACCCAGGAATTCGTCATCGACGGCCAGGATGGCATCCGCGAGCCGATCGGCATGAGTGGCATGCGCCTCGAGGTCAGGACGCATATCGTGACCGGGGCGGTGTCGGCGGCCCAGAACATCGTCAAGTGCGTCCGCCGTTGCGGTCTGGAGGTCAATGACCTCGTCCTGCAGCCATTGTCTTCCAGCTACGCCGTGCTGTCCGAGGACGAAAAGGATCTCGGCGTCTGCCTGATCGACATCGGCGGCGGCACGACCGATCTCGCGGTGTGGACGCAGGGCGCCATTCGTCATACTTCGGTGATCCCGATCGCCGGCGACCAGATCACCAACGACATCGCCATGGCGCTGCGCACGCCGACCCGCGAGGCCGAGGACATCAAGTGCAAGTACGGTTGCGCGTTGTCGCAGCTCGCCGACCGTGCCGAGAGCATGGAGGTCGCCGGGGTCGACGACCGTCCGAGCCGGAAATTGAGCCGGCGGGCGCTGGCCGACGTGATCCAGCCGCGCGTCGAGGAGCTCTACGAGCTGATCCAGAATGAACTGCGCCGTTCCGGCTTCGAGGAGGTGTTGTCGTCGGGCATCGTCCTGACCGGTGGCGCCAGCGTCATGCCCGGCATGATCGAACTGGGCGAAGAGATCTTCCACATGCCGCTGCGCCTTGGCAGCCCGAAATATACCGGCAGCCTGGCCGATGTCGTGCAGAACCCGCACTTTTCCGCGGCCTTCGGCCTGCTGCTCGAGGCCCAGGCGCAGCGCAAGCGCGGCCAGAAGATCAAGGAGAAGCAGAACGTCAAGGATGTGTTTGATGGCATGAAATCGTGGTTCGCCAAGAACTTTTGATTGTTTTTTTGTGTTTTTTCAGAGGAGGAAGTCATGTTTGAGATCATCGAGAAGGACGAAGAGCACGGCACGATCATCAAGGTGTTCGGTGTCGGTGGCGCCGGTGGCAACGCCATCGAGCACATGATCCAGGAGGGAGTCAGCGGCGTCGAGTTCATCGCCGCCAATACCGATGCGCAGGCACTGGGACGCAGCACGGCGGCCAGCAAGCTGTCGCTCGGCACCACGGGCCTCGGCGCCGGCGCCAAGCCGGAAGCCGGTCAGGCGGCTGCCGATGCGCATCGCGACGAAATCCGCGCGTCGCTGGAAGGCGCACACATGGCCTTCATCACGGCCGGCATGGGCGGCGGCACGGGCACCGGCGCCGCCCCGGTGGTCGCCGAAATCGCCCGCGAAATGGGCATACTGACCGTCGGGGTCGTGACCAAGCCCTTCAGTTTCGAGGGCAACAAGCGGATGAAGGCTGCCGAGGCGGGAATCACTGAGTTTTCCAAGCACGTCGATTCGCTGATCGTCATCCTCAACGACAAGCTGATGGAAGTGATGGGCGACGACGCCGACGTCGATCACTGCTTCAAGGCGGCCGACGATGTGCTGAAGAACGCGGTCGGCGGCATCGCCGAAATCATCACCTATCCGGGCCTGGTGAACGTGGACTTCGAGGACGTGCGCACGGTGATGGGAGAAATGGGTCGCGCCATGATGGGTTCCTCCTCGGCAGCCGGTGTCGACCGCGCCCGAATCGCCGCCGAGCAGGCAGTCGCCTCGCCGCTGCTGGAAGGCGTCAACCTTTCAGGGGCCAAGGGCGTTCTGGTGAACATCACCGCCGCCAAGGGCGGCCTGCGGATGAAGGAAGTCAACGAAGTGATGAACACGGTCAAGGCCTTTGCCGCCGACGACGCGCACATCATCTTCGGTGCGGTGTACGACGAGATGATGGACGACGCCCTGCGCGTCACGGTGGTGGCAACCGGGCTCGGCCAGCCTGCGGCGCGCGCGCGCCAGAGCTTCGAGGTGGTCAACACCACCGTTGTCCAGGCGGTGGCGACCGGAACGCACGATACCCTGCCCTTTGCCGGTCCGGTCATCGACTACGACCAGCTTTCCCGTGAGCCGGCGGTGACCCGCTCGCGCCGCAACCTGACGGTCGAGGCGCTGGCCAACAGCGGGGTGGATCGCTACGACATTCCGGCCTTCCTGCGCAAACAGGCCGACTGAGCCGCCACCGTCCACCTCTGAAAACGGGGGGCGGCGCGTTGTGCTACAATACGCGCCCCCCGGGATCGTTCAACCACTGGCATGCTCAAGCAACGCACACTCAAGACCGTCATTCGCGCCTCCGGCGTCGGTCTGCATGGGGGCGTCAAGGTCAACATGACCCTGCGTCCGGCCGCCGTGAACAACGGGATCGTCTTCCGCCGGACCGATCTGCGGGAGCCTGTGGATATCCCTGCCGCAGCCCACATGGTCGGCGATACGCGAATGTGTTCGTGTCTGGAAAAGGATGGGGTCAGGATCGGCACCGTCGAGCATCTGATGTCGGCGTTTGCCGGTCTCGGCATCGACAACGCCTGGGTCGATCTGGATGCGCCGGAATTGCCTATCCTCGATGGCTCGGCATCGCCGTTCGTCTTCCTGATCCAGTCGGCCGGCATCGAGGAACAGAATGCAGCCAAGAAATTCATCCGCGTCAGGGAACCGGTCGAGGTTCGCGATGGCGAAAAGTGGGCGCGGTTCGAGCCTTACGATGGCTACCGGCTGACCTTCTCGATCATCTTCAATCACCCGGCGATCGACAAATCGGCGCAGAAGTCGGAAATCGACTTCGCGGAACATTCCTACATTCGGGAAGTGGCGCGGGCGCGCACCTTCGGCTTCATGCAGGAAGTCGAATACCTGCGTGAAAGCGGCCTCGCCCTCGGTGGCGGGCTGGAAAACGCCATCGTTCTCGACGAGTTCCGCGTCCTCAACCAGGACGGGTTGCGCTATGGCGATGAATTCGTCAAGCACAAGATTCTCGATGCCGTGGGCGATCTCTACCTGCTTGGCCATCCGCTGCTGGCGGCCTACTCGTCGCACAAGGGAGGACACGCCCTCAACAACCTGCTCGCCCGCGAGCTGCTCGGTCGGCGCGAATCCTGGGAACTGGTAACCTTCGAACGGGCCGGGCAGGCGCCGGCAGGCGTGGCTCGCTGGCTGAACCAGCCCGCATGATTCTAGTTCCAGACCAACCGTGACCTTGTCGACTCGCCTTGCCGTGCTGCCTGCACTGCCGGCGGCTCGGCTTCGCGTCATTATCGATCCGGACATGGAATAACTCCGCATGTGGCTGCTGCGTCTGCTTGCAGTCATTCTGGTGATCGCCATCGGCGCCGGCTTGCTGCTCTATGCCATCAGCGGCAACCGGGCTTACCTGGCCCTTTCCTGGCGGCTCTTTCGCTACGGGGTCGTCTTTTCGCTGATCGTTTTCGCGCTGATGATCCTCGAGCGGATTGCCGTCATTCCTGTCTAGCGGCGCGTGCCAGCAAGGCATCCAGGGCCTGGCGCAGCGGCCCGTCCGGCAGGCTCGCCGAAGCCGCGCGGAGCGTCCCGCAGGCCCCCGCGGAGAGGGGCTTGATGGTTGAAGGCGTTGACTGGCAAGGGATTTGCCGGGGTTGAACTTTCACCTCGAGGCGGTTGCACTCCGGCCCTCCCTTGGATAACTCGTCGCACAGGCGCTGACTCAGCTGGCGAATCTTGACGGCGACCGCGCCATTGTCGGCGTGGATGATGACTTTCCCCGACTTGTAGTTGGCAATGTGCGCGGCGCCGCCCAGTCCCGCCGGGGCAGCCGTCGCGAAGCGCTGCGCCAGGTCAAGCAGCAGTCTGGCATGGGCCATCACCCTGCCGGCGCCGGCGTCGTTGTCAAGAAAGCAAGCGAGCGTGTTGGTCACAGGAGGCTCATGGCGGATCATTCGCGTTTCCCGCCACCTCAAGGCAGCGCGGACCATTACCATTATGCCGCACCATCTGGCGATTGCGGTCTTCGCGTTCATTTTCCTCGTCACGGCGACGGCGGCCGGCCTTGCATCGCTTGCCGCCCGTCCGGGCATTCCCTCGGACAAGGCGGGGCCTTCGTGCCGGCGCCTCCGGGGGCCGATGAACTGCAGCGCGAAATCGATCGTCTGTCGCGCGAAGTCGATCCGCGCACCGATGAACTGGCCGCGCTCGAGTCGCGTCTCTTGGAGAAACGGGTCAGGGAACGCCTGATACCGACGACCGCTGGTCAGGGAGGCTTTGCTCGGCTCGCCGTTCGGTCATCGCGGCGACCCCACTCCCGGCCAGCGGGCGATGCACGAGGGAATAGCCTTCAATGCCGAAACCGGCACGCCGGTGGTCGCAGCCGCCGACCGGGTGGTGCTTGCCACGGCCTATCAGGGCGATTTCGGCAACATGATCGGCGTTGACCATGGCGATGGCCTGACCACCCGCTATGCCCGCCTGTCGCGGATGAGCGTCAAGCCCGGCAGTGTGGTCAAGCGCGGCGAAGCGATCCGCGGTCGGCAGCACGGGCCGCACCACCGGTCCGCACCTGCATTTCGAGGTGCGCATGCTGGGCGTCGCGCAAAGTCCGGCGCACTTCCTCAGGCAAGGCGAGGAATACGCGCTGCTCAGGCGGCGCTGAGGCGTTCAGCAAAGCCCGATCCCGGTCGCCGCCGGCCGCGGCCGGCGTGCTAAAATCAGTATTTTGCCGCGCCCCGCGCAGACAGACACCATCGCGATGATCTCCGGCCTCCTCAGAAAAGTTTTCGGCAGCCGCAACGACCGGCTGATCAAGCAATACGCGCAGACCGTCAAGCGCATCAATGCCTTCGAGCCCGCCATCCAGGCGCTCAGCGACGACCAGTTGCGGGCCAAGACCGACGAGTTCCGCGAGCGTCACGCCAAAGGCGAGTCGCTCGATGATCTCCTGCCCGAAGCCTTCGCCGTCGTCCGCGAGGCCGGCAAGCGCGAACTCGGAATGCGCCATTTCGATGTCCAGTTGATCGGCGGCATGGTCCTGCACTACGGAAAGATCGCCGAAATGCGGACCGGCGAAGGCAAGACGCTGGTTGCGACGCTGCCTTCCTATCTGAACGCCATTTCCGGCAAGGGCGTGCATATCGTCACGGTCAACGACTACCTGGCCAGCCGTGACGCCGAGTGGATGGGGCGCCTGCACCGCTTCCTCGGCCTATCGGTCGGCTGCAACCTGTCGCAGATGGACCATGAGGCCAAACAGGCGGCCTACGCCGCCGACATCACCTACGGCACCAACAACGAGTTCGGGTTCGACTACCTGCGCGACAACATGGTCTATTCCGCCGACCAGCGCGTGCAGCGCGGCCTCAACTACGCCATCGTCGACGAGGTGGATTCGATCCTGATCGACGAAGCGCGGACGCCGCTGATCATTTCCGGGCAGGCCGAGGATCATACCGATCTCTACCTGCGCATGAAGGTGGTCGTGCCCAAGCTGACCCGGGCGATGGAGGAGAAGGGCGAGGGCGATTACTGGGTCGACGAGAAGGGCCATCAGGTTCATCTGTCGGAAGCCGGGTACGAGCACGCCGAGGACCTGCTGGTCGAGCACGGCCTGCTGCCGGAAGGCCGCAGCCTGTACGATGCCGCCAACATCACGCTGATGCATCACCTCAATGCCGCCTTGCGCGCGCTGACGCTGTTCCAGAAGGACCAGCAGTATGTCGTGCAGAATGGCGAAGTGGTCATCGTCGACGAATTCACCGGCCGCCTGATGGCCGGCCGGCGCTGGTCGGACGGCCTGCATCAGGCGGTCGAGGCCAAGGAAGGCGTGCAGATCCAGGCCGAGAACCAGACGCTGGCCTCGATCACCTTCCAGAATTACTTCCGCATGTACGGCAAGCTTTCCGGCATGACCGGCACGGCCGATACCGAAGCCTACGAATTCCAGCAGATCTACGGCCTCGAAACCGTCGTCATCCCGACGCACCGGCCGATGGTGCGCAAGGACATGAACGACCTGGTATACAAGACCGCCGGGGAGAAATATGCGGCGATCATCGACGATATCAAGGATTGTTCGGCGCGCGGCCAGCCGGTGCTGGTCGGCACGACCTCGATCGAAAACTCCGAGCTGCTGTCCGGCCTGCTCGACAAGGAAAAGCTGGCGCATTCGGTGCTCAACGCCAAGCAGCATGCCCGCGAGGCAGAAATCGTCATCGAGGCCGGTCGACCGGGGCAGATCACCATTGCCACCAACATGGCCGGCCGCGGTACCGACATCGTTCTCGGCGGCAGCATCGAGAAGGCCGTCTCGGCTGTCAAGCACGACGAGTCGCTGCCGGCGGCCGAGCGCGAAGCGACGATGGAGCGCATGCGCGACGAGTGGCAGAAGCTGCACAACCGGGTGCTGGCGGCCGGCGGCCTCCATATCATCGGTTCCGAACGCCACGAGTCGCGCCGCATCGACAACCAGTTGCGCGGGCGCTCGGGGCGCCAGGGCGATGCCGGCTCCTCGCGTTTCTATCTGTCGCTCGACGATTCGTTGCTGCGCATCTTTGCCGGCGAGCGCCTGCGCGCCATCATGGACAAGCTGAAAATGCCCGAAGGCGAGGCGATCGAGCACCCGCTCGTCACCCGTTCGCTGGAGTCGGCGCAGCGCAAGGTCGAAGCCCGCAACTTCGACATCCGCAAGCAGTTGCTCGAATATGACGACGTCGCCAACGACCAGCGCAAGGTGATCTACCAGCAGCGCAACGAACTGCTGGAAACCGACGATATTTCCGAAACCATCACGGCCATGCGACATGCCGTCCTTGCCGAGATTTTTCGCCACCATGTCCCGGCGGACTCGGTCGAGGAGCAGTGGGACATGCCCGGACTGGAGCGGGCGCTCACTTACGACCTGCAGATCGTCGCCCCTGTGGCCGAGTGGTTCAAGAACGAGCCGGCGCTGGCCGATGCGGAAATTCTCGCCCGCATCACCGAGGGCGCGGACCGCGCCTACCAGGCGAAGGTCGACATGGTCGGGAGCGAAAGTTTCCACCAGTTCGAACGCAATGTGATGCTGCAGAGCCTGGATGCGCATTGGCGGGAACATCTGGCGGCGCTCGATCACCTGCGCCAGGGCATTCACCTGCGGGGCTATGCGCAGAAGAATCCCAAGCAGGAATACAAGCGCGAAGCGTTCGAACTGTTCGAGACCTTGCTCGACGAGGTGCGCAAGGAGGTTACCCGCGTCGTATTCACGGTGCAGATCCGTTCGCACGAGGATGTCGAGGAAACGGCCCCGCACCCCGAAGTACACAACGTGGAGTACCGGCATGCCGGTTACGACGAGGCGCCGAGCGGGAGCGCCGACGAAGCGCCGCCGCAGCGACCGGCTCAGGCCGGACCGAAGGTCGGGCGCAACGACCCGTGCCCGTGCGGCAGCGGGAAGAAATACAAATACTGCCACGGAAAACTGTCCTGACCCGTCAAGGCACCCACGAGGTGCCTTGACGTTTTTGGAGCGAATCGAATGCCAGTGAACTACGCCACCCCAGCCGCCGACCAGCTATTTGCAGTGCCCGGCGTCCGTCTCGGCGTCGCCGAGGCGGGGATCCGCAAGAAGGACCGCCGTGACCTGACGCTGGTTGCGCTCGACGCCGGCTGCACCGTCGCCGGTGTGTTCACCGGGAACCGTTTCTGCGCCGCGCCGGTCCAGCTCTGTCGCGATCATCTGGCGAGTGGCAGGGAAATTCGCGCGCTGGTCATCAATACCGGGATCGCCAATGCCGGCACCGGCGAGCCCGGCCGTCAGGCCGCGCAGGCGACGTGCGAGGCGGTCGGCGAACTGCTTGGCGTGGCGCCCGATCAGGTGTTGCCGTTCTCGACCGGCGTGATTCTCGAAAACCTGCCGGTTGACACGATCAGGGCGGGCTTGCCGGCCGCACTGGCCGACCTCCGGGCCGACAACTGGCATGCCGCCGCGCACGCCATCATGACCACCGACACCGTCGCCAAGGCCGTTTCGCGGACCGTTGCGGTCAACGGCAAAAAAGTGACCATTTCCGGAATCTCCAAGGGCGCCGGGATGATCCGGCCGAACATGGCGACCATGCTCGGCTTCCTCGCCACCGATGCCGGCATCGCCCGGAACCTGCTCGACGCGCTGGTCAGGGAGGCCGCTGACGAATCGTTCAACTGCATCACCGTCGATGGCGACACGTCGACCAACGATTCCTTCATCATGATCGCCAGCGGCCGCTCGGGCGCGGTGTTTGCCGATGAGTCGGATGCCGGCTGGGGCGACGTCAGGGCTGCGATCATTGCGGTGGCGGTCGAGCTGGCGCAGGCCATCGTCCGCGACGGCGAAGGCGCGACCAAATTCATCACCATCGCGGCGGAGGGCGGCAAGGACGTGGAGGAATGCCGCAAGGTCGGTTACGCCATCGGACATTCGCCACTGGTCAAGACCGCCTTCTTCGCCTCCGACCCCAACCTCGGCCGCATCCTCGCGGCCATCGGCTATGCCGGGATCGCCGATCTCGATGTCGACGGCGTCAAGGTCTGGCTCGACGACGTCCTGGTTGCCGAGAGTGGCGGTCGGGCGGCGGCGTACCGGGAGGAGGATGGGGCGCCGGTCATGAAGCGGGCGGAAATCACGGTCCGCGTCAATCTCGGTCGCGGAAATGCCGCGGCCAAGGTCTACACCTGCGATTTTTCCTATGACTACGTCAGGATCAACGCCGACTACCGTAGCTGAGGAGTTCCCATGAGCGCCTTCCGTCAGGACCTGACCCGAACCACCCTGGCCATCGTCTGCATCTTCCTGCTGATCGCCGCATCGCTCTGGGTCTTGCGTCCGTTTCTGGCGGCGACGGTGTGGGCGACCATGCTGGTGGTCGCCACCTGGCCGCTGCTCAAGGCGCTCGAGGCACGCTTCGGCAACCGGCGTACCCCGGCGGTGGCGGTGATGACGCTGGCCATGCTGCTCCTGCTGGTCCTGCCGCTGTGGGGGGCGATCGAAACCATCGCCGATCACGCCGATCAACTGACCGATGCGGCAAAGAAAGTCGCCGTCACCGGCGTGCCACCACCGCCGGCTTGGGTCGAAGGCTTGCCCCTGGTCGGCGGGCGGCTGGCGGGCGGCTGGCGCCAACTGGCCGAAGGAGGCTCGGCCGGGCTGCTGACCAAGGCTTCGCCTTACGTCAAGGATGCCGCCAAGTGGACGCTCGGGCAGGCCGGCAGCCTGGGCGGCATGCTGGTTCAGTTCCTGTTGGTCGTTGTCCTTTCCGCCATCCTCTATACCAGCGGCGAGGCGGCGGCGCGCAGCATGCGCCGCTTCGGGCGGCGCCTGGCCGGCGAACGCGGCGAGAATTCGATCGTCCTGGCCGGACAGGCGATTCGCGCGGTTGCCCTGGGGGTCGGGGTGACCGCCATCGTGCAGACGGTACTGGGCGGGATCGGCCTGGCCATTGCCGGCGTTCCCTTTGCCTCGCTGTTGTCGGCGGTCATGCTGATGCTGTGCATCGCCCAGCTGGGGCCGGCGCTGGTGCTGTTTCCAGCAGTCGGCTGGATGTACTGGATGGGCGACAATGGCTGGGCGACCTTCCTGCTGGTATGGAGCCTGTTCGTCGGCAGCCTCGACAACTTCCTGCGACCGCTGCTGATCAAGCGTGGCGCCGATCTTCCGCTGCTGCTGATCTTCGCCGGCGTCATCGGCGGCATGCTGGGCTTCGGGCTGGTCGGCATCTTCGTCGGGCCGGTCGTGCTGGCCGTCACCTACACGCTGCTGGAAGCCTGGATCGAAGACGGGCTCGGCAAGGACGACGCCGAGTAATTCGATTTCCAGACCAACCGTGCCCTTGTCGCCTTCGCCTTGCCGTCCTGCCTGCACTGGCGGCGGCTCGTCTTCGGCTCACGATCCGTCTGGAAATGAAATGAGCGCCGAGGCGGCCTTGCGTAGCCGGATCGTGCGGAACCAGCCGCCGGCGAGCGCCGGCTGGTCGTCCTCCACCTGAAGCGCGGGGGTCGCGCTCAGCAGGGGTTCAAAGACGACATCGAGGCGGGTGGCGACGCGGCGCATCAGGGGGTTCGCCAGTCGCCGCAACAACGCCGGCTGGCCGTGACGCAGGAACTTGTCGAAGACCAGCGCCTCGCCGCCCGGGCGCAATACCCGGGCGATCTCGCCGAGGCATGCGGCGGGGTCCGGAACGACCGCCAGGATCAGGTGCAACACCGCGACATCGAAACTGTCCGCGGCAAAGGGGAGATTCTGCGCGTCTCCCTGAACTGGGGCGAAATCGATACGGCCGGCTCGCGCGACGGTGCGGCGCAGCATGGCATGCGTGAGGTCGAGGCCGACATAGTTATGGCGGGCAGGCAGGTACGGCAAATCGAGGCCGGTGCCGACACCGGCCAGCAGGACCCGGCCCGGCGCCTGTGGCAGCGCCGACAGGCTGTGCTTGCGCACGGCCTGCGTGGCCCAAGAAATTGCGGCATCGTAGAAGGGCGCGATCAGCGTATAGCTGTGCTGCAGACTCAATGCAGAACCCGCGGAATGGCCAGTACGAACTCGGGAATCTCGGCATCGAAACGGGTTCCGTCCTCGCCGACCATCTGGTAAGTGCCTTTCATCGTACCGATGGGCGTGGCCAGAACGCAGCCGCTGTTGTACTCGAAGGCTTCGCCTGGCTTCAGCAGCGGCTGGTGGCCGACGACGCCGAGGCCGCGCACTTCCTGGACCTCATTGTTCGCATCGGTGATGATCCAATGGCGCGAAATCAGCTGCGCGGGCAGTTCGCCAACGTTACGGATGGTGATGGTGTAGCCGAAGACGTAGCGGTCATCGTCCGGGCTGGACTGGTCGGACATGAAGTGCGGTACCGGTGTGATCTCGATGCGGTAATCGTCGGGTCTGGGCATGGGATGGGTTCTTCTGTCCTGGTTTGGGGAAGCGTCGTGTCAGCCGGGAACCGGTCATCGTCGCGGGCGGCGACTGGAACCACTTCGACGTGATGGACAACCATTATGTTCCCGGCCTGACCATCGGTTGGCTCGCCGGCCGGGCGATCCGCTCGTGCACGGCGGCGCCGATCGGCGCGCGCGATGGTCGGGCCGGTGGACACTGTCGCTGGCCATGCGCTAGTATCGCACCTGTCTGTTGCCTTGCCAGGCGCTTACCCTGCAGAACCTCAAGAACGAATGACGATACGGACCACCTGGAACGAAGAGCACCGCTGGCGCCCCTGATTTCCTTCGCGCGCCTGCTTGGCGCAATGCACCAGGTCGCAAGACACCCGTCATTTTCGAGGCTTCCCGATGACTGAAACCGAATTCAACACGCTCGCAGCGCAGGGCTACAACCGCATTCCGGTAACGCTGGAGACGTTTGCAGATCTCGACACGCCGCTCTCGATCTACCTGAAGCTGGCCAACGGCCCCTACTCCTACCTGCTCGAATCCGTACAGGGCGGCGAACGTTTCGGCCGTTACTCGATCATCGGCCTCGCAGCATCGACACGCATCGTCGTCCACGATCACCAGGTCCTGGTGCTGACCGGCAACCGAATCGCCGAGCGCGAGGACGATACGAACCCGCTAGAATTCATCGCCAAGTTTATGCAGCGCTTCCGTGCGGCGCCGCAGGCCGGGCTGCCGCGTCCCTGCGGCGGTCTGGTCGGCTGCTTCGGCTACGACACCGTGCGCTACGTTGAGACGCGGCTGACCCGCACGCGCAAGACCGACGAAATCGGCACGCCCGATATCGGCCTGCTGCTGTCCGAGGAAATCGCCGTGGTCGACAACCTTTCCGGCAAGCTGACCCTCGTCGTCTATGCTGAACCGGGTTTCCCGGGGGCATGGCAGAAGGCGCGGGCGCGCCTGAAAGAGCTGTTGGGCAAGCTGCGCACCCCGGTTGCCATCCCCGGAGAGCGGCCGGGGCATTCCGACCCGGCGGTGTCGATATTCGGCCAGGCCGCCTTCAAGAAGGCGGTCGTCAAGGCCAAGGACTACATCACCGAAGGCGACATCATGCAGGTCGTCCTCTCGCAACGCATGACCAAGCCCTTCCACGCCAGCCCGTTGGCGCTCTACCGCGCGCTGCGGAGCCTGAACCCGTCGCCCTACATGTTCTACTTCGATTTCGAGGATTTTCATGTCGTCGGCGCCTCGCCGGAGATCCTCGTCCGTCTCGAGGGTGACCGCGTCACCGTCCGTCCGATCGCCGGTACGCGCAAGCGTGGCGCCTCGCCGGAAGAGGATGCCGCGCTGGCGGCCGAACTGCTGGCCGACGAGAAGGAGCGCGCCGAACACACCCAGCTGCTCGACCTCGGGCGCAACGACTGCGGCCGTGTCGCCCGGGTCGGCACGGTCCAGCTGACCGAGAACATGATCGTCGAGCGCTATTCGCATGTGATGCATATCGTTTCCAACGTCGAAGGCAGATTGCAGCCCGGGCTGGATGCCCTCGACGTGCTGCGGGCGACCTTCCCGGCGGGTACGGTGTCCGGCGCGCCGAAGGTGCGGGCGATGGAGATCATCGACGAACTGGAGCCGGTCAAGCGCGGCATCTACGCCGGAGCCGTCGGCTACCTCGGCTTCAACGGCGACATGGATCTTGCCATTGCGATCCGCACGGCAGTTGTCAAGGACAGGCAACTGTATGTCCAGGCCGGCGCCGGAATCGTCGCCGATTCGGATCCCAATTCGGAATGGAGCGAAACCCAGAACAAGGCTCGCGCCGTACTGCGCGCCGCCGAACTGGCGGAACAGGGACTGGACACGCGCCTCGACTGATCCCGGCGCGACACGGATGCTGCGTCGTCGTGGGATCGGTTGTCGCGTTGCCGCCCGCGGCGGATCAGCGTGTCTGGGCTGCGGCGCCAGTTCGGGCGGGGAGGGTCGGCAGGCAGCGGCACAGGATGTAGAATCGGTCACAGCGCCGCTGGATCGGTCGAGAGGAGGAGAGGATGGATAACGTGACAGACATCGAACAGGCTATCCAGACGCACACGCAGTGGATGTCACAGCTCAGACAGGCGGTGCTGGATGCCCTGTCGGGGATCGACGTGCATACCGTTCGTGCTGACAGCCACTGCGAGTTCGGGAAGTGGCTGCGTGGGCCGGGTCTCTCGGCGAATGACCGCCTGACCGATCACTACCTCGAGGTTCGCCGCCTGCACGCCGAATTTCATGACCTTGCCGGAAAGATCGTCGAACTGGCGGCGGCGGGCCGGGTGGCCGAGGCCTACACGCTACTTTATGGCGAATACATTACCTTGTCCGGCAGACTGATCCTGGCGATGCGGGCATGGCAGGCGAGTCTGCTCGGGTTCTGAGCATGTGGCTTGGGGGGGCCGCGCGGAGAAGGGCTGGCGGCGACCCCCAGTCCACATGCCTTGCGCTGCGCGAGGCATGGTTTGAGCGGCGGCCGATCTGCGCGACAATGCTGCTTTTCGCATGCTCGATTCCGGATGGTCGGCACTGCGCTAGCGCAAGGAGGAGCGAGTATCCGCCCCGACATTCCGGATTGAAAGCCATGCAGAACAGGAGGATCGTCGCGACATGCTGCTGATGATCGATAAAAAACATGCCCGACTCACCATGTCTCAGCACATCTCAGAAAGCCGCTCTCAGGGGGCTTTATAACTCGATACTTGTCTCACGTAGTATCACCCTGACGCACCGCAGCTTGAGAAAAACCGGATAAATTACCGGATAAGATCTTTTTCAAATTGATTCTTATCCCGTAAATGGCTGTAGCCCTGACAGACACCAAGGTTCGGAACGCGAAGCCGGCCGAGAAGCCTTACAAGCTTCAGGATGGTCATGGCCTCTATCTCGATGTGCGCCCGAGCGGCGCGAAGATCTGGCGGTACCGTTACTGGATAACGCCTCAGAAGGACGGTATCTACACCATTGGTGAGTATCCGGCAGTGCCGCTTGCGGATGCCAGAAAAGCCCGTGAGTGGGCGCGAGAGCAGGTGAAGCTCGGGCTGAATCCGACCATTGTCAAGCAGGCCGAGAGGGCGCGCCGGATCGACGAGGCTGCTGATACGTTCGAAGCCGTCACTCTGGAGTGGGTCGAGCACAACCGCGAACATTGGTCGGCAAGGTATTGCGGCCAGGCTGACCACTACCTCAAGGCCGACGTTATTCCGCATATCGGATCACTGCCGATCCGCTCGGTCTAGGCGGCGCATCTGTTGCCCATCATGAAGCGGGTGGAAAAGCGCGGCGCATCCACTATCGCCAAGCTGATTCGCCAGTGGTCGGGTCAGATTTTCCGGTATGCAGTCTCTTCCGGTCGTGCCAGTGGCGATCCGTCGACTGCGCTCAAGGGTGCACTGAAGCGCCGGCAGGTTCGTCATAACCCACCGCTTTCCAAAGAGAACATTCCGGTGCTGTTGAAAAAACTAGGTGCCTACGGCGGCTATATTTCAACCAGGATCGCTGTTCGGTTGATGCTGCTGACTTTTACCCGAACCCAGGAGTTGCGCATGGCGGAATGGGTTGAGTTCGATCTAGAAGCCCAGTTTCCGCGATTGAAACGACATGGTTTCTGAGGATCCCCGCCACACAAGCGATCCGGTAGAGTTGAGGTGATCGAGACACTCACCTATCGGGTGACGAAAGGAGGCGGGGCGATGGGGACTTTGGCACAGACGGTGCTTCCGTTCAAGCT
>JAFLDQ010000066.1 GCA_017302355.1 Dechloromonas sp.
GAAGCGCACAACTCGATTTTCGAAGCGGCCGTGCGCCAGCTTCCCCTTCCGGTCTGCGCCGCGTTCGGCTCGTCGAGCAACCCGCAGCCGGTCAGCTTCAGCAACACCAGCCGTATTCTCGGCACCAGGGACAGCGACGGCGTGCGCGCGCAGTTCCCGCGGACCGTCACGGCATCCGGCAACGTCGTCCTCGCCTCCGGCGGCGCCAGCAGCGCCCGGGTGCAGGGAAAACGCGTCGCCGTCCTCTTCTCGGGCGGCCCGGCCGCCGGCGGCCACAATGTCGTCTGCGGCCTCAAGCGGGTGCTTGGCGCCGGCAATACCCTGTTCGGCGTCCGGGCCGGCCCGAAGGGCCTGCTCAAGGGCGCGCTCTTCGAGATCACCGACGCCAACGTCGATTTCATCCTGAACACCGGCGGCTTCGACTTCCTCGGATCGGACCGCACCAAGATCAAGAGCGACGAGCAGTTCGCGCAGGTGCGCGAGACCTGCATCAGGCACAATCTCGACGCCATCGTCGTCGTCGGCGGCGACGATTCCAACACCAACGCGGCCGTGCTCGCGGAATTGCTGTTCACCGGCGTCAAGGCCGACGGTTCGGGCGTGCAGGTGATCGGCGTGCCGAAAACGATCGACGGCGACCTGCAGGTCGGCGACCTGCTGTCGATCTCGTTCGGCTTCGATACCGCCACGCGCATCTACAGCGAGCTGGTCGGCAACATTCTCCAGGACACCAGCTCGTCGTTGAAGTACTGGCACTTCGTCAAGCTGATGGGCCGCTCGGCCTCGCATGTCGCACTCGAAGTCGCGCTACAGACCAAGCCGGCAATCGCCCTGATTTCGGAAGAGGTCGCCGCCAACAAGGAGTCGCTGGCAAGCATCATCGATCGCGTGGCGAAGGTCGTCGTCGAACGTTCGCACAAGGGGATGAACTACGGCGTGCTGCTGGTCCCCGAGGGCCTGATCGAATTCATTCCGGAAATGAACGCGCTGATCGCCGAACTCAACGATGTCCTGGCGCATCACATGGCCGAGTTCGCCGCCCTCGCCGACGACGCCAAGCCGGCGTTCGTCGGCAGCCGGCTCGGCGCCGACAACGCCCACCTGCTGGCCTCGCTGCCGGGGTACATCGTCCGGATGCTGCTGGCCGATCGTGACTCGCACGGCAACCTGCAGGTCTCGCTGATCCCGACCGAGCAATTGCTGATCGACATGGTCAGGCAGCGGGTCAGGGAACTCGACCCGAACGTGCCTTTTGCCGCGCACAACCACTTCCTCGGCTATGAGGGCCGCTGTGGGGCGCCGACCCTGTTCGATGCCGCCTACACCTTCAACCTCGGCCTGACCGCCGGTTCGCTGATTCTCGACGGGCGCACCGGCTATATGGCCACGATCACCGGGCTGGCCAGCGGCGGCGCGCCACAGGCGATCCCGCTCGCCGGTCTGCTCAACATCGAGCGCCGCCACGGCAAGGATGAGTTCGTCATCGAGAAGGCGCTGGTCAGGATGGATTCGCCCGCCATGCGCTATTTCGTCGCACGCCGCAACGACTGGGCCGCCAGCGACCTCTTCGCATCGCCCGGCCCGCGCCAGTTCTGGGGGCCGACGACGCACCAGCTGCCAATCAGCGTCGCGCTGAACTCGGGTGCGGAGTCGCTGATGTTCAAGATCGGTTGCGCCACCTCTTGAGCGAATGCCTCCCGGAGATCCAGCGATTCCTGCATGGCTGCCTGGGGCAGAGGCTGCGCTCCCGTATCCGCGGGGGCCGTAGCAGGCGGCGCCGCCTGCGGTCGCTGCGGGAATTCGCTGAAAGATCGCGATCTGCTCGCGAGCCGGCCCTCGTTCCACTCACGCAGCGGGATTTCCCCGTCCCGGTTCTGTCTCTTTGCCATCATCCGGCAGTCGCCTGCGCTGCCCACACGGAAGCTGCAACGTTATATGGTTACTGCCGAACTTCCTGATCATCTTCGACTCGTAGCAATTCGGACTTGAGGCCGGCTCCCGCAATGGCAAAGAAACACCGCGGAAACTTGGGCAAACGAAAACAGGGCGTGACGCTTCTGGATGAATTGACGGGTGCGCCCTGGCTGCCGATCTTCGTGGTTGGCGTGCTGGTATTTGTCGGCCTGGTGTGGATCCTGCCCGGCCTTGCGCCTGGCAACCTCATCCTGAATTCCATATTTCAGGGTGTCGCGGCGGTTGCGTGGGTGGTATTCGTCATCTTCCTGCTGTCTTGCGCGGTGTTTTATGCCATGGCCGCAGCTTCCGGCTCGAAACGCCCGACAGCGAAAGCAGGCAGCGGCGATGCGGGTCGTGGATCGGCTTCCCGAAGGCTTTCTGCAGAGGTGCCGTCTGCTGCTCCGCAGGTCCAGGAAGAGGCCGTGACCGCCGCGAGTCCGGCAGTCGAAGCGAATCCTGCGGTTGCCATGGACGAGCCGGAAGAAGCGCGGGACATTCATGACGCCTGGAACGGGCACGCCGCGGAAATGGAAACGAAACCAACCGCCTGGTCGCTCGATGTCCTCCGCGATGTCGAGTGGAAGCGCTTCGCGGATCTCTGCCAGAAATTCTACGAAGCCAGTGGCATCCGGAGCGAAACCACGGCGCCCGGCTCCGATGCGGGGATGGACATCCTGCTCTATCAGGACGATACGGGGAAACCGACCGCGATCGCCCAGTGTCCAGGGTGGGGCGAGCGCCTGGTCGGCGTCAAGCCCGTGCGCGAACTGCTCGGGGTGATGACCCACGAGAAGATCGGCAAGGCGTTCTTCTTGACCAGCGGCCATTTCGCCGACGCTGCGAAGGTGGTGGCGAGAAGCAACCGGATCACGCTGATCGACGGGGAAATGCTGCTCATGATGATCCGGAGGCTGCCCGAGGCCGCTTGGAAGACCCTGCTGGAATTCGCCACGGAAGGCGATTACAAAACCCCGACCTGTCCGAGTTGCGGAATCAGGATGAAGCATCTCGCAGGCAAGTCCGGGTCTTCGGATTTCTGGGCGTGCCACAACTACCCGCGCTGTCAGCAGAGGCTCGGGATGCAGCCAGACGCGTCCCGCCAGGTTTCGAACCGCTGAACCGGCGTGCGGCGAGCCGGGACGGCCATGCCAGTCCGGCCGATCCATTGACACGAAGAAGGCACTTCGGCTGAAGTGCCCGGTTTCATGGGCCGAATGGTGTAGTACCGGCCATCAACCGCCATAAGCCCCCATCAACAACAGATTCGGCCCAGCGCGCTCGTAACCGGCTTCGTCAGCCAGCATGTCCAGCGCCAGGGTCGCCAGATCGTCGGCCACCGGGTCGACGTGCGGGTCTTTTTCCTGCGCGACGATCTTCAGGTAGCTCTTGCAGCCGTCGCAGCATTCGGCCCGCACCGTCCCCTTGGCGCCTTCGATTTCCTGCAGGGAAAGTTCCTTGTCGCTGCCGCAGGTGGTGCACACGGCGCGCGGGACGTTCCACTCACTGTTGCACAGGCTGCAATGCAGATAGCGCAGGTTGTTGATGGCCGAGCCGAGGCGGACGATGCTGGCGACTGCCGGGCTGCCGCAGCAGGGGCAGACGTTGTCGGCATCGAGTTTCCGTAACTGGCTGGCGTCGAGCTGGCTGGCCAACCGCGTGAAAACCACCTGCAGCGCGGCGGCAACGAAGGGCAGGACAGCTGCATCGTCGGCGGCGAGATCTCCCTGAACCAGCAGGTCGGCCAGCTGTTCGAGACGGGCATCGTCTGCGGTCGACAGGTTTTCAAGGCTGATTTTGCTGCATTCGGAAGCGTCGACCGTGACCAGGCGGGCGATGTCGCGCAGGGCATCGCGCCAGGCGGCGGGACGTTCGGCGACATCGAGCGGCGGCATGCCGTGGGTCCTGGCCTGCGCGAGCTTGTCGGCATCCGGCAGCGGCAGTTCAGGCAGGGATCTGAGCGCGGCGTGTTGCGCCTTACTGAGTTGGCCGAGAAAGCGCAACCAGTCTTCCAGGCTGTGACCCTTGGCCAAGGCGGCAAAGCGGTCGCCGCGGTCGGCAAACAGCGTGGTCGTCACCGGCAGCAGGAAGCAGGCGGCTTCTTCGGCCGGCGGGTGGAAATCCACGGGTTGGGCTTGCATGCAAGGTGTCTCGTGTTTTGCCGGGATGGCCGTTGCCACGGTCAACCGGAATTCTTGCTCAAAATCGAAATTCAAAAAAAGGGGAATGCGAAGACAAATCTTCGCAGAGCCCCCTGGAAACGCAAGGTAGAGCGGCTAGACCGTCATTCCGGGCTTGACCCGGAATCCAGAGGTGCACCTCTGGACTCCCGCCTGCGCGGGAGTGACGTCCATGAATTACTTTCCTGTTACTTGCCTATACCAGGCGCGGTGGTGCTGCCTGGCCCAGGCGCGGGTGACCGTGCCGTACCACATGGCGCGGATGGTGCCCTTGACCCAGATGGCGGCATAGACGTGAACCATGATCAGGGCGATCATCACGACGCCGACCGCGGCATGTACCACGGCGCCGAGGCGGACGGCGGGGATGTCAAAGGCGAAGTAGGTGCGCCACATGAACAGGCCGGACACCGTCATCAGCAGCATGCACACGGCGAGCGCCCAGAACAGCGCCTTCTGGCCGCCGTTGTACTTGCCCTGTTCCGGCATGCCGTGGTCATCACCGTCGACCATTTCCCTGGCCCGGCTCAGCCATTCCCTGTCCGCCGGCGTCATCTTGTTGAGATGCTTGAAGCGGATGAAAAGGGCCAGGAACGAGAAGGCCATCAGCACCCCGAGGAAGGGGTGGGTGATGCGCGCCCAGACCGGACCGCCGAACAGTTGGGTCAGCGGGTAGAACGCGGGGTGGAAGAAGGCCAGGCCGGAGAGGGCGAGCAGGATGAAGCTGATGCCCACCACCCAGTGGTTGGCCCGTTCCGGCGCGGTGTAGCGTTGCAGGTCTTTCGGGTCGCGGATCATTTCGCTTCCTCCTTGTCTTCGCGTTCGATCTCGTCCTCGATCTCCTTCGAGACCTCGTTGGGACCCTTGGTGACGTAGTGGAACAGGCTGCCCAGCGCGACGCCGGCCAGGGCGAGCGTCGCCAGCGGCTTGGCGAAGCCCTTCCACAGCGACACCAGCGGGCTGATCGACGGATCGGCCGGCAGGCCGTGATAGAGCTCGGGCTGGTCGGCGTGATGCAGCACGTACATGACGTGCGTGCCGCCGACGCCTTGCGGATCGTAGAGGCCGGCCTTGTCGAAGCCGCGCTCCTTGAGGTCGCCGATACGCTTGGCGGCGTAGTCCGTCATGTCTTCCTTGCTGCCGAACTGGATGGCGCCGGTCGGGCAGGCCTTGGCGCAGGCCGGCGCCTGGTTGACCGCCACCCGGTCGGAACACAGCGTGCACTTGTAGGCCTTGCTGTCCTTTTTCGAGATGCGCGGCACGTTGAAGGGACAGCCGGTCACGCAGTAGCCGCAGCCGATGCAGTTTTCCTGATGGAAATCGACGATGCCGTTGGCGTACTGGATGATGGCGCCCGGGGCCGGGCAGGCCTTCAGGCAGCCGGGGTCCGAACAGTGCATGCAGCCATCCTTGCGGATCAGCCACTCGAGCTTGCCGTTCTGCTCGACCTCGGAGTAGCGCATCACCGTCCACGAGTTTTCCGTCAGATCCATCGGATTGTCGTACACCCCGTGGTTGCTCCCCACCCGGTCGCGCACGTCATTCCACTCCATGCACGCGACCTGGCAGGCCTTGCAGCCGATGCAGGTGGAAACGTCGATGAGCTTGGCGATCTCGGTCGTCATCCGCGCCTGGGGCGGGGGCGTGGTCGTCGCGGAGCGCTGTTTGATGTCTAGCGATTGCAGTGCCATGGCAGCTCTCCCTTAGGCTTTCTCGATGTTGACCAGGAACGCCTTGTACTCCGGCGTCTGGGTGTTCGCGTCACCGACGAACGGGGTCAGGGTGTTGGTGAGGAAGCCGGGCTTCGTCGCCCCCTTGAACCCGTAGTGGATCGGAATACCCACCGTGTGCACCTTGCGGCCATCGACATCGAGCGCCTTGATGCGCTTGGTCACCACCGCCACCCCCTTGATGAAGCCGCGGTTGGAGCGGACCTTGACGCGGTCGCCGGCCTTGATGCCCTTCTCCTTCGCCAGTTCCTCGCCGACTTCCACGAACTGTTCCGGCTGCGTGACCGCATTGACCAGCGACTGCTTGGTCCAGTAGTGGAAATGCTCGGTGAGGCGGTAGGTGGTGCCGACGTAGGGGAAGTCCTTGGCCGTGCCGAATGCCTCCATGTCGCCCTTGTACACGCGGGCGGCCGGATTGGAGCGCGCTTTCGGGTTGTTCGGGTGCATCGGGTTGTTGTCGAGCGGACTCTCGAACGGCTCGTAATGCTCGGGGAACGGGCCTTCGGCCATCAGGCCGAGGCTGAACAGGCGGCCGACACCCTCGCCGGTCATGATGAAGGGCATGACGTTCTGCTCGGGCGCGGCATCCGGACGCATGTCGGGAACGTCGTTGCCGCCCCACTTGTCGCCCAGCCACTTGAGCACGGCGCGCTGCGCATCCCACGGCTTGCCGGCCAGATCGGCCGAGGCGCGGTTGTACAGGATGCGCCGGTTGACCGGCCAGGCGAAGCCCCAGTTCAGCGTCTGGCCGAGGCCGGACGGATCGCTGTTGTCGCGCCGCGCCGAATTGTTGCCGGCCGGCGACCAGACACCGCAGTAGATCCAGTTGCCGCAGGTGGTCGAACCGTCGTCGCGCAGCATGGCGAAGCCCGGCAACTGATCGCCGGCCTTGACCAGCACCTTGGCCGGGTCCTTCGGGTCGGTGACGTCGGCCAGCGCCTTGCCGTTGTACTCCATCATCAGCTCTTCCGGCGATGGCTTGTTGGCGATGCGATAGGCCCAGGTCAGCTTCTGGATCGGCTCGGCATAGGCGCCGCCGTCCTTGGCGTACATCTCCTTCAGCTTGAGGAAGAGCGTCGCCATGATCTCGGTGTCGTCCTTGGCGTCGCCCGGACCGTCCGCCGCCTTCCAGCGCCACTGGATGACGCGGCCGGAGTTGGTGAAGCTGCCGGTCGTTTCGGCGAACAGCGTGGACGGCAGACGGAAGACCTCGGTGGCGATCTTGCCCGGATCGACCTCGTTGAACTCGCCGTGCGGCTTCCAGAACTCGGAGGTGTCGGTGGCCAGAGGGTCCATGACGACCATCCACTTCAGCCTGGAGAGCGCATCCGACACCTTCTTCTTGTTGGCCACCGAGGCCAGCGGGTTGAAGCCCTGACACAGGAAGCCGTTGATCTTGCCCTGGTACATCTGGTCGAAGATCGACAGCACGTCGGAGGCGCCGGCCAGCTTGGGCATGAAGTCGTAGGCGAAACCGTTGTCCTTGGTCGCGGCATCGCCCCACCAGGCCTTGTGCAGGCTGACATACCACTTCGACAGGTGCTGGCCGTAGTTCATCTGGCCCGGACGCAGCAGTTTCGGCGTCTTTTTCTCGAGGAAAGTCTTGAGGTCGGGCTCGGCGTCGCTTGGCACTGCCAGGTAACCCGGCAGGTTCTGGGCGTAGAGCGCGAAATCGGTGATGCCCTGGACGTTGGCGTGGCCGCGCAGCGCGTTGATGCCGCCCCCGGCCATGCCCATGTTGCCGAGCAGCAGCTGGATGATCGCCATGCAGCGGATGTTCTGCGAACCGACCGAGTGCTCGGTCCAGCCCAGCGCATACAGGTTGGTCATCGTCTTGTTCGGCGCGGCCGTCTCGGCGATGTATTTGCAGACCTTGAGGAAGGCTTCCTTCGGCGTGCCGCAGATCTTGGTGACCATGTCCGGCGTGTAGCGGGCGTAGTGGGCCTTGAGCAGCTGGAAGGCGCAGCGCGGGTCCTGCAGGGTCTCGTCGACCTTGACGAAGCCGTCGGCGCCCATCTGGTAGGACCAGGTCGACTTGTCGTAGCTGCGTTTCTCGGCGTTGAACCCGGAGAAGATCCCGTCCTCGAAGGAGAAGCCTTCGTTGATCAGGAAGGAGGCGTTGGTGTACGCCTTCACGTAATCGTGATGGATCTTGTCGTTGGACAGGAGGTAATTGATGACGCCGCCGAGGAAGGCGATGTCGGAACCGGGACGGAGCGGCGCATAGTAGTCGGCCACCGAAGCCGTGCGGTTGAAGCGCGGGTCGACGACCACGAGCCTCGCCTTGCGGTTCTTCTTGGCCTCGATTGCCCACTTGAAGCCGCAGGGGTGCGCTTCAGCGGGGTTGCCACCCATGACGAAAACCAGGTCAGTGTTCTTGATGTCCACCCAGTGGTTGGTCATCGAACCACGCCCAAAGCTCGGAGCCAGACTGGCCACCGTGGGAGCGTGTCAAATGCGCGCCTGGGTATCGATCGAAGTCATCCCCAGCGCGCGAATCGTCTTCACGGTCAGGTAGCCGGCCTCGTTCGGTGCTGCGGAAGATGCAAGGAAAGCAGTGCTGGTCCAGCGGTTGACGGTCACGCCATCCTGGTTCTGGGCCATGAAATTGGCGTCGCGGTCGGCCTTCATGTGCTTGGCGATGCGGTCGAAGGCTTCCATCCAGGAAATCTTCTTCCACTCGTTGCTGCCGGCTTCGCGCACTTCCGGCCACTTCAGGCGATTGGCGCTCTGCACCATGTCGCGCAGGCCGGCGCCCTTCGGGCACAACGTGCCGCGATTGACCGGATTGTCCGGGTCGCCTTCGATGTGGATGATTTCGGCCGGCGCGTTCTTGGACTTGTCGCCGGTCGAATAGATGAGTACCCCGCAGGATACCGAGCAGTACGGGCAGATGTTCCGTGTCTCGGTGGCGCGGGCGAGCTTGAAGGTGCGTACTTCCGCGAGGGCTGCGGTCGGCGAGAAACCCATCAGCGCGATGGACGACCCCCCCAGCCCGGCGGAGCAGACCTTGAAGAACTGCCGCCTGTTCATGTTCATTTGTCCATGACCTCCGTTTGCGACCCCATGTCGCGCGGGGTTCATCATGTGACAAGCGGGTTGCCAATGCAAGCCATTTGACAATCCCCGGCCAGGCGCGGGCGCTTACCCTTCCTCGGCGAGCTCGCCGCCGAGCGCCTCGACCAGTTGCGGCAGGAAGCGCGACAATTCGCCGGTCATCAGCGCGAAATCGGCGTCGAACTGCTCGTCGGCGTGTTCGGCGCTCTTCTCGGACTGTTCCTTGAGCAGGTCGAGGAAGGCGAGGCGCCTGATCTCCAGCTTTTCGCCGAGGACGAACGAGATCCGGTCATCCCAGGTCAGCGCCAGGCGCGTCGGCAGCTTGCCGCCCGCCAGATGCGCCTTGATCTCGTCGCCTTCCAGCGGGTGGCGGACATAACGGACCGCCGACTTCTCGTCGCCCGATGCCTTGAGTTCGCAGTCGCGGTCGATGGTGAATCCGGCTGGCGCCGCGCCGCCGGCCAGCCAGCCGGCCATCGCCGACTGCGGCGAAAGCCGGGTGTGCAGCAGCGCCAGCGGGAATTCGTCGAGGCAGTGGCGCAGGTGCTCGATGACCTCCTCGGCCCTCGCCGGGCTGCTGGCGTCGACGCACAACCAGCCATTTCGCGGATCGATCCAGACAAAGGTCGAGCGGCGGCGGGTGAAGGCGCGCGGCATCAGTTCCTCGGTCACGCGCTCGCGCAATTCCTTCAGTTGCTTGCGCCCCGGCGCATAGCCCTGTTGCACCTCGATCGCCTCGGCGCGTTCCCTGACTTCTTCGAGGACGACCGACGACGGCAGCAGCCGCTGTTCGACCGACAGGGCCAGCAGCCACTGGCGGTCGAGCGAGAAGACCAGGGCGCCGTCCTTGCGCGGCGATACCCAGCCGCGGCTCATCGGCTGATTGCTCGGGCATCTGGAGAAGGGGGCGCGCGCCAGTTGTTCCTCGAACCGGGCGAGGTCGACATTCCACGGCATGGGCAGCCGGTAGAGCTGGAGATTCCTGAACCACATATGATCTGTTCCTTGCAGGCGCCGTTCAGCGCTTCTTGAAGATGACGTCCCGGACGCCGTGACCGAGGCGCAGGCCGCGGTGCTCGAACTTGGTCAGCAGCCGGTATTCGGGGCGTGGGGCGAAGCCGGCCACCGAATTGACCAGTGACGGCTCGGCGGACAGTACCTCCAGCATCTGCTGGGCGTACTCCTCCCAGTCGGTGGCGCAGTGCAGATACCCGCCCGGTTTCAGGCGCGTTGCCAGAAGGGCGGCGAACGGCGGCTGGATCAGCCGGCGCTTGTTGTGCCGGGCCTTGTGCCAGGGGTCGGGAAAGAAGACATGGACGCCGTCGAGCGAGGCTTCCGGCAGCATGTCGCGCACCACTTCGACGGCGTCGTGCTGGCAGATGCGCAGGTTGTCCAGCCCGCGCTCGGCGATCTGCTTACACAGCGCGCCGACGCCCGGCACATGGACTTCGACGCCGAGGTAATCGTTGTCGCGGTTGGCATCGGCGATCCTGGCGGTGGTTTCGCCCATGCCGGTGCCGATCTCGAGGATTTTCGGGGCATTCCGGCCGTAGACCGCGGCAAGATCGATGGCTTGCGGCCGATAGACGATGCCGATCTTGGGCATCCACTCGGCGTAAGAGCGCTCCTGCGCCAGCGACATGCGGCCGGCGCGCCGGACGTAGCTCCTGATGTGACCGTACTCCGCGCCCGCGCGGCCGTCGTTGTAGACGCCATCGCTCACGAGCCGATCAGCCCGGAAGTGGGTGATGACGGGTCGGCCGAATAGAGCTTGCGCGGCATGCGCCCGGCCAGATACGCCTCGCGACCCGCCTCGATGCCCTTCTTCATGGCGCTCGCCATCAGCACCGGGTTCCTGGCGTGGGCGATGGCGGTGTTCATCAGCACGCCGTCGCAGCCGAGCTCCATGGCGATGGCGGCGTCCGAAGCGGTGCCGACGCCGGCGTCGACGATGATCGGCACCTTTGCGTTGTCGATGATCAGGCGCAGGTTCCACGGATTGAGGATGCCCATGCCGGAGCCGATCAGCGAGGCCAGCGGCATCACGGCGACGCAGCCGATTTCTTCGAGCATCCTCGCCTGGATCGGGTCGTCGGAGCAATAGACCATGACCTGGAAGCCGTCCCTGACCAGCGTTTGCGCGGCTTTCAGCGTTTCCGGCATGTTCGGGAAGAGACTGGTCGGGTCGCCGAGGACTTCCAGCTTGCACAGCGGGTGGCCGTCGAGCAGTTCGCGCGCCAGCCGCAGCGTGCGCACCGCGTCGTCGGCGCTGTAGCAGCCCGCCGTATTGGGCAGGATGGTGAATTGCGACGGCGGCAGGGCGTCGAGCAGGTTGGGCTGGTCCGGGTTCTGGCCGATATTGGTGCGGCGGATCGCCACCGTGACGATCCCCGCGCCCGAGGCGTCGATGGCCGCCCGCGTTTCGGCGAAATCCTTGTATTTGCCGGTGCCGACGAGCAAACGGGAACGGTACGCCGTGCCGGCGATGGTCAGTTGATGCATGGCTTGTTCTCCGGTTCAGCCGCCGCCGACGGCGACGACGATTTCAAGCTGGTCGCCGGCAGCGAGCGTGGTCGTGGCGTGCTGGCTCTTCGGAACGATTTCGCCGTTGCGCTCGACGGCGATGCGCTTGCCGGTCAGCGCCAGCGCCGCGACGACGCTGGCGACGGTCTGTTCGACGGCGAATTGGCGGGGTTCGCCGTTGATGGTGATGTTCAGCATCCCGGCATTCTAGCGGCTAATGCGGATGAGCGCCGAGCCGCCGCCACCGCGACCTGCTTACAGCACGAGTTGCATGCGCACACCGAACAGCGTGGCGCGCTCGGCGTCGGCGCCCCCGCCGGGATGGCGGATCCATTGGGCGACCGGCTGTACCGCGAGATAGCGCGTGAGAACGGCACGCCAGGAAACCTCCAGGACGTTCTCGCTGGCGGCCGTCGGATTTCCGCCGGCGGCCTGCGTCGACCGGTAGCCGGAAGACAGCCCGCCATGGACGGCGCCGATCGCCAGCACGTCGTCGGGCCGGCTGGCCAGCGGCCCGCGCACGCGCACGCCGAGGTTCCAGGTGCGGTCGATCGCCGTCGCCCGGCCGTTCGACCAGCTGTAGCGGGCGAAGGCGCTGACATCGCGGCCCTTCTCGCCGAGGCCGAAGAGTGTGTTCTCGGCCAGCACATAGCCTCCCTGCGCATGGTCCCGCGCCGGTTGACCGTCGGCATCGACGGCGTACTGATCGGGCGGCGGCTTGCTGTAGCGCCACAGGCCGAGTGCATACTTGCCCTCGCCGGTGAAGCGCTCACGGTCGTACAACTCGTCGGTCGGGACGGTGTCCACGGGCTCGACCGGATTCAGCGTGAACCCCTTTTCGCTGGGCTTCCAGCCGATTTCGCCGATCGCGAACGCGCCCTGGCCGGCGGAGGACCGGAAGAAGTAGGACCTGGTAGCGTCCGGATCGCCGGCGACGCCGTTCATGACGGCAGCCATGCCGTACAGGGCCCGGTCCGCGGACACCCACTTGGCGCGCACGCCGAGGGCGGCGGAGTTGAAGATGGACGGTACGTAGGTCTGGCTCAGGTCGCCCGGCGCGCCAAACGTTGGGTGCATCAGGATGCTGGCCGACTCGATGACGGAGAACTCGGAATCGATCGGGTAAATGCCCGCCAGCACCGAGAACTGGTCGTTGAAGAAATTCTGCTGGATCCACGCCTGGAACAGGCGGGCGGTAGGCGCCGCGACCTCGATGTTGCTGACCCCCATCAGGCTGCCGGTGTAGTTGCCATTGACCCGGCTGCCGCCGCTGTAGAGAACGTTCACGTAGGCGGTCGCCCCCGTCCACCCGGCCAGCTTTTCGAGATCGGCGGTGGCGCGCAGGTCGATGTTGGTCATGGCGCCGCCGCCGTTGCGCTGGCCGCCGCGATTGCGCAGCGCGTCGACGGTCACCGTCCCGTCGAAGGTCCAGCCGGCCTGCCAGGCCTCGCTGCGCCGCCCGCCCCAGTCGCCGGTCAGCGTGGTGCCCGCGAAATCCGGGGGGTCTTCGCCTTCGTGCTCCACATGGTGCAGATGGCGATGAATCTCGTGGCCCGGCAGATCCGGGGGGGCTTCGGCGGTTTCCGGGGGGTTGGCGTACAGCACGGGGCTGCCCGTGCAAAGCGCCAGCGAAAGCAGCATGGCCAGCCATCCGTTTGTCTTCATGTCTCCCCCTGATGCCGTCCCGGACCCCACCGGGAGTTCAAGGATAAGGCGCAAGGCCTATCCGTGCAAGCCGCGCGGCTTGCGCGGCGCACCGGAAAACAGCAGGTCGTAGAGCCGGTTGGGCAGCAGGCGCAGCACCCTGGCGACGATGCCCATCTGCCACGGGATCACCGTGTAGCTCGCGCCGCGTTCGATGGCCCGCGCAAAGCGCGCGGCCGCCTCGTCCGCCGCCAGCAAAAACGGCATCCGGTAGCGGTTGACCGCGGTCAATGGCGTGGCGATGTAACCGGGCGCGATGGTCACCACCCGGATGCCGCAGGGCCGCATCTCGAGACGCAGGCTCTCGAGGTAGGAGATCGCCGCCGCCTTCGAGGCCGAGTAGGCTTCGGCGCCGGCCAGCCCGCGAATCCCGGCGACCGAGGCGATGCCGACCAGCCGCTTCGTGCCGCCGGCTGCCTTCATCGCCGCGATGAACGGAGCAAAGGTCGCGGCCATGCCGAAGACATTGGTGTCCATGATCCGGCGAAAAGCGGCGAGATCCTCCGCACGCTCGGTCAGTGTTCCCGCCGACACGCCGGCGTTGGCGATGACGATGTCGGGCGCCCCGAAACGCGCGATGAAATCGTCCGCCGCCGCCCGCAGCGCCGGCGCATCGCAGACGTCCAGGGGATAGACCGCATGACCTCCGCCGAGCCGCCGATTCAGTTCCTCGAGAAGCCCGGCGCGGCGCGCCGCCAGGCCGAGAGTTGCGCCCTTGCCGGCGTAACAAACGGCGAGCGCCTCGCCGATCCCCGACGAGGCGCCCGTGATGAAGACCTTCAGCGCCAATTACTTCTTGCCGGGTTTCTCGCTGCGCGCCTTGGCGATCAGCTTGTCGGTGCTGGCCAGCACCTCGTTGAAGCCGCTGCCACCGACCAGGTACTTGCCATCGACCGCCACCGCCGGCACGCCCTGGATCTTGTAGGCCTGCGCCAGCTGGTCGCCGCGCTTGACCTTGCTCATGACGCCGAACGAATTGAACGCCTCGGCGAATTTCTTCGGATCGACCCCTTTCTTTCCGACCCATTCGACGATCGCCTTTTCTTCGAACAGGTTGAGGCGATCGTTGTGGAGCGCCTTGAACACTTCACCATCGACGCGGGCCAGGTCGCCGGTCGCTTCCAGCGCGTAGTATAGCTTGGCGAGATTCGCCCAGGCAGCGCGGCCAAAGGTGACCGGCACCCGCTTGAACACCACGTCGCCGGGCTGCCTGGCCGCCCAGGCGGAAATCAGCGGATGGAAGTCGCTGCAGTGCGGACACCCGTAGCTGAAGAATTCGAGCACCTCGATCTTCGCCGGATCGTCGGTCGGCTGGGTGGGCGAAACCGGCGTGTAATCCTTGCCGGCGGTCTGCGCCCATGCCGGAACGGCGAGCGCCAGCGCGGCAACGACGGTCACGCCGAGAAAAGTGCGACGGGCAAAGTGCATGACTTACTCCTTGTTCCTGACAAGCTGGGCTTCAACGCCATTTCTGGCCAGTTCGGCGCGGACCTTGTTCAGTTCATCGATCTTGGTATACGGACCGACCCGGACACGATAGTAGGTCTTGTCCTGCACCATCACCTGCTGCACGACGGCCTCCACTCCCATGAACGCGAGACGGGCTTTCTGGTTGTCCGCATCCTGCGGCGTGCTGAACGAGCCTGCCTGCAGGAAGAGCGGGGTCTTGCTTTCCCTGGGCTCTTCCTTCTTTTCTTCCTTCTTCGGCTCTTCTTTCGCCGGTTCTTCCTTGGCGACGGGTTTCGGCGCCTTGTCCGGAACGGCGTCGGACTTGCCCGGCAGGATGTCGTAGAACTGGAAGCGTTTTTCCGGGATCGGGTCCCCCGGTTTTCCCGGCAGCGTCAGCGGCTGCGCCGGCTGGGCCTCACCGCCGGGCGGCGGCGCCTTGGCTCCATTCGCCTTGCCGCTTTCCGGCGGCGGCGCCGGCAGTTGCTTGTTGAAGGGCAGGGGCGACTTGTTCATCGTCCACACCACCCCGGCGGCGATGATGACCCCGATCACGAGGCCGATGAACATGCCGATCAGCGTGCCGCCGCGCGCCTTCCTTCTTGCCGGCTGGCTTCTCCTGGGTTTCAAGTCACGGCTCATGGCGTTTCCTCACATCGATTCCGGGCAGCTGACACCCAGGATTCCCAGACCATTGCGGATTACCTGACGGACCGCCGCGGCGAGCGCGACGCGCGCATCGCGCAGGGGGACATCGTCGACCAGCATGCGTTCGGCGTTATACCAGCCATGGAACTCGCCGGCCAGATCCTTCAGGTAGAAGGCGATCAGGTGCGGCGCCAGGTCACGCGCCGCATTCTCGACGACATCGCGGAATTCCGCCAGCTTGTTGGCGAGGATCAGCTCGCGGGGACTGTCGAGACGCCTCAGGTCGGCGATGGCGAGCGATGCGAAATCGCCGTCCCACTGTGCGATGACCGAGCAGATGCGGGCGTGGGCGTACTGAATGTAATAGACCGGATTCTCGTTGGTCTGGCTCTTGGCCAGATCGAGGTCGAAATCGAGATGCTGGTCCGACTTGCGCAACGCATAGAAGAAGCGGCAGGCGTCGTTGCCGACCTCGCCGCGCAGTTCGCGCAGCGTGACGAACTCGCCGGAGCGGGTGGACATCGAAGCCTTCTGGCCGTTGCGGTAGAGGACGGCGAACTGGACCAGCGCCACATGCAGCTTGTCGGCATCGAGACCGAGCGCCCTGACGGCGCCGCTGACGCGCGGAATGTAACCGTGGTGGTCGGCGCCCCAGATGTTGATGATCCGGTCGAAGCCGCGTTCGAACTTGTTCAGGTGATAGGCGATGTCGGAAGCGAAATAGG
This sequence comes from Dechloromonas sp., assembly GCA_017302355.1. The sequence goes on from JAFLDQ010000066.1 coordinate 15,967, forward strand.
TGTACACGCCGTTCTCGCGCTGGACGACACGGTCCTTTTCGTCGCCGAAGGCGGTCGACCGGAACCAGCGGGCGCCGTTCTGCTCGTAGAGATGGCCGTTCCGTCCCAGCAGGTCGACGCAACGCGCGACCAGTCCGGTGTCGAAAAGCGCCATTTCGGAGAACCAGACGTCGAACTCGACGCCGAACTCCTCCAGATCGCCGCGACAGTCGGCCAGTTGTTCCGCCAGCGCATGCTGATGCACGTAGGTCCAGTCGGCCCCGAGCAGTTCCTTGGCGCGCGCGATCAGCGCATCGAGATGGAGTTCGCGCTGCTGCCTGGCCTCGTCGTCGGCGCGGTCGGCCTGCGGCAGGCCGGGAATGCCGGCGGTCAGCGCGACGGCGGAACGAACGTACTTTGCGCCGTGCGCCGCGGTCAATTGGTTCGCCATGTCGCGGACATAACCGCCCTGATAGGCGTTGGCGGGGAATGGCGCGGCGACGCCATGCTGCTCGAGGTAGCGCAGCCAGGTCGACAGACCGAGGATGTCCATCTGCCGCCCGGCGTCGTTGACGTAATACTCGCGCGTCACGTCCCAGCCGGCGAACGCCAGCAGGTTGGACAGCGACGCGCCATAGGCGGCGCCGCGGCCGTGGCCGACGTGCAGCGGGCCGGTCGGGTTGGCGGACACGAACTCGACCTGCACCTTGCGCCTGGCGCCGAGCTGCGAGCGCCCGAACCTGTCGCCCGCGATCAGGACGGCGCCGACGACATTGACCTTGGCCCGCGCATCGAGCGTGAAGTTGATGAATCCGGCCCCCGCCACTTCCGCCCGGGCGACCAGCGCCGACACCGGCAACTCGGCCAGCAGGCGATTGGCGAGTTCGCGCGGATTCTTCCTCAGCAACTTGGCCAGCTGCATCGCCAGGTTGGTGGCGAAGTCGCCATGCGTCGGGTCGCGCGGGCGCTCGAGGTGGATAGGCGTATCCGCCGCGGTCGGCGCTACGCTGGCCAGCGCCTGCTGCAGCAGGGCGGTCAGCTGTGATTTGACGTCATGGGCCATTGATTCACAGCGGAAAAAGCAAAGCGGGCATTATACGCTGCCGCCGCCTGATTGTTCGGCGAGGGGGGAATCCCAAATTCCGCGATTGGAATTTGACGCCCTGCGGTGGCGGTTGAATTTGCTGGATTTGCGATGGTTTGGCGGGCTGGAGAGGGCCGATCTGCGGATTGTGTAGTGCTGGCGCGATCGACTTGATGC